>DASCNH010000042.1:0-20646 GCA_036011365.1 Planctomycetota bacterium | reverse complement strand
CCCCCGCCGGCAACTTGATCACCGATGTCATGCGCGCTCGCACGGGCGCTGATGTCGCTCTGCAAAACCGCGGAGGCATTCGCTGCGATCTGGCGGCGGGCACGGTCACGCGCCGGGATCTGTTCGAGATCCTGCCCTTCGGCAACCACCTGGTCACGGTGACGCTGACCGGTGCGGAGCTCCTGGCGACCCTGCGGCGGGCCGTGGAAGGCCAGGCCCACTCGGGCATGGAGTTCAGCGGCCTGGTGCTGGAGGTGCGTGAGGGTGCTGCCGGTCACCGGGTGCTGGGGGCTCGCGTGGGGGGGGAGCCGCTGGCGCCGGAGCGCGAATACCGGGTGACCATGAACTCGTTCCTGGCCGGGGGTGGCGACGCCTACCTCGAACTGGGCTCCGAGCGCAGACGGGTGGACGAGCGCACTGCTCTGCGGGATGTCATGGCCGAGGCCTTTGCCGAGCATGGCACGATCACGCCGCCGACGGAAAACCGTTACCTTAGGCGGCGCTGATGCTGATTCCTCTCTTGCTGTCTGTGGCTGGCCTGGCCAGTGCTTCCCCCGCGCCGGGTGGCGCGCCAGTCGCGCCGCTGGCGGCGGACCTCTCGGAGCTGGAGCGTGACCTACGTGCTGAGGATGATTCCACGCGGCGCAAGGCTGTGCTGCGGCTGGCGGAGGTCAGCGCTCCAAGAGAACTCGGCGAGGCCTGGGGATTGGTGGCCGAGGCGCTGGCGGATGAGAAGCCGATGGTGGCCGACGAGGCTCAGATCCAGTTTGGCCGCGCCGCTTCGCCCGTGGCGTTGGAGGTTCTCTCCGGCAAGGCGGGGCTCGGTTCCCGGGACGACTGGGTTGTGCTGCGCGCGGCTGAGGCCCTGGGCCGCATGCCCCAGGCCGTGGACGGCGAGCTCCTGAAGAAAAGTCTTGGCGCGCGGGACGCCGGCCTGCGCCGCACGGCGGCCTGGAGCCTGGAACGGCTGGCCCGCTCCGGATTCTTGGCCGGAGAGGTGGAGCGAAAAGTTGCTCCGGCCCTGGTGAAGGCCTGCGGCCGCGACAAGGATGCTGAAGTGCGCGCGGCGGCGCTCTTGGCGCTGGAGGCCGTGGAGGCGGCGGGGCATCCCTTGCCGGAGTTCTCCGAACAGTTGACGAGGGCCCTCTCGGACAAGCGCTTTGCCCTGCGCGTGGCGGGGCTGGAAGTGCTCGCCCGGCGCCAGGGTGACGGGGCCGTGGAGCGCGTCAGGCCCCTGGCGGCGGACCCGGAAATGGCCGTGCGCAAGGCGGCTTTGGACACCCTGGCGGCTCTGGAATCCAAAGCGGCTCTGCTGGTGCTGGTCGAGCGCCTGGAGAAGGAGAGCGAGCTGCGCCTGCGCTGGCGCGCGGTGGGCCACCTGCGCCGCCTGACCGGCATGAAACACCGGCTTGATCCGCGGCCCTGGCGCCGCCTGGCGGAGGAAGCGACAGAGGGATGGCGTCCCGTGCGCGGCAGTTCCGCCGATCAGACTCATCCGGATAATGCCACTTCCAGCTTCGTCGGCCTGCCGGTCATCTCCGAGCGCGTGTGCTTCCTGGTGGACTTCTCCGGCTCAATCTGGATGGAACGTGGCGGCGGCCGCACGCGCAAGGATGTGGCCGCCGATGAGCTGCGCCAGGCCCTGGAGTCTCTGCCGGAGACGACGCACTTCAATGTGATCCCCTACACGGAGACACCGCACCCTTGGCAGGAGGAGCTCGTTCCGGCCACCGAGCGCAATGTGCGCGCGGCGATCAAGTTCTTCGACGGCTGCAACGAGCGGGGCACGGGCAACTTTTGGGATGCTGCTCTGCTGGCCCTCACGGATGAGAGTGTAGACACGATCATGGCGCTTACAGACGGTGCGCCCACGGGCGGAAGGCGCTGGAACCTGGAGCTGATGGCGGATCTCTTGCCGGAACAGAGTCGCTACCGGCAGGTGGCCTTTGATGTGCTGCTCGTCGATGCAAGTAGCTTCCTGCGCCGCCACTGGGAGCGGCTCTGCACGGCGACCGGCGGCCGCACGGTGCAGGTTGATCTGTGAGCCAAGACTAGGGTGATGTCCGGGGGGTGGGTGCGGGGATCGCAGCCGGCGCTTGATTCTGATACAAGGGGTGGCGGACATGCAGACCGCTCACATTTCCCGCCATGGAGCACCCTCGGTTCTCGCGATCGTCGACCTCCCAGCCCCGGAGCCGGGCCCGGGGGAGGTGCTCGTACGCGTCCTCGCTGCTTCGGTCAACCATCTGGATCTGTGGGTGCGGCGTGGCATGCCCGGGCTGGAGATTCCCCTGCCGCGCATTCCCGGCAGCGATGGCACCGGGGAGATCCTGGCCTTGGGAGAGGGATTGGAGGAGCGCCCCGGCCTGGAGATAGGTCAGCGCGTGGTGATCCAACCGGGTATGAGTTCCGGCACTTCGCCCTTTGACCGGGCTGGACAGGATCACCTTTCAGACGACTACGGCATTCGAGGCGAGCATGGCGACGGCATCCACCGTGAGCAACTCGCCATCGAGCCGCGATACCTGTTCCCCCTGCCCGCGGCCGTGGATCCGGTGGAGGGGGCGGCGGTGCCACTGGCCTTTCTGACAGCCTGGGAGATGTTGATGGGGCGCGCCGCGCTCAAGATGGGGGAAACTGCCCTGGTCCTGGGTGGGACCAGCGGTGTGGGCTCAGCGGCTATCCAGCTCGCCCGTGAGGCGGGGGCCGAGGTGATTGCCACTGCTGGTACCGAAGCCAAGCGCGAACTGTGCCGCGAACTCGGAGCCGCCGAGGTCGTGGACCACCACGACCCGGACTGGGGGCGCGCGGTGAAAGGTCTGACAGGCGGGCGTGGAGCCGATGTGGTCATCGAACATGTGGGACCGGCCACCTGGAAGACATCCATGCGTGTCCTCGCCCGCCGAGGTCGCCTGGTCACCTGTGGCGGCACAACCGGCCCCGTCGTATCTCTGGCCCTGCCGCACCTGTTCATCAAGAACCAGACCATCCACGGTTCCACCATGGGACCGGCCTCCTGCCTACCGGGCATCTTCGATCAGGTGGCCGCCGGTCGCCTGCGCCCGGTGCTCGACCGTTCCCTGCCCCTGTCCCGCATTCGGGAAGCGCACGAGCTGCTCGAGGCCGGCTCCGTCCTTGGCAAGATCGTTCTCCTCCCCGGCGCGTGAGTCCCACGCCCTGCGCGGCGCGCCTGCGACCCCTCCCATGAGCAAGCCCAAACGCCCCACACCTCCCATGCCGGAGGCCCCCGCCGCCCGTTTCTGCTTGCCGCGCAGCGGGCCCAGCGTGCTCTCCCTCGATGATGCGGAGCTGCTCATGGGGCACACGGAGCGCCTGCTCTCGGCGCCCACCGCGCCCTATGCGGAGGACGCCGCCCTGGGAATAGTGGAGGCCTTTGCCGCCGCCCGCCCCTCCCTCGCCCGTCGGCGCGACCGCCACGGCAACCTGCTCTTGACCTGGCCAGGCAACGGCCGGGCGAGCGGGACTCCGCAGTTGGCCTTCAGCGCCCACCTTGACCACCCGGGCTTCCACTACCTGGGCTCCCGCCTGGGCAAGCACCGGGCGCGCTTCCACGGCGGCGTGCCCCAGGCGTACATGGCCGGCGGCGAAGTGCGCTTCTTTGACCCCAAGACCTTCGCGGCCTGTGCCACGGCCCGCGTGAGGCGGGCGGAAAAGCAGCTCGACGGCACCCTGTTGTGCGATCTGTCGCGTTTTCGCGGGCGGGCTCGGCGCGGCATGTTCGGCAGCTGGGACATCACGCCGGGGCGCATCACCGGACGCCGCTTCCACGGGCGCGTGTGCGACGACCTGCTGCCCGCCGCGGCCAGCCTGGCGCTCCTGGATCTGCTCGCCGCCCGCCGTCACCCGCGGCCGGTGACGGCCATCTTCACGCGCGCCGAGGAAACCGGTTTCGTGGGCTGCGTGGGGCTGCTGCGTTCGGGCTTCCTGAAGAAGGCCCTGGGCGATGTGCGCGTGATTGGCCTGGAGTGCTCGCCGCGGCGCACCACGGCCAAGGTTGGCCTGGGGCCGGTGATCAGGGTCGGCGACGGGCGCACCGTCTTTGACCCGGCCCTCTGCGCCCATCTCCAGGCGGCCGCCGCCGCCCTGGCAAAGGAGTCGCCGGGTTTCCCAGTCCAACGCGCCCTGATGGACGGCGGCTCCTGTGAGTCCACGGCCTACAACCTGTGGGGCGTGCCAGCGGGCGGCCTCTGCCTGGCCCTGGGCAACTACCACAACACGGGTCCCCAGAGCTCCATCGCGGCCGAGTACGTGGATTGGTTCGACTTCGAGGGCCTGCTGGCCCTGATGCTCGCAGCTGCCGTTTCCTGGCCGGGGCCCAAGACACCGCCCATGCGGAACGCGTTGAATGCGCATTGGCGGAAGGAGTATAAGCGCCTTGCTGATTCCGCCCGACGCACGGCGCATCGGGGGTAGCACGGCCGCGAGAGCCACCAACCATGAGTGAATCCAAGCAAGATTTCGGCGACCTGGAAGCCCTGTCGGTCAAGCCTCCCAAGAAGCGCGCAGTACCCAGCTGGCTGTGGTTTTGCGGAGGTGGATGCCTGCTGGCCATCCTGCTGGTGATCGTCGGCGGGATATTCTTTTTCAACAAGATCGAGGGCGCCACAGATGGCGAGGTCCAATGGCCGCTCCTGAACGAGGTGCTGCCCTTTGACGAGCGCCCGCAGAACCTGGAGATGATGGTGGGCCTGCACATTCTGAACTACGACCAGTTCCAGCTCATCGAGACCAATCATGCTTGGCAATTCACAGTAGTCACCATCGAAGGCGATGACGGGGAGAAGGCCCGCCAGGAGTTGTTCTACGACGAGGAGGTGCACTTCCCGGATTCCGTGGGAGGGCAGATAGACTTCGAGGGCCTCGACCGCGGCGAGCTGCTCACCCAAGGGCGCGAACTGACTGTGTTGAGAGTCGACATGAAAATCGCCGGCCTGCTGAAAAGGATCATCCCGGAAGAGGGGCTGGCAGCCGCATCGGGCTCCATGGTCTTCATGGATTTCACGCGGCCGGACGGGGAGTTCGTCTATGGCCAGGTTCAAACCAGCGGCGATAGCGAACGGCCGACGGACGAGCAGCTCCGCGAGCTGCTCAGCTCCTTCGACCTCTCCGACGCCGGTGAGCCAGCTGGCGACGAAGCGCGGTGACCTCCTGCCAGGAGAGCAATGCGGTGGTTGTCTTGACGGGCCTGGGACTGGCCCTGATGGCGGCGCTGGTGGCCTACCTGGCATCCCTGGGCGGTTCTGCCGAGGACGGCGAGCAGCTCCTGGACCAGTCCTACTCGGTGAGCGCCTGGCCCTTCGGGCTGGGAATCCACAGCGCCGCGACCCTGCCCCTGGGGGAACAGGTACTGCGCTTGACGGTCGCCGGCGATACTCCGGAGGCTCCCTTGGAGCCGGCGAACGGAGCTCCGGGCGCCCCTGCAACGGCGGACGGGCCCATTGTCTGGTGGAAGCTGGCCGTGGGCTCGCCGGGCCAGCCGCCGCGGGAAGCGGCCCTGGTTTGGTATCCGAAGGAAATGGCGGCCAGCGTCCTGGAGCAGGCCTTTGGCAGCCTGCCGGCGGCCTCGCCGGAGGATCTGAAGCAGGCCGGTGGACCTGTGGTCGTGCGCTCCGAGCGCGTTCCCTGGGGCGAGCTTGAAGTGCCCCTGGTGCACGAGCGCCGTTTTGGGCCCGGGGCCCGGTTCCACGATTCCGTGCGCGTGAACATCAGCACGGCCGGCGAGACCTGCCTGCTCTATGTCATGTGGGATGCGGGCCTGCCGGGGTCGGTGGAGCTGGCGCGGGAAGTGCTAGCGGCCATCCGGCCCCGTTGACTGCTCGGGGGCATCTTCGAGGGACAGTTCGAGCAGCTCCGCCAGATGCAGGACCTCTGCCCGCGGTTGGCTCGCCGCTAGACCCGCGGTCCACTGGAGCTGGCAGCCCGGATTGGCCGTGACCAGTGTGCGCGCGCCACTCTCGGCAAAGGCGCGAGCCCGGGGGGCGAAGACCGCCTGGGCGTCCCGCGGCCGTTGGAGCGAGTAGGTGCCGGCGGAACCGCAGCAGGCCTCGCTTTCTTCCATTTCGACGCGCTCCAGGCCTGGAACTGCGTCCAGCGCCGTGCGCGGGGCGCTGCGAATACCCTGGCCGTGGCTCAGGTGGCAGGGATCGTCAAAGGTCACGGGAGCCGCGATTCCCGCGGGCGAGCGCAGGGCCGGCAGGCGGGGCGCGATCCACTCGGCGTAGTCCCGCACGCGCAGCGCGAAGGCCCGCGCCCGGGAGTGGTCCTGCGTGCCTTCGGGGAAGAGGTCCGCGTACTCCTTCATGTGCGCGCCACAGCCGGCGGAGTTGACCACCACCGTGAGCGCTTCGCCGCCTGCGCCGCGCAGGGTTTCGAAGGCGTCCATGGTGTCCCGCGCCAGCTCGCGGGCGCCGGAGAGATCCCCGTTGTGGGCATGCATGGCGCCGCAGCACACATGGCCGGGGGCCGTGTGGCAGGCAGCGCCGGAGGCGGCGATGGTGCGCGCAGTGGCGCGGTTCACACGCCCCAGGAGTTCAGGCATGACACAGCCTGCGAGCATGGCCACTTCGCCCGCGGCGTGCGGGCCGCCAGCCGGAGCTGGAGCCGCGGCGGGCGTCAGGGGGGAGAGCGCTCGACGGGCGGCCCGGGGCGGGACCGCAGGCATGGCAGCCAGAGCATTCAGACGGGCGGAGCGCGGGAAGAGGCGCGCCAGGCCGCGCAATAGGCCGGACAGCTGGAGCAGCCGCAGACCCGCGGCGGCGGCGGAGAGCAGCGACCGATGGCGCAGCAACAGGCGTAGCATCAGGAAGCGCACCGGGCGCAGGGCCCAGGGAGTGTGCTCCCGGGCCAGGCTGTCGCGGGCGACGGCCAGCATGTGGCCGTAACGGGCGCCCGCCGGGCAGACGCTCTCGCAGCGCCGGCAGCCGAGGCAGAAGGCGAGTTCCCGGTGGAGGCCGCCGCCCGCTTCCAGGCGTCCCTCGCCCACGGCGCGCATCAGGTGGATGCGTCCCCGGGGACTGGAACCTTCACGGCCGGTGAGGGCGTAGGTGGGGCAGGTCTCCAGGCACAGGCCGCAGTGGATGCAGTCGAGGCTGGCGGCGTAGTCGACGATGTCAGACAACTCGTTGCCTGTCTGGTGCGCAGGGGCGTGCTTCACGGCGCCGCTCCCGTGTCCGCGAATACGCCGCTGGGGTCGAGGGCTTGGCGCAGGCGCTGTGCCCAATCCGCGCCGGCTTCGCCGGCGCGCTTGTGTCCTGTGATTCGCGCGCCCTGGGGGGCGAGCCGCAGGGCCAGGGAGTGTCCTTCGGCGGCCGTTGGAGGCGGCCCCTCACCGAGGATGTGGACCTGGGCCATGGCGGGCAGGATGATCTGAGGCCCCGGCACCAGGCTGGACAGGAGTGGGCACACGGCGCGCAGTTTCGATGGCCGGCAGGTGACCGTCAAGCGCGCAGCCCTGCCGTCAGCCCAGCGGTCCAGGTTCTCTCCGGTGGCTGGTGGGCATTCTTGTCCAGCGCGGGCAGCCAAGGCCTCCCTTGCCCAGTCCAGCTCCGCCCGGTGAACCTCCTCAACGCCACCCAGCTCCAGGTGCAGCGTCCAAGGGCGCGCGTGGTCGCCGTCGACGGTGGTTGCGGTGCTCTCCTCCAACAGCAGCGCCCAGGGACGCAGCGGTCCGTCGCGCAGGTGGGCAGCGGCTTCCAAGGCCTCCTCCCTTTTTGCAAAGGTCACCGCGCTGCGGGAGCTGGCCTCCGGCGCCGGGTGCAGGCGCAGGCAGGCTTCGAGGATGATGCCCAGGGTGCCGCGCGAGCCGCAGTGCAGCCGGTGCAGGTCATAGCCGGCGACGTTTTTGACCAGTCGGCCGCCGGAGGCTGCCACGGTACCGTCCGAGAGGGCCATGCGCGTGCCCAGGACCTGGTGGCGCGCTGGACCCCAGCGCAGGCGATCCGGCCCGGCGCGGCCGGCGGCCAGGACACCGCCCAGGGTGGCGGACGGGGCGTGGCGCAAACGCGGCGAGAGGTGCTGGCCACCGTCGGCGGCGCGCCGGGCCAGCTCGCCCAGGGGCGTGCCGGCCCGGGCGGCCAGGGTGCCGTCGCCAGGCTCATGGGCCAGGATGCCGGACAGGTGTCGAGTCGAGAGCAGGAAGTCCGGCCGGGCGTCGGGCCGCAGGAGTTCGAGGCCTGCTCCGCTGCCGATGGGGATGACGGTCAGGTGGTCCCTGCGGGCCAGGGCCAGGAGCTCCAGCAATTGGGCTTCCTCCGCCGGGGCGGCGACGGGCAGGGGACGATCGTCCACGGACAGGCAGGCGTCGAGCTCGGCGGAGCCAAGCATGGCAGCCAGAGATTGTTCGAGGGTGCTCATCGTGGCGCGCCTCCCAGAGTGGCTTGCCTCGGCCCGTCTCCGATCTCCAGGCAGGATCGGTTGGGCAGGAGCTTGCCGGGGTTGAGCAGGCGCTCTGTATCCAGGGCGGCGCGCACGCGCTCCATGACCTCCAGGTCAGCGGCCTGGAACTGGCTCGCCATGAGAGCCTGCTTCTCCAGGCCGATGCCGTGTTCACCGGAGAGCGAGCCACCCATGGCCAGGCAGGCATCCATGATCTCCGTGCCGGCCGCCAGTACGCGGCCTAGCTCGTCCTTGTCACGGCGGTCGAAGCAGATGTTGGGGTGCAGGTTGCCATCCCCCGCGTGGAACACACTAGCCATGCGCAAGCTGTGGCGCTGGCAGATCTCCGTGGCGCGGCCCACCATTTCGCGCAAGCGCGTGCGCGGCACGACGACATCGGCCACATACAGATCTGGAGCGATGCGTCCCATGGCGCCGAAGGCGCCCTTGCGACCGGCCCACAGGCGCGCACGGTCCGCCTCGTCCCGGGCGCGGCGTTCTTCAATACAGCCCCGCCCGGCCAGGATGGTTGTGATGGCGGACATGGTGGCGCTGACCTCGGCCTCGCTGCCCTCGGCTTCAACGAGCAGCACGGCCTGGGCCGAGCGCGGGTAGCCTGCGGCGAAGACGCTGTCCTCCACGGCCTCGATGGTGAGCGCGTCGAGGATTTCGAGGGCCGCCGGTTCGAGGTGGGCGGCGATGATGGCGGAGACCGTGTCGCAGGCGTCGTCGAGGCTATCGAAGATGGCTAGCAGCGTTTCCGTCACGGCCGGCATGGGCAGCAACCCCACGGTGACCTCGGTGGCGATGCCGAACATGCCTTCGGAGCCGGTGAAGAGGCCGACCAGGTCCAGGTCGGCGGGATCGGGACGCGGTTCGGAGAGGTCGAGCACCTCTCCGGTGGGGGTGACGATGACCAGGCCGAGGATGTGGCGGGTGGTGCTGCCATAGCGCAGGCCGTGGGGACCGCCGGCGTTGGTGCCCACATTCCCGCCGATTGTGCAGGCCCGCTGGCTGGAGGGGTCGGGGGCGTAGAAGAGGCCGTGATGCTCACAGGCCTGGCTGATGTGGGCGTTGACCACGCCCGCCCCCAGGCGCGCGTAGCGGTCGGCGCTGTTGACCTCGAAGACTTGCTTCATGCGCGCCACGGAAAGCACAGCGCCTCCGTTGACCGGCGTTGCGCCACCGGCCAGGCCGGTGCCGGCGCCGCGCGGCACGACCGGCACGCGGGCTGCGTGCAGCAGTGTCATGGCCCGCGCTGCTTCCTCGGTGTTTGCCGGCAGCACAATCATGTCCGGACGGCCGCTGATGATCGTCAGGGCATCGCACTCGTAGGGCAAGCAATCAGTGGGTTCGGTGATCAGGCCCGCAGCGCCGAGAACGGCACGCAGAGCGCTGTACACGGAAGCGTCCACGGCTTGGTCAGAAGTCCAGGCGCGAAAGGCGCCAGTGCGCACAGAGCAGGGCCGCCAGGCAGAAGGCTAGGGAGGAAGCCAGGGAGAAGAAGATGTTGTAGCGCAGGGGCGCATCCCAGTCGAAGCGCTCCCGGTACCAGTCACTTGGTCCCTGCACACCGAAGCCGGCGAACTTGAATCCCCGGATGAAGCCTATGAGGCGTTGGTCCTGGAAGTTCTGCGTCTTCCATTCTGCGGCGAACTCGCCATCCACGCGGAAGATGTTGTCTCCGAATGTGAAGAAATGGGTGCAGCGGTGGAGCAGCTCGTCGGCTCGTCTCTCGGTCCAGGAGACATAGGCGGTGTAGAGCGTATCGATGGGCTCGCGGTCAAGTTCCGGGGTGCCTTCGGTTGTTTCAAGGTTACTGACAAACGTCAGCAGTTCCTTGGCGGCATCCAGGGAGCGGATCTTCTTGGGGCGGCGGCTGCCCTCGCTTTGAGTTGCGTCGACCTTGGTAAGGCGCGGGCGGCGGCTGGCCCGAACCATGCCCACCGTGCGCCCCTCTTCGTCCATGCAGGTCCACTCGAGCCCGGGCTCTTCCAGCGTGGTCGCCTCGCGAACCAGCTCGGACGCGCGCGGAGCGCGCAGAATCGTCAGGTGGGCGGCCTCGTCCTCCAGGATCGCGGCGGGTTCGGAGACCATGGTGCGCACCTTGCGTGTGATCAGGTCGGCGTCCCCGGTCTTTGGCAGGATGAAGTGGGCCACATCCAGGGTTTTCAGTACGAAGCCCAACACGCCGCTGGGCCCCTCGGACTCGCTCTCATCCCCGTGTTCGGCATCTGGCTCGTCATCGCGCCCGCCGAGGTTGTAGCGCTCGGTCTCCAGGATGTCCTGGTGCACGCTCCATTCCTTGGTCTCCCAGCCCGTGTGGATGCAGCCGGAAAACATGAACAGGATCAGCGTGCCTAGGACGGCGGCGGTACTCGAGCGCGTCAGCACTCCTAGGCAAACCGAGAAGCCGTGCAGGATGGCGAAGAGGTAGACAAGTGTAGGCACGCTCCACAGGAACCCCGGGTCGCTGTAGCCGGAGAAGAGTAGTAGTCCCAGGTGCATGCCGCCGATCAGTAGCGTGGCCAGAATGGTGACGAAGAGCAGGCCGGCAACATAGCGCGAGAGCAGCAGCGTGAGGCGCGAAACCGGGCGCGAGAAGATGGTGTCGGCAGCCCCCTTTTCGAGTATGCGCGGAATGAAGAAGGCCGTGGCAGCTATGCAGAAGACAATGCCGAGGGTGCCGGCCAGTCCTTCGATGACGAGTGTCTGCAGGGATTGAATGATGAACACATTGGGTTCCGCTTCCGCGCTGAGGCGCATGCCGAAGAACTTGACGAGTGTGTCATAGGGGTACTCCTTCAGGCCGAAGAGTACGGAGATGTGTTCCTCCTGGAAGCCGACCAGGATCGTGGGTGCTACCATGGCGATGGTCAAGATCACCAAGAGGCGGAAGATCTTGTCGTCCAGGACCTGATAGAAGGCATCCAGGAATAATGCGCTGGCTGTGCTCCTATTCATTGCTCTGGCCTCCCACGAGATCCACGAAGGCGTCTTCGAGGCTGGTGCGTCGGGCCGTGATGGTGCGGATGCCAATACGCGCGGCCCGCAGGCGATCGATGACCTGGTCCTGTTCATCGCCTTCCACGGAGAGTTCGAACGAGGCGCTGTCGGAGCGAGTGTCGGTGCGCAGGTTGGCGCCCAGGCCGGTCAGGAGTTCGGGGAGATCTGGCTGCGCGCCGACCAGGTCAAATAGCACGCGCCCGGTACGGGGCGTCAACTCGGCGATGGTCCCCTCGCGCAGGACGCGTCCCTTGTCCATGATCACCACCGAGTCGCAGATCATCTCGACCTCCATCAGGAGATGGGAGTTGATGAAGATCGTTGTGCCGGTATCGCGCAGCTCCTGGACCACCTTGCGGATCACCATGCGCCCCACGGGGTCGACGCCGTCCGTGGGTTCGTCGAGGAAAATGAGATCGGGCCGGTGAATCAGGGCCTGGGCCAGGCCCAGGCGTTGCTGCATGCCCTTGGAATACTCGCGCACCTTGCGCTCCGCCGCATCCAAGATATTCATGCGGTCCAGCAACGGGTCAATGCGTTCCTCGACCACCTTGCGCGGCGTGCCCGAGAGCATGCCGAAGAGCAGCATGACCTGGCGGCCCGTGAGATAAATGGGCATGCGATGGGCTTCGGGCAGGTAGCCGATGCGCCGCCGCACGGCGGCCTGCTTCGGTGGTTGCCCGAAGACCGTCGCGCTGCCCCCGTAGCCGCGTACCAGGCCCAGGAGGATCTTGACCAGCGTGGTCTTGCCTGCGCCGTTGGGGCCGAGCAGGCCGAAGATCGTGCCCCGGCCCACGCTGAGGTCGACGCCTTTCAAGGCCGGGAAGCCACCACGCCGGAGGAAACCCTGGCGGAAGACCTTTGAGAGGTCTTTCACGGCCAGGACGGCATCGGTCTCGGCGTGGCCGGGGGCCCGGCTGTCCGGGTCGGTCGTATTATCGGTGGTCACGGGGAGAGCCTATCAGATGGTGTGGGGGTGGCGGGCTATCTCGGACACCCGGATCTGGCAGCCCCGGTGCTCAGGCGCCTGCCAGCGCCGCCAGTCTGGCGGCCCCGATCCAACCGGCGCGGTTGCCAAGCTGGGCCCGTATCAGGCGCACCCGGCGGCGGCCGGCGGGCGTAGAGCCGCGATCCATGCCCTTGCGGATGCCAGGCTCCAAGAGGTCCAGGGCGGCGGAAAAGCCCCCGGCGAAGACGAACAGGTCTATGTCCAGCAGAGCCAGGGCGGCGGTCAAGCCGCGGCCCAGGTCCCGGCCCACTGCCGAGAGCAGTTCGCGCTCAGGTCCGGGAGACTTGCGGGCCTCTTCACAGAGCAGGGGCAGGTTTCCTGGGTTGTCCCGTGGCAGGCCAGCGGCTCTGGCCCGGGCCGCGGCGGCGCTGGCGGAGGCCACGGCCTCCAGGCAGCCACGGGCTCCGCAGCCACAGGTCGGTCCCTCCGGATCCACGAGGACATGCCCGATTTCCGAGGCACAGCCGGTGCTTCCGGTCACCAGGGCCCCGCCGAGGATCAGCCCGCCACCCACGCCCGTGCCCAGGGTCAGCACCGCCAGGTTGTCCTCGCCGCGGGCGGCGCCGAGCCACTGCTCGCCGAGTGCCGCGGCGTTGGCATCGTTCTCGATGTGCAGGCGTCTCGCTGTCTCTTCGGCAGCCAGGCCGAGGGCGGCGCCCAGGGCCGCAGCCGGGGCACTGCCCACCAGGCCGGGCATGTTGGGGCTGGCGACAACGCGCCCCGTCCCCGGCTCCAGGCCAGCGGCCAGGCCGCAACCGATGGGGGCGGCCTCATCTGCGGCGCCGACCTCCGCCAGCAGGGCGGAGGCCACTGCGAAAACATCCCCCTGCTCATTCGTGTTCGGCGTGGCGGCCGTGGCCTCACGCAGAACCTCGCCGGTCTCCGTGATGGCTCCGGCCTTGATGGCCGTGCCGCCGATGTCCACACCCAGCAGCATCACTGGCGTTTTTTCCGGGCCTCGCCGTGCAGCCCGAGCAGCGCCACGCCGGCCACGGTGCTCAGCGCCCCTTGATGCGTCGCGTGACGCGCCGGTAGGCCTTGATGTAGTCCTCGGCGGTGGTCTGCCAGGAGAAATCCAGGGCCAGGCAGCGCCGCACCATGGTCTTCCAATCGGAAGCCTTCTTATAGAGTGCCCGGGCGTTGTCCAGGCCTTCTAGGAAGCTCTCTACGTTATGCCGTGCAAAGGTGAAGCCAGTACCCTTCTTCGGGCTGGAGGCGGCGTCGATGGCTATGTCCTGCAGACCGGACTGGGCATAGAGCAGGGGCACGCAGCCGTAGCGCATGGCGATGGCGCACAGGGCGTTGCTCGGATGGTGGTGGGCGGGCATCAGGAGGATGTCAGCCCCGGCCAGGATGGTGTGGGCGATGTTCACGTGATAGCCGTCGATCAAACGACAGCGTCCCGCAAAGGTCTCTTCGATGGTGCGCAGGCGCTCGATCACCTCCGGGGGACCGGTGCCCATGAGCACCAGTTCGAGGTTGCGTTCAAGGATGGGCGTCAGGGCCTGGATGAAGAGGTCGAACCCGTTGTCCGTATCGAAGCGCCCGATGAGGGCCACAATCGGTGTGCGCGGGCCGTTGTCCAGCGTCAGATTCTGCTGGAGCATGGCTTTGCACTTGCGGCGCCAGTTGAGTTCCTTGTCGGCCTTGTCAAAGGGCTGGGCCAGGAGTTGGTCCGTGGCGGGGTCCCAGGCGCGATAATCGATGCCGTTGGTGATGCCGACCAACTCCTTCTTGCGGCGGGCGAAGACATCTTCCAGGCCGTAGCCTCGATCCTGTTCCTGGATCTCGAGTGCGTGGCTCGGCGAGTGCGTGCCGATGACCGTTGCGAACTCGATACCGGCTTTCAGGTAGTTGACGCGCCCGTGCAACTCGATGCCTTCGGTTCCACGGAACCACCTGTGGGGGATGTCGATATGGGGCAGGATTTCTCGCTCAAAGGCACCCTGCATGGCCAGGTTGTGGGCGGCGAAGTAGGTACCCGCCTTGGCCGCTGGACAGCCCTCGCGGTCCTTGTACTCGAGCTGGTGGATGAGCGGGATCAGGCCCGCGGTCCAGTCCAGGCAGTGAATTACCGCCGGCGTGAACCCCAGGAGCTTGAAGGACTCCAGAACACCCCGGGCAAAGACCGAGAAGCGCAGCCAGTTGTTGTCATAGGGCCCGCTCTCGTCTCCATAGGGATGGCGGCTGCGGAACAGCTTGGGCTCGGAGAAGAGCACCACAGGCAGGGTGCCGGACAGTCCCGTGAAGACCTCCAACGTGCAGTTCTTGGTGCCTTTGGAGTCGCTGCCGGCGACAACCTCCACTTCACCCACGGATCTCAGATCGGCGATGGCCTCGGGGGCGATATCGGAGCTGTAGGGCAGGAATACCCGGGCGTCCACGTTGCGCTGGCGCAGGGCCAGGGGCAGACACTCAGCCACCTCCGCCAGGGATGTCCGGCGGACCAGGGAGAGCAGTTCGGGTGTGACGAAGGCGACGCGCAAGGTGCAGAGGGCGGCCCTTTGGATGGGGGCGTTTATCCGACCGGGGAGCCCAGCCGGGGGCGGGGGGCTTGTGTTTATCCGACCCCCAGGGCCCCTATGCTGGCAACCTTCCGGGAAAAGTCCCGCCAAAAACTGCGTTTGGGTGGCGCAAAACAGCGCTAACTAGCTGCCGCATAAGGAGATGGGGAATGCGGCAAGAAATCTCCCGGGCCTTTTCCCAGAGGGCCAGGGCCTCCGGCAGGGCTGCCTCCAGCGCTTGGATGCGGTGCTCATCTGATGGGTGAGTTGAGAGGAACTCCGGTGGGCTTGAGCCGCCCTGGGCCGCCATGCGGCCCCAGAATCCCACCGCCGCCCGGGGGTCGAAGCCGGCGTCAGCCATGTAGAGCAGGCCCCGGCGGTCCGCTTCGAGCTCGGCATCGCGGCCGTGGGGCAAGGTCAGCAGCAGGCCGGCCGCCAGGCGCCAGGTTTCGGCGTCGCCCTCACCCAGTGCCAGGGCCAGGACCAGTTCAATCCCCAGGCTTTCCGTCAGGCGTTCCGTGCCGTGGCGCAGGGTGGCGTGGGCAATCTCGTGGCCGAGCACCGTGGCCAGTCCGGCGTCGTCTCCGGCCACGGGCAGGATGCCGCTGTAGACGGCCATCTTCCCCCCGGGCAGGCAGTAGGCGTTGATAGTCTCATCGTCATCGAGCAGGCGCACTTCCCACTCAAAGGCCTCGGCCACACCCGGATCGCGGGCCAGGGCGGCCTCCACCAGACGTTCGGTGACGCGCTTGACCTGACTCCAGGCCGGGCCGCTGGTAATGTGCGGCGTCTCACCCAGGGCCGCCCCATAGGCTTCGGCCCCCAGGCGGCTATCATCGGCGATGCTGAAGACATTCATGTTCTGGCATGAGGTCGCGAGCAGCAGCAGGGCCAGGCCGGCCCAAGTGGAGACCCAGCCTCCCCACATTATCTCCCTCCCTCGAAACTGGAGGCCCCTGGCAAGCGACAGGTCGAAAGCCGACACTCCCCCCAGCCGCTCGCGCCTTTTTGCGGTCCAACTCCAACTAGTCATCATTCCCTCCAGCGTGTTTGCCACAGTTAGCCAGACGGCCAGTGCCGCCGCCCGCAGTATGCCAGCCCACCGGGCGCGACAGAAGGAGTTGTGTGCATGGCGATGAAGAAGCAACCGCTGCTGCTCGTCGTTCTGGATGGTTGGGGATATCGCCAGGCGCGGGAGAGCAACGCCATTCTGCGGGAGGGAGCCTACTTCTCCGAACTGCTCGGGCGCTATCCACACACCCTGCTCTCCGCCTGCGGCAAGGAGGTGGGCCTGCCCCTGGGTTTGATGGGCAACAGCGAGGTAGGCCATCTGAACCTGGGAGCTGGGCGGGTCGTGTACCAGGACATCAGCCGCATCGACGAGGCGATTGCTGACCGTTCCTTCTTCGAAAGCGGTGCCCTGACGGCGGCCATGGATCGCGCTGCGCAACTCGGTAGCCGGTTGCACCTGATGGGCTTGGTTTCAAATGGGGGCGTGCATTCCAGCGATGGCCATGTGCGTGCACTGCTTGAGCTGGCCGCGGCCAGGGGCCTGCCAACGGAGTCTGTATTCCTCCATGCCTTCCTCGACGGTCGTGACACCCCGCCGCGTTCCGGCGCGGACTTCCTGCGAGGCCTGGAGGCTGACTTGAGCGCTGCTGGCGTGGGGCGTGTGGCCTCGGTGATCGGGCGCTACTATGCCATGGATCGTGACCAACGCTGGGAGCGCACCAAGCTCGCCCATGACCTGTTGGCCCGTGGGGCCGGCACCCGCGTGGAGTCCAGTGGCGAGGCCATCGCGGCCAGCTACGCCGATGATGTGGGAGACGAGTTCCTCGCACCCTACTGCATTGGTCCACCGGATGAGGGGCGCCTGCGCGACGGGGATGAGGTGATCTGCTTCAACTTCAGATCAGATCGCATGCGGCAGTTGGTGCTGGCGCTCTCAGACGATTCGTTCTCTGGCTTTGAGCGCCAACCCCGGGTCAGCCCTCAGCTGACCACACTGACCTCCTACCGGCGGGACTTCTCGTTTCCCGTCGCCTTTCCGCCGGTGGAAGTGCGTGGCATCTTCCCGGAGTTGATCTCCCAGGCCGGCCTGCGCCAGGTGCGCGCGGCGGAGACGGAGAAGTACGCCCATGTGACCTTCTTTTTCTCCGGAGGCCAGGAGGAACCGCTGCCGGGTGAGGAGCGTATTCTGATTCCCAGCCCCAAGGTGGCCACCTATGACCTGCAGCCGGAGATGAGTGCGCCCGGTTTGACCGAGGCCCTGCTGGCCTCCTTGCAGCGGGATGAGGCCGATGTCTACATCGTCAACTTCGCCAATGCGGATATGGTGGGTCACACGGGCATCTTCGAGGCCGCCTGCAGCGCCGTGCGTACGGTTGATACCTGCCTGGCGCGCATCGTGCCGGAAGTGACTCGCCGAGGCGGGCTTATCGCCATCACTGCGGATCACGGCAACTCAGAGCAGTTGTGGGATCCAACGACCGATCAACCACACACGGCCCACACGACCAACCCGGTGCCCATCGTCTTCTGTTCCGATGAGCTGATTGGACAGGCTGTTCGTCCGGCGGGGCTCTTGGCGGATGTGGCGCCGACCTTGCTTGAAGCCATCGGCCTTGAGAAGAGTTCGGGCATGGACGGAGTCAGCTTGTTCGGCTGATCAGTCCTCGGCCTCGTCGAGCCAGGCCATCTGGATGGCCTCGAGGAGGCCCTCATTGCTCTCTTCGGCTGCTCCGCGGAAACCATCGAGGGCCAGCACCCAAGCGTGCAGGTCCGTGAAGCGCACGCTGAGC
The DNA here is from genome assembly GCA_036011365.1 of Planctomycetota bacterium. Classification (GTDB taxonomy): domain Bacteria; phylum Planctomycetota; class UBA1135; order UBA1135. The sequence continues at coordinate 2,932 of DASCNH010000042.1, read as the reverse complement.
GGATTCACCTCCGGGTGCGCTTTCCACAGGCGATAACCGATTTCAGCGGTGTCCGTCCAGGTCAGCGCGGCCTCGCTCATACCTCGTCCAAAGTTTTGTCGCACAGGGCGGATTTCGCCACGCGATCCATGAGCAGGGCGGCCAGGGGAGTCGAGGCGCGCTCGAGGCCGTCGCGCAGGGCTTGGATGCCGGCCACTTCGTTGCAGTCCATGACTGTGCGTGCCGCTTCCATGGCTGACTCGAGTTCCTCCCATGACTCAGGGTCTAGTTCTTCACGGGCCACGCGGAGGTTCTTTTCCGTGGCCTGCACCATGACGCCGAGCTCGGTTCTGAGGTCTGCCGTGCGGCGCTTGTCGAAGTCCTCCTGAGCATGGGCGTAGGAGTCGCGCAACATGGTCTCCACTTCTGCGTCCGTCAGGCCGTGGGTTGGCTCCACTTCGATCTCGGCCGTTGCTCCCGTGCTCTCTTCCCGGGCCTTCACGGTCAAGACGCCGTCCGCGTCGATGTGGAAACGCACGGCCACCCGGGCCATGCCGGCGGGCATGGGCGGAATCCCGCTCAGCGTGAAGCGCGCCAGGCTGCGGCAGTCTTCCGCCAGTTCGCGTTCCCCCTGCAGCACGTGGAACTTGATGCCGGTCTGATTGTCGGCGTAGGTAGTAAATCCCTCTGTCACGGAGCAGGGCACGGTGGAGTTGCGCGGGACCAAGACGGAAATGGCGCCGCCCATGGTTTCTACACCCAGGGAGAGCGGCGTGACGTCGAGCAGGAGAATGTCACGGGTGCCGCCCACGAGGATGTGCCCTTGGATTGCGGCGCCGAGGGCCACGACCTCGTCTGGGTTGAGTTCCGTGTGGGGCAGACGGCCGAAGTACTTGGCGACCTCTGAACGCACCAGGGGAGAACGCGTGGAGCCGCCGACAAGCACGACCTCGTTGATGGACTTGGCATCCAGCTCGGCATCTGCCAGGGCGCGGGCACAGCAAGCTAGAGTGCGCTGGACCAGGTCGGCGCTCCAGGAATCGAACTCGGCCCGTGTCACCGTGCGCCGCCAATGAACGCCGTTGGATGGAATTGAGATGTGCAGCTCAGCCTGGGGATGAGTGGATAGCTCACGCTTGCAGCGCTCGGCAGCCAGGCGCGCGCCCTGGAGAAAGGCCGGATCGTTGAGCAGCTCGGGCTCCAAATCCGCGGCCAGTTCCCGTCGCGCGAGATCGACGAGCAGGGCATCGAAGTCATCACCTCCGAGGCGTGTGTCCCCGGAGGTGGCCAGTACCCGGAAGACTCCATCCTCGATCGACAGAATGGAAATGTCGAAGGTGCCCCCGCCCAGGTCATAGACGGCCACGATGCCATCACCCTGCTGATCCAGCCCATAGGCCAGGCTGGCAGCGGTGGGTTCATTGATGATGCGTAGCAGGTCGAGTCCCGCCAGGCGCGCCGCGTCCCGCGTGGCCTGGCGCTGGGCATCGTCGAAGTAGGCTGGCACGGTGAGCACGGCGCGGCGCACTTCGTCACCTTCCAGGGCGCGGCAGCCCAGGTCATGAACACGCATCAGGATCAACGCGGACAGCTCCTGAGGGGTGAAACTTCGCCCGCGAATGTCGATCTGGGCCAGACCCTGGTCTGTTTCAGAGACGGCGTAGGGCAGGCGCTCCAGGTCAGCCTCGAGATCTGCCAGGCCGCGCCCCATGAAGCGTTTCACCGAAAATACCGTATGGGCCGGGTCCGCCAGGGATTGGTCGCGGGCGGCGCGTCCCACCGTGGGCGAGCCGCTTTCGGGAAAGTGAATGATCGAGGGTACCGACCCCGAGCCACCCTCCGGGTGCAGGATGACCGGCCTGCCATCGCGCATCACTGCCGCCAGGGAGAAGGTCGTGCCCAGGTCAATGCCCATGGCCAGGGGCGCCTGGCGGTTGTTGAGCACATTCAGTTCGAGATAGGCCATGGCGATCTGGTGTGGGTTACAGGGCCTGGCCGCTGGCGGCCGTCTCCAGGGAGCGTTCAATGTAGCGCGCGGCATTCAGCAGGCGTCGTACCTCCAGCAGGCTGGGCGAGCCGGCCGGGGGCAGGGGGTCGAGGTGCCTGCCGAGATCAGCAACCACATCCGCGCGGCGGGCGCGCAGTTCGTCCTGAACGGCAGCCAACTCAGTCATTGAGCCAGCGCCCGTGGAGCCAGCTTCCAGGACCTCGTTCCATTCCATGACTTCCATCAGGAACTCCCTGGGCATCTGTCGCTCATCCTCACCCGACGGGCCGCCCAGGTGATCCAGCAGCCATTCGGCGCGGGCCAGATCGTTTGAGAGGGTGGCAAAGGCCGAGTTGAGCAAGGCGCTGTTGCGCTCTGCTAGCCCGAGTTCCTCCGGGGCGGCCGTGGCGTAGTAATCCGGATGGACCAGGCGGCTGAAGCGGCGGTGGTTGCGTTCGAGCTCATCCGTGGCACAGACCCAGGTGAGTTTCAGGCCCAGGATGTGCTGCGGTGGTGTCTCGGGCGGCACGTTGAGCAGCGCCCCACAGCCCGAGCAGGCCAGGGGCGTTTCGAGCGCGCTGTTACAATGGGGGCAACCGGACATGCCTGTTGTTCAGGTCAAGCGGTGAAGGATTCTCCGCAACCACAGGTCTTGGAGGCGTTGGGGTTCACGAACTTGAAGCCGCGCCCCATCAGGTCGTCTTCGAAGTCGATCTCCGTCCCGTTCAGATAGAGAAAGCTCTTGGGGTCGCAGACAACGCGCACATCATTGACCTCAAAGACCTGATCCAACTCGCCCACCGCGTCGTCGAAGCCCAAGGTGTAGGAGAACCCGGAGCAGCCCCCGCCCTTGACGCCCACGCGCAGAGCCGTGCCCGTTGGCATTCCCTGTTCCTTGATGATGCGCTCCAGCTCCTGGCCGGCGCGTTCTGTGAGGGTGATCATGCCTGTTCTCCTGGTTGTGAG
>DASCNH010000041.1:0-18070 GCA_036011365.1 Planctomycetota bacterium | reverse complement strand
GGGCGCCGCCTGTGTATCCATCCGCGCCGTCTACCTGGCCGCGGCGGCGGCGTCGATCTTCTTGAAATAGGCGGCCGGGTCCTTGGCGAAGCTCTTCTTGCACATCTTGCAGCACAGGCGCACCAGGCGGCCTTCGACGACGAGGTCGATGGGCTTGCCCATGCTGCCCAGGGGCTCCTTGCTGATGGGGCAGATGGAGAGGGGGTAGGAGGGCAGCTGAGCGGCGATGGCCAGCTCCTCGGCGCTGGGAGCCTTCTTTTACACGGCCGGTGCGCTGGCGCCCTCCTGGGCGTTGCCCTTCAGGGCCTGGCTGGTCGGGGCCAGGAGGGACAGACCGAGGGCGGCCAGGGAGAGGATCGCGTGCTTCATGGATGGAGTCTGTGGTTGGGGCCTGCGATGGATGCGGGCTGGGTACGGACGGGTAGGTCCGCTCCCACCGGGCCGCAGGAGACTGGACCGCTCAGTCTACCGGTGGGGGCTGGCGGGGGGCTACGATAGGCACACCCTCGGCGGCAGATCTCCTTTGGCTTCTTTCCTGTTTATTACACGCTCGTTCCTGGTGACCCTGCTCACCCTCCTGACGGGCCTGGCCTTCCTACTCGCCATCCCGATCACGCTGCCCAGCGTGGGCGCTCGCATCGCCTGGCGGCGCATGCTGATGTACGCCTGGGGTCGGAGCTGCATGGCGGTCTGCGGGGCGCGCCAGGAGATCGTGGGCGAGGTACCAGCGGCCCCTTTCTTCCTGGTCTCCAACCACGTGAGCACCATGGACATCTTCACCCTGGCGGCGGCCACCGGCGGGCGCTTCGTCGGCAAGGCCGAGCTCGGCAGCTGGCCGTTGGTCGGCAAGGTGATCTCCGGCATGGGCACCATCCTGATCGACCGCAGCCGCCGCACGGCCGTGGGGGAGGTCAACCGCATCTTGAGCCTGGCCATGTCCCGCGGCGAAAACATCCTGCTCTTCGTGGAGGGCGGCATCCGGCCCGGCGATCAGCTCTACCCGTTCCAGCCCTCGCTCCTGCAGCCCGCCGTGGACCTGGGGCGGCCGGTGCACTGCGCCCTCATCCACTACGAGACCCCCGCCGGCTCCCGGCCCGCCAGCCAGACCATTACCTGGCCCAAGGGCAAGGGCACGCTGCAGCAGTTCCGCGACCTCTTCGGCCTGCGGCGTTACCGCGTGCGGTTGACCTTCGGTGCCCAGCCGCTCATGGCCGGCGACCGCAAGCAGCTCGCCGCCGACCTGCGCGCGGCCATGCAGCCGCTCTTCGAGCCGGTCAAGTAGGCGCGCTGTTCCAGCAGGCACCGAGCAGCGTATCCAACTCAGCCGCCACCGCCGGGGCGTCGAACTCGTGCACGAGGGCGCGCATGCGGGCGCGCTGTTCCCGCAACCGGAAGGGGGCCGGTTCCCGGGCCGCCGCCACCAGGCGCGCGACCAGTTCTTCAGGGGTGTCATACAGGCCGGCGCCGGCGAATCTGTTGCCCGTCTCCGGGCCGATGAGGTCCGGGTAGTTCAAGCGTCGGGGCAAGAGAGGCGTGCAGCCCGCCGCCAGGGCCTCGGCCACAGCCATGCCGAAGAACTCGTGGCCGGCTGTGGAGAGCACCAGGTCGCAACTGCCCAACATGCGCGCGTAGTCCGCCCGCGACTCCAGCCGGCCGCGCTGCACCAGCCTCTCCGCCGGTAGGGCGTCGAAGAGCGCGCTGTCGCCTTCGCCCAGGCACACGAACTCCAGCTGCGCTGCCTCTTTCAATCTGGCCAGGGCCGCCAGGGCCGCCGCCACGAAGTCTTCAGGACGCTTGTCGTGCTCGGCCCGGTGGGGGAAGAGCACGCGCAGGGGCGCGTCAGCTCCGGGGCCGGGCCCCAGGTCGAGCTCCTCCAGGTCGATGCCCGGCGAGACAACGCGCGCCTCGGCCAGGGCTGCCTGCAGCTCAAGCAGTGGGCGCGGACGGGGCAGGATGCCGAGCAGCTCCCGCGCCGCGCCGGCGAAGTCATCCAGGTGGAAGCGTGAGTTGAAGACCAGGCCGCGGGCCCGCAGGCACGAGAGGATGTTGGTCAGGCCGTAGTGGTGGTCGGCCTGCGGGGAGAGGTGTTCTGCAGCATCCCCACCCGGGGGGCCGCCGTTGGCGCGGCGCCGCACCGGATAGGTCAGCTGGTTCTCGTGGAAGTAGAGCAGCGCCGGCACGTCCGCCCAATCCGGCGGCAGGCAACCGAAGAGCGCCGGCACATCCACAAAATCGCTGAGCAGAAGCACATCCGGTCGCTTGACTTGCTCGCGCTCCAGACGCATTCCCAGTTCCCAGGCCCCGGCTTTCATACGCCATTTATAATGACGCGGCGCCAGGCCCAGGATGCGCACGGCATGGCGCGAGCGGGCCGCGAACTGCTCCAGGAACTGCCGGTGGGAGCCGCCGAACCAAGGTTCGAGGGCCAGGACGGTGAGCCGCTCTGCGCCTGTGACAGGATCCATGGCTCCCAGCCTAGGAGCCCGATAGATGCGGGGCGATGCCGGGGTCCGGAAACTGACATGGGAACCCAAGGAGCGTGGGAGGGAGCCGGCGGTTCCTGCGTCCTTCCAGCATGCTCTCCATGTCTGTCTGCAGGCGACCTATGCAAGTGACTTGGAGGAGGCTGGGGTTTATCATGGGCGGCGCCTTTTCGCTTGCCGTCAATTCGGCTGCTGGCTGTCATGACCTCGACTTCATCCCAAAAACGTTTCAGCGTCATACGCGATCCTGTGCACGGGGATGTGTATCTGACGCACGAGGAGCTGCGCCTGTTGGACACGCCGCAGATGCAGCGCTTGCGGGGTGTGCGGCAGTTGGGGACGGCCTATCTCGTCTACCCCGGCGCCCTGCACACGCGCTTTGATCATTCGCTGGGGACGCTGCACTGTGCGGCACGCATGATCGAGTCCCTGAATCTGTCATACGAGCTGAACCCGGCGGGTTGTCTGCGGGTGCCGGAGGAGGAGGCCCGCGTGATTCGCTTGGCGGCGCTCCTGCACGATGTGACGCACATCCCCTTTGGCCACAACATCGAGGACCAGGGCGGGATGTTCAGGCGCCATGACAGTGCGCAGCGATTCGAGCACGCCCTCGGCGCAGGGACCGGAGCCGGGCGCGTATTGACTGAGCTCGGCGTGCGGGAAGAGGTCCTGGCGGTCCTGAGCGAGGGACAGGCGGACGGCCCGCCGGTCAGCGTGCCGCCCTACTGGCACCAGATCATTTCCGAGACCATCTCCGCGGACAACCTGGACTACCTGGCCCGGGACGCCTACTTCACCGGCCTCAAGCTGGCCGTGGATGGGAGGGTCACGAGCTACTTCCGCATCGAACGCGCGAGCGGCAACCTGTTCATCGACCTGGCCAAGCACGACCTCCTGCGCGAGGACATCCTGAGCGAGATCGTGCGGCTGCTCGAAGCGCGCTACTACTTCTCCGAGCGCGTCTACTATCACCACGCCAAGGTTTCGGCCGGGGCGCTCGTGGCGCGGGCCGTGGAGCTGGCCATCGGCGCCGGGGTCATCGGCGAAGAGGACCTCTACGATGAAACGGACGCCTCCATCCTCGACACGCTGACGCGCAGCGTGGGCGCGGCGGAGGATGGGGTTCGACGGCGCGTGGAGAAGCTCGTGGATGATTTCCGCGCCCGCCGCCTCTACAAGCGCGCCTGCGTCTTCCCGCGCTACGAGAACGAGTCCGTACAGAGTCAACTGGTCAGCCGCTTCTTCTCCCACGAAGGTGCTCCGGCGCGGGCTGCGGCGGAGGAACGCATCGCGGACCTGGTGCGTTTTTCCAGCGGGCGTGATGTGGATGTCATCGTCTACTGCCCGGCCCAGCGCATGCAGCTCAAGGAGGCGCGCATTCAGGTGCGTTGGCCCGGCGTGCCGCAGGTGGCACCGCTCTCGACCTTCGCCGAGCGAGTGCCGCGCCTGGCAGATCTCGAGCGCTCCTATCGCAACCTGTGGAAGTTCTATGTCTTCGCCGACACGGCGGACCCGGAGCTCTTGGCGCGCGTGCGCGACGCGGCCCGGGAGGAGCTCTCCGGCGCCACCAACGCCTACGACATCAACTAGGGCGGCGCTTCTCCAGGAAGGCGCCCAGGCGCGCCAGGGCTTCTTCGATGGATGCGGTGGCCAGTGAATAGGAGAGGCGGATGTGTTCGTCGAGGCCGAAGACGGCGCCGGGTACCGTGGCCAGGCCATGGCTCTCGAGCAGGTCCGCGCACAGGCCCACGGAGCCACGCTCGTCCAGGTATTGATCCACGCGCGGGAAGGCGTAGAAGGCGCCCCGGGGCGTGGGCACCTCCAGGCCCAGTTTGCGCAGGCCGCCGACGAGCAGGGTGCGGCGCGCGGCGAACTCGTCCACCATGGCGGCCACCTCCGGCGGCTCGCTTTGCAGCACCGCCAGATAGGCGTCCTGGGAGACCGCGTTGGGGCTGCCGGTCAGGTGGCTGTGCAGGCGCGCCACGCCGGCGGCGATGGGTTCGGGGCCCACCACGAAGCCGATGCGGTAGCCGGTCATGGCGTAGCTCTTGCTCGCGCCGTCGACGATCAGGGTGCGCGCGCGGGCGTCGGCGGAAACGGAGGCGGGGCTGGGGCTGGGCTGGCCCTCGTAGACCAGGCGGCGATAGATCTCGTCCGAGAGGATCCACAGGTCGTGCTCCCGGGCCAGGCAGGCCAGCTCGCGGATCTCCGCCGCGCTCCACACATAGCCGCTCGGGTTGCTCGGGGAGTTGACCATGATGCCGCGCGTGTGCGGGCCGATGGCGGCGGCGATGGCGGCGAAGTCGGGCCCGCAGTCCCGGCGCGGGGCGACGCTGACCGGGGTGCCTCCGGCGTAGGTCACCTGCTCCACGTAGCTGACCCAGGCCGGCAGCAAGAGCAGTACCTCAGCGCCGGGTTCGATGAGCGTCAGGAGCGTGCCGGAGAGGGCGTGCTTGCCGCTGTGGCAGACGGTGACCTCGGCCGGGGAAACCTCGATGCCGCGCGTTTCCGATACATGGGCGGCGATGGCGGCCCGCAGCTCCGGGCGCCCGGCGGCGGGGGTGTAGCGCACACGCCCTCCGCCTATGGCCGCGACGGCCGCCGCCTGGACCGCGGCCGGGGCGTCGAAATCGGGCTCGCCCACGGACATATTGACCACATCCGCGCCGCTCGCCGCCAGGGCCTTGGCCCGGGCGTCCAGGGCCAGGGTGGCGGAGAGGGAGATGGCGCCCACGCGCCGGTTCGGGGAGAGTTGCGCTGGCTCCATGGGGCTAACATACCCATCGCCGCCGCCCTGTCGGGCAACCCCGGGAAGAAAAGCGGGCGGCGGTCGTCGGCCTGGAGACGCTACCATGATCGCCGGCCAGCCACACTTGGGCTCCGCACCGAGCCGGACTCTCACCCCAGCACCAAGACCTCCTCGCACCTCAACCTGCCCGTGGCCCGCAAACACCGTCTCCTGCGCTATCTCGCCGTTCTTCTGGGGCTGGCCCTGTTCATCGGCTACTTCGCCTTCTCCACCTTCCTGTTCTCGCCCACGGAGACCGACTTCGATGTGGATGTGGCCGGGCTCGTGCCGCGGGATGTGGACTTCTTCATGGCCCGCGGCGAGCTGGGCGAGCTGTTCGATCCCTTCCCGACCCTGGTGGTGGAGGAGGAGCTGCGCGCCACCGAGGCCTGGCGCACGCTGGTTGAGTCCGAGGACGCGCAGGCCCTCGACATCGATGCCGCCTTCACGGCCCTGGACACGGCGGCGGCCCAGCTCCCCGCTGGCATCAACCCCCTGGATATCTTCGGCGGTTCGGACCTGGCCCTGGCCGGCTACTTCCGGGGGCGCAGCCTTGAGGCGGCGGACTGGGCCGTCTACGGACGGGTCAACTGGATCGGCAAGCTGGGCGAGGCCCTGCTCGGCTATCCGGGCCTCTTGGGCCTCGACGCCAGCGGCCTCAGCGTGGACACCAAGTCCGGCCATCCGGTGCTCTCGGGCGCCGGCCTGCCCCGCCCCCTGCACATCTCCCGCGTGCGGGATGTGGTCATTCTGGCGACCTCCGCCGCCTTCGTCGATGGAGCTCGGGAGCTGGCCGCCCGGGACAGCCAGGATTCCTTCCTGCTCTCGGCGCGCTACCACGACCACATCCAGCAGCGCGCCGAACGCACGGGGGGCGATGCCCTGGAGGCCTTTGTCGACCTGGCCAAGCTCTTCGAAAACCTGAGCTTCGACGGTGCCTGGCCGAACCGCAAGAGCCAGGACTTCCTGCCCCAGTTCCTCGGTCGCCTGGTCCAGCTCTCGGACATGAAAGAGGCCGTGGGCGTTGTCGACTTCGATGGCGGACTGTCCCTGGATGTGCACGCACCGCTGACTTCGGAGAACCTGACCGCCTTCCAGACGCGCCTCTATCGCCAGCGCGGCTTCGACAGCGCCCGCGTCTTGGATGCCGCCCGCTATGCTCCGGCCGATACCAGCCTGTTCCTCTACCTGCAGGGCGACATCGGTGACCTCCTGCGCCAGGCCGTGGCCTCCATGGAGCCGGCCATGCGCAAGAATCTGGAGGACCTGTTCCGTGGCACCGGGCGCTACGCGACCCTCGAGCAGCTGATCCTGGAACTCGACGGTTCCCTCAAGAACCGCCTGGCGCTCATCGTGCGACCCAACGATTACCCGGATGATTCCGGTGGTCCGCCCCATGACGACCAGGTGGTACCCGCCGTGGGTCTCATCCTGTGGCTCGAAAACGGTGAACGCATCGTCAACCTGCGCGATCTGATCGGTGGCCAGGGCGCGCGCTTTGGCCTCCAGGGGCGCCATCCGGGCGAACAGGGCTACTACAGCAATAAGGAAGCGGGCTTCTCCACCCGCGAGTTCTGGTCGCCCCTGGTGCCCGGCACCGGCGTCATCGCCACGGTCAACGCCACGCCCATCGACGAAGAGGTCTGCATCATCGCGAACTCCTTCCGCATGCTCGGCGACCTGCTCAAGTGCTACACCCAGGGCGGGGCCGGTGGCAGCTATCCGAACCTGGTCAGTCGCACGGACTTTGTGGCCCTGCTCGATGACTCCCTGCCCCAGGCCAACATCCTGGCCTGGGTCGATCCGCGTAGCGCCGGGCCCTATCTGCGCGAATGGTCCGACCAGTGGGCGCGCTTCGCCGTCGAGGTCGACTGGGTCACCGAACGCGCCAAGGCCGAGGATCTGGTCATCGCCGAGCACTACCCGGGCAAGCGCCGGGGGCGGCTCACGGACCAGGAACAGGATGCCGTCGACGGCCTGGTGGATCCCATCCTGCGCTCCCTGCGCCAACGTCTGGAGGCCGAGCAGGTCCCGGTCCTGCGCGCGGCCAAGGAACGCCAGATCGTCTACGGTGAAGCCCTCTCGGCGGCACTCCTGATGCTGGCCTTCGATCCCCGGGCCCTGGACGCATCCCTGCGCATCGTGATGCCCCTGGACTGAAGGCCGCCGGCGCAGCTTGCCGCCTGGCCCCGGGGAAAAGGCGGGGAGGGGGAATGGTGCCCGGGACTGGAATCGAACCAGCACGGGTTTTACCCCACTAGATCCTTAGTCTAGCGCGTCTGCCAATTCCGCCACCCGGGCACTCAAGGCTCCGCTTCCCGGCGGCGACCCGGCAGACACTTCGGGTAGGGCCAGCGCCGTGCCCGGTGTCTAGCCGGGCCGAGGAAGGGGCGGGGATTCTAGCGTCGGGGAAGCGCCCCCGCAACGGGTCGTCGCCCATCCCCGGTTGTCACGGGGCCCCGGGCCGCAGTCCATGGACGGGGACGCACTTCGGCGCTACCGTGCGCCGTGGCGGCTGCCGACGCGGACCCGCAGCAGTCCCCCGGAGCACCTTCCTACCCCACGCAACAACCCCCCGAACCCATGTCCCCCTCCCGCGGAAACGCCCTCATTGGCCAGTCAGGCGGTCCCACCTGCGTCATCAACCAGAGCCTAGTAGGTCTCGTGGAGGCCTGCATGGCGAACGATGCCGTGGGGGAGGTCTACGGCGCCCTGCACGGCATCGCCGGCATTCTGGGCGAGAACCTGATCGACCTCGGCCGGGAAAGTCAGGAGAACCTGGAGGCCGTGGCGGCCACCCCCTGCGCGGCCCTGCGCTCCGTGCGCAAGAAGCCGACGCGGGAGGAATGCGAACAGGTCCTCGCCGTCCTGCGCGCCCACGATGTGCGCTACTTCTTCTACATCGGTGGCAACGACTCGGCGGAGACGGCCCACATCCTGAATGAGCTGGCCGTGGCGGAGAGCTACGATGTGCGCCTCTTCCACGTGCCCAAGACCATCGACAACGACCTGCCGGTGACCGATCACTGTCCGGGTTTTGGCTCCGCGGCGAAGTTCGTGGCCCAGGCGATCATGGGTGACAACCAGGACAACCGCTCCCTGCCGGGCATCAAGATCGATGTCATCATGGGGCGCCACGCGGGTTGGCTGACGGCGGCCAGCCGCCTGGCGCGCCGGTTCGAGGATGACGGTCCGCACCTTATATACGTGCCCGAGCGCGACTTCTCCCTGGATGCATTTGTCGGCGATGTGGATCGCATCTACAGCACACACGGACGCTGTCTGGTGGCGGCTTCCGAGGGCATTCACGGCCCGGACGGGGCTCCCGTGGCGAGTACCGGGGAGGTGGATTCCCACGGCAATGTGCAGCTCTCCGGCACCGGCGCCCTGGGGGACCTCCTGGCGGCGACGGTCAAGGACAAGCTGGGCTCGGGCCTGCGCGTGCGCGCCGACACCTTTGGCTACCTGCAGCGCTCCTTCGCCGGTGTGGTCTCAGAGGTGGACGCCGCCGAGGCGCGGGCCGTGGGGCACCACGCGGTGGCCCTGGCCACCGGCGGGGAGACACCCCATGGGTCGGTCATCCTGGTGCGCGAGGGGCAGGGCGCTGATTACACCTGCCGCTGCGATGTGACGGCCCTGGAGAATGTTGCCCAACAGACCCGCGTGCTGGATGAGGCGCACCTCTCCGGCTCCAATGATGTCAGCGAGGCCTTCCTCGAGTATGTGACGCCGCTAGTGGGGAAGATGCCGCGGCCCGGCCGCTTGAACGATTACCCCGTGGCGCGGCGCCTGGGCTGAGTGCAGAGCATGTCCGAGACCATCGAGTTGGGCGAAAACGGAGGGCCCGGCGGCCCGCCGCCGGCCCCCTATCGCAATCTGTGGGTGCCCCTTGTCATCGTGCCCGCGGTCATCGTGGTGGCCATCGTGCTGGTCTTCGTGCTCTTCGGCGCCATCTCCGGCGAGGAGGCCAGCCTGGACCAGAACCTGGCCCGGGTGGTCCACGGCGGGGTCAACGACCGCACCCAGGGCCTCTTCAACCTGGTGCGCCAGGTGGCCGAGAACCAGGAGGCCCGGGGGGCCGGGCGGGAGTTGCCCTGGGCCATGGAGGAGGGCTTCTCGGAGCGCGTGGCTTCCGCCTGGGATGAGGTGCCGGAGGAGGATCTGAAGATCCGCCTGACCCTGGCAGCGCTCATGTCGGATATGGGCGATCCTGCGGGGGTGGGCCATTTGGAGGGTTTTCTGGCGGTTTCAGAAGCCGATGACGGGGATGGTTGGATTCGCTTCAACACCATTTACCTGCTGGGGAAGATCGGCCTGCCGCGGGCCGCGGCGGCCCGGGGGCCGATCCAGGGATTCCTGGGGAGCTCCGATGGGGGCCTGCGCTCCGTGGCAGCCATCGCCCTCCAGAACCTGCCGGGGGAGGGCACGGCCCAGGCCCTGGTGGGAGCCCTCACGGACGAGGTTTTCGAGGTGCGCGCCAATGCCGCCATCGCCCTCAGCCACCTGGATGCCCCCCAAAGAGGGGAAGCGGCCCCACTCCTGCGGGAGCTCCTGGACCCGGCCACCTACGCCCGGGAGCGGGAGCTGGATCGGGAGAAGTACACCCGCGGCGAGTTGATCTCCCGCAACCGGGTACGGGCCCTGGAAGCCCTGGCGCGCCTCGATCTGGCGGAGGACCGGGCTTTGATCGAGTCCCTGGCCGGGGCGAAGGACCTGGCCCTGCGCGAGGCCGCCCTGCGCGCAGTGGGGAAGGATTGACGGTCTTCGGGCCTTGTAAGGGTTGCCAAGGGGCGTTTCCTAGGCCATCCTGTCGGGCTCCAGAGTAAGACAGTTTGGGTTCTAGGCGGCGCCAAGCGGATCTATTGGCGCCCAATCCCCCGGGCTTGCGAATCAACCAGAGCAGTGACCGACAAAAAGAACAAGGAAGCGAACCCTTCCAGCGAGCCCGCTATGCGGCCCGCCCCTCTCCGGGGTGAGGTCTCCCGTCGCGGATTCCTCTCCATCCTGGGCATGGCCTGGACCGCCTTCACGGTGGCCAGCGTGGCGGGCATTGGCGCCATGACGCGCTTCATGTTCCCGAACGTCTCCTACGAGCCGCCCCAGGAGTTCAAGGCCGGCGACCCGGCCTCCTACGCCATCGATGCCGTGGACACGCGCTACAAGGCTGCCTTCGGAGTCTGGATCGTGCGCGAGGCCACGGGTTTCTACGTGCTCTCGACGGTCTGCACACACCTGGGCTGCACGCCCAACTGGTTGGCGGCGGATGAGAAGTTCAAGTGCCCTTGCCATGGTAGTGGCTTCATTCGCACGGGCATGCATGTGGAGGGCCCGGCCCCGCGGCCCCTGGAGCGCTACAAAATCACTCTGGCAGAGGATGGCCAGCTCCTGATCGACAAGAACACCAAGTTCCAGGAAGAGAAGGGGCAGTGGTCCTGGGAGGGTGCCTTCCTGTCCTACACGGCCTGACGTTTCCGCCCGCCCGTGTCACCAGCCTAGCTCCGCCTCTCCCGCCCCGTCCCCTAGCCTCCCTTTCAGAGCCCCCCCTCGCCGAGCCCCATGGAAAAACTGTTCGCCTACATCCGCGCCAGCCAGATCTGGCGCTCGATCTTCCGACACGGTTATCCGGACACGCCCCGCAACCGGACCCTGGCAGTGCTCTCGAACTTCTTCCTGCACCTGCACCCGGTCAAGGTGCGCCGCAGCGGTATCAACCTCTCCTACACCTGGTGCATGGGGGGGCTGACCTTCTTCCTGTTCCTGGTGGAGACGATCACTGGCCTTCTGGTGATGTTCTACTACCGACCCACTGCTGAGCTGGCCTACCAGGACATCTTCGCCCTGCGCGAACACGTACCCCTGGGCGTCATGCGTGAAATGCACCGCTGGGCCGCGCACCTGATGGTGATCACGGTCTGGCTGCATATGTATCGCGTCTTCCTGACCGGTTCATATAAACCGCCCCGCGAGTTCAACTGGAACATCGGCGTGATCCTGCTCGTGATCACGCTCCTCTTGTCCTTCACCGGCTACCTGTTGCCCTGGGACCAGTTGGCCGTCTGGGCCATCACAGTGGGTACCAACATGGCCCGGGCCACACCCTTCATCGGCCACGAGGGCCCGGGGGCGGCCATGGTCAGCTTCGGCGGTCTGGACTTCATCCACGCCGGTGATGACATTCGCTTTGCCCTCCTGGCTGGACGCTTTGTGGGCGAGGGCGCGCTCCTGCGCTTCTATGTACTGCACTGCGTCGGCTTTCCATTATTCGCCGCCGTGCTGATGGCTGTCCACTTCTGGCGTGTGCGCAAGGATGGTGGCATCTCAGGACCCCTGTAGGTTCCAGCCCATGATCGATTTCATCAAGGACCTGGCGGACTGGTTGGCCGAGCCGACGCGCTATTCCATCGGTACAGCGCTCCTGCTCCTGCTGGTGGTCCGCTTCCGCAAGTGGGCCACACATCCGGTGGTTTTCGCGATCACCTGTGCGTTGATCGTCGCGTTTTTCCTGGTGTCCTGGGACGACCCCGACTTCAACAAGATCGTCACCAAGCCGGACAACATCCCGATCATCATGATGATCGGTTCCCTGCTCTTCTTCACCTGGCTGGCCCTGCGTCGCAGCGTGCTCAACGACGAGCGCACCAAGCGCGGCGAACCGACGCTGGAAGGGCAGTACGCCAAGCAGAAGGTCCATGTATGGCCGGACCTGGTCTACATCGAGTTGATCTGCATGATTCTCTTCACGGTCTTTTTGATCGCCTGGAGCATCGAGATCGAAGCGCCCATCGAAGAGCCAGCCTCCCAGGCGCGTACGCCGAACCCTTCCAAGGCTCCTTGGTACTTCCTGGGCTTACAGGAGATGCTCGTCTACTTCGATCCCTGGATCGCCGGAGTGTTGCTGCCGAGTTTCATCATCGTGGGCCTGTGCGCGATCCCCTATCTGGACAAGAACCCCAAGGGCAACGGCTACTACACCTACGAGGAGCGGCCCTTTGCCATCAACTTCTTCCTGGTGGGCTTTCTGCTCCTCTGGTCTTCCCTGATCATCATGGGCACCTTCCTGCGCGGGCCCAACTGGTCCTTCTTCGGACCATTCGAATATTGGGATCCCCACAAGCTCGAACCGATGGTCAGCGTGAACCTGTCGGAGTACTTCTGGATATACCTGCTAGACCAGCCGCGGCCAGAAAACATCTGGCTTCGTGAGGCACCGGGACTGGCGAGTATCTTCGCCTACTTCGTGATTCTGCCCCCGATCCTGGGCAAGACGCTGTTCCGCAAGATCGCCGCCGAGATGGGGCCCGAGCGCTACAACGTGATGATGCACCTCTTCCTGTGGTTCGTTCTGGTGCCGACCAAGATGGTCATGCGTTGGACGCTGGACCTGAAGTACATCGTTAGCATCCCCGAGTACTTCTTCAACATCTGACCACCTTCCAACCCGAGCAACTAAGAGATTCTCTCCCCCTCCGGATCATGGCTGACCGCGGCGACACACACTTCTCCATTCCCCAGCTGAACACCTGGTTTCTGGTGTCCAGTCTGCTGTTCCTGGTGACCTGTATCTGGATGGTCATCGACGACTGGGATCGCGCCTGGAAACCCTACCAGCGGGAGTTCCGGGCCTTGGATGTCGCCAAGACAGAGCACAGTGTCTCCGCCCTGGAGACGGAGGGCTTTCTGACTGCCAAGGACAATCTGGAGGCCTCCCTGGCCGCCGCCCGGGAACGCCTGGAGGCACGCTCCAGCGATTTGGAGGCACTGGAGGAGGAAGTCTACGAACTGAAGGAAAAGGCCTACACAAGGGAACAGGAAGCCAAGGCCAAGAAGGCTTCATTTGGTTGGGAGCGCTATGTGACCGAAGAGGAGCTTCTCGAGCAGACCAACTCCGGAGCGGTTGAAGACGGCAGCGAGCGCGGTGAGCTGCGCGGCGACGAGAAGGAGATGCTTGACCTGGCCAAGATCAGTGCCGCCGCTGAGGCCAGGTATCTGGAAGCAAAGGCGCGCTTGGATACTCTGCGCGGCGAGGTTGACGCGGCGGAGATAGCCCTCTACTCCGGCACCAAGGATCTACGTCGACTGACCAGTAAACTGGAGAGGTTGGCGCCGACGGACGGAGCGGGCCAGTTGGCCGACATAGTGCGCGACTTGCCCGGCATTGACTTCGTGGAGCCGAACCTGAAGGTGCACAAGGTCGTACTCGACAACTTGACCTTCGAGCTCAACTTCACGAAGAAGACGCGTATTGATATGTGCGTCACCTGCCACATGGGATATGACAAGGCCGGTTTCGAGGACGAGGCTCAGCCGCTCACCACGCATCCGAACCTCGAATTGTATCTGACCGCCAAGTCACCCCACCCGTACAAAGATATTGGCTGCACGATCTGCCACCGCGGCTCTGGCGAAGCCCTGGACTTCGTGCGTGCCGATCACCGTCCCGATGATGAGGCTGAACGGGCTGAGTGGTCGGAAGAACACCACTGGCACAAGCAGCATCACTGGGACTACCCGATGTTGACCAGCGAGAACACTGAGGCCAGTTGCGTTCAATGCCACACGACCTCCATGGAGTTGATCGCAGCCGACGCGCCTTCGGCCACCGACGGCTACCGCACCTTCGAACGCTACGGGTGCTATGCCTGCCACAAGGTCGAATGGTTCCCAACCCAGCGCAAGCCTGGCCCCTCCCTGCACAACATCCAGGTCAAGGTCCGCCCGGGCTTCCTGGACTCCTGGATCGCCAATCCGAAGAGTTTCCGGCCGACCACTTGGATGCCCCAGTTCTTCCACCTGGAAAACTACGCTCCGGAGGAGATCGTCGCCATCTCGCGCTATGGCGAGGGGCGTGCGATCCACGGTCAGGAGTGGAACGAGACCATGGTGGGGGCGGTGTCTTCCTTCCTGCGCAGCGCTGCTCCCCGTGAGGAGCTGCCGCCCATTCCCGTGGCTGGCGACGCGGAACGCGGGCGCGAGGTCTTCCGTCTCTCGGGATGTCTGGCCTGCCACAACATGGCACCCTTCGGCGACGAGGAACCGAAGACCGCCGACCTGGCCCTGGAACTGGGCCGCAACAATGATGTGGGGCCGAACCTGCGGGGCGTGATGGCAAAGATCAACCCCGAGTGGCTCTTCGCCTGGATCAAGGATCCAGTTGCCTGG
This sequence comes from Planctomycetota bacterium, assembly GCA_036011365.1. GTDB lineage: Bacteria > Planctomycetota > UBA1135 > UBA1135. Next base: position 3,640 of record DASCNH010000041.1, on the reverse strand, counting down.
TGGTCCGAGACGCGCATGCCCGACCTGCGCCTGCCGGACCAGGACATCGCCGACATTGTGGCCTACATGAGCGAGGATCCCGACGGCATCTTCACTGATGTCCCCGAGGGCTGGAGCGAGGCCCAGAGCCCCATTGATGAGGAAACCCTCGACGAACTCACCCGCTGGTATCTGGGCAAGAGCGGGCGCGCCGAGGTCGAGCGTCGTCTGGCCGGAGACGTGCCCGAGCACCCCTGGAACGACAAGGCCTATCTGACCAACGAGGTGGGCGCCGCGCTCGTGCGCCACCAGGGCTGCTTCTCCTGCCACGAGATCAAGGGCCTGGAGGCCATGATGCCCATCGGAACAGAACTCACCAACTGGGCATCGACGACTGTGGATCGGTTGGACTTCGCCATGTCCTATCGCGAGAGCCTGCCCGGGCGCCCGGCTTTGGATCACCACTACCGCGAAGGCTGGCTGGCGCGCAAGCTGGAGGCCCCCAGAGGCTTCGACCACGGCAAGGTCAAAAACCCGCGCGAGAAGGCGCGCATGCCCCGGTTCAACTTTAGCGAGGATCAGGTCAAGGGTCTGGTTACCTTCGTCGGAGGCCTGGTCATCGACGAAGTGGAGCGGGCGGAGATGAAACCCGATGCGACCCAGGCGGCCATGGACTTCGGCATGCGGGTAGTGCGCCAGAAGAACTGCGAGGGCTGCCATGTGATCGATCCCGGCCGCCTGACCTTCACTACCCAAGATGGCCTGGAGTTGAATGCCGCCTGCGAGTCCATGCCCTTCCCGGACGAGGTGTTGCCTCCGACCATGGATGGCCTGGAATCCCTGCGCGAGCAGATCGCCTCCTGGGAGGAGTGGATGGAGGAGGAGCTCGAAAACCCGGTCTTCCGCCTGCTGGAACCAACGCCGGGAATCGGCGCCCCGGGCCAGGCCTTCTTCCCGGACCTGGACAGTATCACGAGCGTCACGGCCCCGCGTGGGGGCGACTTCGTGCGCCTGGTGAACGATTACTATTTCAAGGGCGTGGAGCTCTTTGATGCTGAGGCGGAGGACGAGGACGACGCCTGGTACAGTGTCACCGCTGATCCCGAGGGCGAGGGGGCCGTGCAGGATGTGGACGGCCAGTTCCGCTACTACGGCGATGAACCCCTGGACAAGGTGCGTTGGACCTTCGCGCCGCCGGTGCTGCTGGATGAGGGCCAGAAACTACAGAAGGCCTGGTTCTACGGCTTCCTGCGCGATCCTGATGACCTGCGCCAGCAGATCCGCGTGCGCATGCCCTCCTTTAACTGGGCCCCTGGCGAGGCCGAGGCCGTGGCGGACTACTTCGCCCTCAAGGCCCGCGCGGAGTGGCCCTCGCGCTATGCGCGTACCATGCGCCTGGCCCTCGGCCTGGAAGCCGAGGGGGAGCGCGCCTGGCCGGAAACCAAGACACGCAGCACCGCCGGCCAGGCCCTCTCCCTGGCCGGGATCTCCGCTGGAACCGGTCTCTCGCCGCGGGTGGTGGCCGCAATCGAGGCCGGGGCCAAGCCGGAAACCGCCGCCAACTTCAAGAAGCTGCAAGCCTGGGGCGCGAGCCAGGGCTTCAGCATGAACGGCGCCGTCTCAGACTCCTATGAAGTCGTCGAGCGCCGGGCTCCGAGCCTGCGCAGCGCCCGCGCCCCGTTCCGGGGCTTGGGGCACGCGGTGGCCGTCGAGGGCGTCAACTGCTTCCAGTGCCATTTCCACGGCAGCCAGGGCCCGGACCAGATTGACGCGCCGATCTCCTGGGCGCCGAACCTGGAGCGCACCCGGGAGCGCCTGCGGGAAGGCTGGGTGGAGGACTGGCTCTGGAGTCCGGCCCTGGTCTACCCGGGCACCTCCATGCCGGACAACTTCATCTCCGACCCGCCCCAGTACCAGGAGCAGTATCCGGACTCGGCCAACGGGCAGCAGATCCAGGCCGTCTTGGACTGGCTCTACAATCCCGAGCGCTGGCCGGCGGCCATCCAGTAGGGGAGCACAGGCGGGAGGTGCTGAGCAGCGCTGCCGTGGCGCTGGGGGGCACCGGAGAGGATCCGTGGGCAGCCCTGCGGCGCACTGTTACGCCCCTCATGCAGGGCTGCTGTGCGTATTCCACCTCCGGCTGCCGATGGTCGCTAACATGTAGTCGGTAGCGCCAACGGCCCCCTTGCGGGGAGCGTAGGGCTGCGGCACACCCCAACCCGCCCCGGAGGCAATCTCATGTTCAGCACCACACTTCTCCTCACATTCTCACCCGCACTTCAGGCTCCCTGCTGCGATGCTGGCCAGGAGCAGGCCGCGGCCCTGGAGCTGGAGGTCTCAGCCGTGGCCGAGGCCACCGCTGGCAGGCCGGCCGGCCAGATCACATTCGGTCTCACCAGCCAGGGGCAGGGCGGCCAGCGCCGCACGCGCACCCTGGTGCTCGACGCGGAGGACATGGAGAACGCTGACCTGGAAGCTCTCTTCCAGGAGTCCGGCGGCGAGATGCCCGAGATCCTCAGCCAGCTGGGCTATGCCAGCGAGGAGGAAGTGGAAGGTGAGCACGGCTACCTGGGCCTGATGATCGGAGAGGCCGAAGACGGTGTCTCGATCGAAGGCGTCTACGGCGGCAGCGGCGCAGCCCGCGCGGGTCTCCGGAGCGGCGATGTGATTCGCCGTGTGGGCAAGAAGAATGTCAGCAGCATCGAGGAGCTAATGGGCTTCATTCAGAAGCGTGAGGCCGGCAGCGAGGTGCGCGTGCGCGTGGAGCGCGGCGACGGCTGGATCAAGGACACGGTCATCGAACTCGTGGCCCGGGATGAACTGGGTGATGTCGAGGGCCAGGAGCAGGAGGAGTGGGGACCCAGCGTGCGCGAGATTGGCCCTCGCGTGCTCTTCGGAGCTCTTGGTGATGATGAAGATGACGGCCATGGGCCCCGTCAGATGAGAGTTCAGGTGGTTGCCCCGGAGGGCGACGACGAGGGCGAGATCGAAGTGCATGTGCTCGGGATCGGAGCGGGCGGGGCGGGCCTGGGCTTCGACCTGAACCTGGAGGATCTCGAAGGCCTCAAGGGCCTCAGGCACCTGCCCGGCCTGGAGGGTCTCGACATCGATCTGGATGACATCACAGGTCAGATTGAGATCCATGTGGAGGTGGAGGATGACGGCGGCGAGCGCCGTGTGCTGAAGCACGCGATGCGCCTTGGTGACGGTCAACGGGAGGCCGGCAACGGATTCCCGGGTCAGGCCCGTGGGCGCTGGTTTGCAGGCCGCCGCGCTGGGGATGGCGAAACCCGCCATGAGTCGGAAGACTGCGGCCGGGGTGAAGACTGCGGCAAGGGTGAGGATTGCGGCCGGGAAGGTGACTGCGGAGGAGGGCGGAGTCTTCCCGATTTCATCATGGGACGTGTGGGGAACGCCTTGCGAGGCATTGGTCCCCATGGACCCGGCGGGCAGGAGTTCCGTATGGGCGAGGGCTGGTCATTCGGTGGGATGTCTGTGCCTGGAACGCGCGGCCAGGGGGGAGCGCACCCCGATGGCCCCAAAGGCCGCGCCAGGATGATGCCGGGTAGAGACGGCGATCAGCGTGGGCACGGCGATCAGCGTGGGCACGGCGATCAGCGCGGAGACGGCGATCAACGCGGGCACGGCGAGCAACGTGGAG
>DASCNH010000040.1:0-23992 GCA_036011365.1 Planctomycetota bacterium | reverse complement strand
ACCGGCGGAGGCGGAGCGCAATCGTCGCATCATGGCCGCCTTTGGAGAGGACTCCGATAGCGAGGCCATCGTCCTCGATGCGGGCACGGACAACGATCAGCTGACCTTTGCCGCCTTCGTCGACCGTTGCGACCTCCTGATCACCAGCGATAGCCTGGCCATGCACATGGCCATTGCCCGCAGCATTTCACTGGTTGCCTTTTTCGCCCCGACTTCGGCCGTGGAGATCGACGTTTATGGCTTGGGGGAGAAGGTCATCAGTACGGCTGATGACTATTGCTCATATCGGCCGGATGCGGACAACAGCACCATCACAGTCGAGCGCTTGGGGCGCGCGGCCCTGCGCACCCTGCCCTAGGCCCTACTGGTGAATGTAAAGCGCGGAGTCTGGGTTCTGGCGAAGCTCCTTGAGGGCGTCGGCATGCTTGTGGTCCTCGCGGGTGTCTTCCGCAGCATGTCCCTCGGGATGGAAGATGAGAGCCTGGCCTCCATGTCGGCGGAGTTCCAAGGCCTGACCATCGGCGGCGGCATGTTCATCCTGGGCTGGCTATTGGAACGTTCTGTGGGCAGCCGCTAGCGGCTGCCCCTCGCCCGGGGGCAGCCACTTCCTTTTCAACCGTACTGGCTGTTTTTCCCAGTCTCCAGCAGCAGGGCACCCGTGAGCGTGGAGCGCAGGCTGGCGGAGAAGGGTTCTTCGAGCAGTTCCACGGCGGCTGCCGGACGACCCCCGAAGAGCAGGTTGAAGGCCAGCACCAGGCGTGCGTCCTCCACCAGGGGATGGTCCCGCAGGAAGAGCTCCAGCGTGGCGAGCTGGCGGTCGAAGTCCGTCGGGTCTGTGTAGAGGCCGTGCTTGTCGAAGGGCGTTGAGGTCAGCAGGGGATCCAGAGCCAGGGCCGTGCGCAGGTGCGCGGCGGCCGGGGAGTAGTCGCCCGTGGCGAACAGGGCGTCGGCCAGGATCAGGTGCAGGATGCCCTGGTCCGGGGCGTATTGAACCGCCCGGGTGTAGAGCTGGGCCGCCGTGTCGTAGCGTCCGTCCGCGAAGGCCTGGTCTCCCAGGGACAGGTAGTACTCGGCCGCACGCCCCAGGGGCTGGGCCGGGGCGCCGAAGGATGCGTCGCTGCCGATTGGCGGTGCAGTGGAAGCGGAACTCTCATCCACGACCAGGGCCCCTTCGCCCGCGAGAACCACGACATCCTCACGGGGGCCGTCCACGATCACCGTCACCTCCACCGGGGCGGGGTCGTTAGCATAGACGATGGTAGTGTTGCTGCTCGGGTATGAGGGCCCCCAGTAGGAGTAGCTCGGCCACCAGAAGTTCGAGCTGTAGTAGGAGGAGCAACCCCAGCTGAAGGACGGCCCCCAGCAGAACCACGGTCCCCAACTGCTCCAGCAGTCCCAGTAGCTCCAGCAACTGTTCCACCACCAGTTGGACCAGCAGTTGTTGTTGTAGTTGTCCCAGTAGGAACCCTTGCCGCTGCCATAGCCTCCATAGCCCCCATAGCCGCTGAATCCGTTGGATAGGCTGCGCGGCGCACCGACCAGGCCCAGGGCGAATCCCGAGCCGACCTTTAGACCGGTCTGGGCCAGACCGTCCATGGCGCCGATTTTCATGTTGTCGTAGCGCACCTTCTTCGGCGCTGTGGTCGGCGTGAAGGCCGTGCGTCGCTTGGCCAGGGCGCGCACCTGAGCCGCCCGTTCCGGAGACATACCACTCCAGCGTCCACCGGCTTTCGGGCGCGCGCCTGGGGCTCCGGAGGTGTTTCCCTTGAGCTTGGTCGCGGTGGTGGATTTCAATGACCCCTTGGGGATTGCCGATGTGTTCAGCTTGGCGCCGGGCTTCGACAGGGGCTTGGAAGCCACAGGGCTCTTCCCGCTGCCGGAGGAGGCGTTGCCCCCGGAGCCGGTGGCCGTCGAGGGGCTCCCGGCCCGGGTGGTGCGCGTGCCGTAGCGCTTGCCCAGGGTGGTGTTGAGCCCCGTCCGCGCCCCGCTCGGCTTGCCGCCGGCGCGGTAGCGGTCCAGCAGAGCCTCGCGCAGGGTGTTGCGGGCGTTTTCGGAACCTTGACCACTAGCCTCGGGCGCTCGGCGCGCTGCTGCGGAAGATTGCGTCGAGGTGGCCTGCGAGGGCTTGTAACTGCGTGTCGTGTCGGAGCTCTTGGTCGCCGAGCGCCCGCTGGCGGCGGTGCGCGCCCGCGCTCCGTAGAGGCTGGGCATGCGCCAGGAGCCGGAACTGGAGGAAGTGTCGCCGAGGTCGATGAAGGATGAAGGCCGGCCGGCGTCTCTCCCGGTGTTCGCGGGCCGTCTGGGGATGGAGGTTCCTGTTCCGTAGCGACTGGAGATGGACGGAGCAGTATTCACCGTGGTTCGTCCAGGCGCATGCGAGGTGCTCGGGGCCTGGTAGCGCACGGTTGGCGTGGAAGAACGGGAGCTGGTGCTCGGGGCCTGGTAGCGCACGGTTGGCGTGGAAGAACGGGAGCTGGTGCTCGGGGCCTGGTAGCGCACGGTGGGTGTGGAAGAACGGGAGCTGGTGCTCGGCGTTTGGTAGCGCACGGTGGGCGTGGAAGAACGGGAGCTGGTACTCGGCGCTTGGTAGCGCACGGTTGGCGTGGAAGAACGGGAAGAACGGGAGATGGTGCTCGGCGTCTGGTAGCGCACGGTGGGCGTGTCAGAGCCGGAGGAGAAGATCCCGATGATGGCACCCAAGGTGTCTGATACGCCTGAGTGCTTGGATTTGCCCGAGAAGCCACGGCTGCTGGAGCTGCCGCTCGACTTGCCCCTGCTCTTGCTGGAGCTGCGGGAGGCCTTCTGGCTGGTCGGCGCCTTGGTCGTCCCCGCCGGTTGGACCAGCGCTACTGGACTGGCCGCCAGGGGACTCGCCGGGCGTTTGGGCGAGGCTGCCTGGGAATGGGACAGGATGGTGCTGGCGGCGATGAGGAGAGTGAGGTGGTGGACGTGTTTCATGTTGTTTCCTGGGCCTTGTGACGACCGGGGAGAGCAAGGAGGGTGCCGGTGATACTGACTCTGAGCGGGCCAGGCTGGCTGCCTCTTGGCATCCTCCGGATACCCTGCGCGAGCGAGCCTCTACCTGCCCTCATCCGGGGACACGGGCCCTGTCCTCTGTGGGGTAGGTTTCAGGGCCTGCTGGGGGCTGCAGGTGGCCTCAGTCCGAGGGCAGGGCCAGCTGCAGTTGCAGGGGGCCGGTCACCGGGCTGGCCCGGTCAAGGCGCCCGTAAAGCGGGCCCGCGGCCCCTGCCGGAGGTCTTCCGCGGGAGGCCAGGTACTCCACGGCGGCAGTCCTCAGGCCCTTCACCGTGTCCGTGGACAGGGCGGCCGCCTTCCGGAGCGTCGTGGACAGGGCGGCCTGCGCGGGTCGCTCCAACCAGTTTTCAGGTGGCGCATCAAGGCTGCCGTTCAGAATCAGCAGCACGGTCAAGGGCTGCCCCGCAGCGTCCAGGCGCATCCGCAGGGAACCATCCGGGGCCAGGCCCAGGGGCTTCAGTCGTTCTGCTTCCGCCGCCGCCAGTTCCCCGGCCCGGACAACCGCCTGCTGCCAGCTGATGTTCGCTGGCAGGGGGTATTCACGCTCGCAGCGCTTGGGTAGGAGGATCGCTCTGGCTTCTCCGGGTGTCTCCTGGACGACCACCTGGGTACTCGCTGTCCGGCGTCTATCCGGCGGCAGGAAGTAGGACTTCAGGAACCGCACGCTGCGTTGTACCCCGTCCACGCGCTCCTTCCATACAACCCGGCCATCGGCCACCAGGTTGAAGCCGGTCGGTTGGAGGAGGTCCCCTTCCCGCCCCCAGTTGATTTCCTCCATGGCCTCCAAGGGCAGCCCCGCCGGCGACAGGACCTCCATGCGCAGCGGCTGGCCAGCCTCTCCCAAGCGCGCCTCAAGGCTGCCCCGTTCCCCCAGGGAAGCCCAATGTCGTCCAACTTCATTCTCTGTCCAGGCGAAGCCGTCGGGCCACAGGAACACTGCCCGGCGTAGTTCAAGGCGCAGGATAGTCTCCTCCCTCTCCCTACCCACGACTATCTCGGACTCTCCTGAGTTGGCCGCAAGACTATAAACCAGCCCGGCCTGGCGATAGCGCAGGGTCCGCGGTCCCGGTCGTTTTACGCCTTTCACTGAGGTCGGCGGAGCTTGCAAGAACCAGCGCGCACGTTCCGGTGGTAGATAGGAGACCTGTTGTTTGTGAGGTCGTTTCGGGTCCGTCACGAAGGTCACCGTCGAGTTTATTGTCAGCCCGCGCTGTGCTGTAATTGTGTTCTTTGGCTTGTCTTTGTTCTCGTCCTTGTCTTGGTTCACATCAACCGGCGAGTGGTCAGTTCCCCCCCCCCCCCCCCCCCCAAAGGGGGGGGAGCTCCCCACCTCCCCGTCACCACAAGCCCCAAGGCCAAGCAACACACAGAACAAACCAACCCCACCCCAACCCCGAGACCCAAAAACCCGTCCCCAATCCCCAACCCAAGACACCATCAGGGCAACCGATGGGCCCATTCAACCCAGGGCTCAGTCTCCTCACCGAAGTTCACACCGGCCAAACGAGCCAGCTCGCGCAGCAGGCTGACGCGCAGGCTCCCATCGGTCCGCTGGAGGGCGGAGGCCAGGGCGCGGGCCACCTTGCCCTTCTGATGGTTGTCCCCGCGGGCCAGGCTCCCAAGCGCCCGGGCAGCGGCGCTGGCGGCGAGCTGCACGTCGTCGGACAGGCGCGCAATCAGATCATCCAGCGAGGCCATATCCCCGGCGGCCGCCAGCACCAGGGCGCACTGGGCGCGCACGCCCGGGTGTTCGTCGGCCAGGCCCAGGCGCGCACTCTCCAGGGCCACAGCCGGATCCGAACCGTTGTTCACACAGTGCAGCAGGGCATAGGCGGCATTGTGACGGGTGGTGGGGTCAGGGGCTTCGCGCAGGAGGATGGCGGCCCCGCCCAGGGGCGTGTCTGCCTGTCCCAGCAGCGCCAGGCCGAGCAGGGCGTTGTTCACGACCGCCTGCTTCGGATCCTCCAGGGCCGCCAGCAGGGGCGAGAGGACAGCACGGTCACGGCTGAACCCCAGGGCCATGGCGGCCACGGTGCGATTGGCCGGCGGGCCGGTCTCCAACTGGGTGACGAGCTCGTCCATGTTGATGTGCACGCGGCGCATGATGTCCTTCTCCAGCAGGCTGGCCTGGCGCCGCTGCTGGGTGGAGCGCGCCGTCAGGATCAGCTTGTTCCAGTCTTCCATGGAAAGGTCGAGCTCCAGCAGGACCGTGCCGATGGGCTCCTTCCGACGGCGATGGTCGGCGGGATCATAGGGCTCCACAGCGGGCGGAGCGCTGGACTCGTCCGGGACGTCGGTTCCGGTGGAGGCGCAGGCGCTGGCCAGCAGCAGGGCCAGGGTCAGGCCGGCGAGTTTTCCGGGCAGCTGGTGCTGAGCGGGCAGGTGGTCAAGTCGCATGGTGGAGTGAGACGCGCGGGGTGCCAGACTCTTCCCGGAGGGGTGGAGTTGGCGGCGGTTGCCTGGATGTCCTGGGGAAGCGCGCTCTGAGCAGGGTACAATGGTGGTTGGCCCCGACGGAAGTGGGCCCTCCAGCCCATGCCCATCGATATCCTGGAAACCATGGCCCGTCAGGGCTTTGAGGAGCTTATTGCCATCCACGACCGCGCCTCTGGCCTGCGCGGTTTCCTCGGGATCCACGATACAAGTGCCGGGCCGGCCTTTGGGGGCATCCGCCGCTGGAGTTACCGGGACGACAGCGAGGCCCTGCGAGATTGCCTGCGCCTCTCCCGGGCCATGACCCGCAAGCTGGCCTGCGCGGATCTGGCGGCGGGTGGCGGGAAGGTCGTGCTCCTCAACCGCAGGGAGCTGGACCTCGAAGGGGCCTACCACTTCGTGGGGAGGCTGGTGGAGCGCCTGGGTGGACGCTTCCGGGTGGGACCGGATGTGGGCACCGGAGACCGCGAAATGGCCTGGGTGGGGGAGGAATCGGCCTATGCCGCAGCTCCCGGACCGGAGGGGCCCGGCCAGTTGGCGGAGTGCACGGCCCGGGGCGTCTTTGACTCCATGGCCACCGTCCTGCGCCATCTGGATGGGGAGGTCGACTGGCCCGCGCGGACGGTGGTGATCCAGGGGTTGGGGGATGTGGGCAGCCGGTTGGCCATGCTGCTCAAGGCGACCGGTGTCCAGGTGAAGGCCACGGAGATCAACGGAGAGCGGGCAGAGGAGATGGCGGAGCGTGGCATCGAGTTGCTCGCTCCCGGGCAGGATATCGACGCCAACTGCGACATCTTTGCCCCCTGCGCCATGGGCGGCATCCTGCACGATCTGACCGTTTCGCGCCTGGGCTGCCGGGCGGTGGTGGGCAGCGCCAACAACATCCTGGCTCGTTCCAAACACGGCCGCACCCTGGCCGAGCGTGGCATCCTGTTCGCCCCGGACATGTTGACCACAGCCGGAGCCGTGATCCGCGGCGCCCTCTTCATGCTTGAAGATCGCCGGGAAGAGCCCGAGGCCATCGGGGAACGCATCGCCGCCAACCTGCGCCAAGTGCTCGACCTCTCAGCCGCGGAGGGTGTTCCCCCGGAGGAGGTCGCCATCCTACTGGCCGACCAACGCCTGGCGGAGCGACGCGCCTGAGGCCCTCGGCCGGCCCGCCAGGCGACGAACGACATGGGCTCTGGGAGACGGTGAGTCCAGATGCGGGTAGCTCGGAGAACCCACATCTGGAACCAGGCCGCCGCCAGGCGCGGGGGCGTGGCGGATTAGGTGCTCCTCTGACAGCACGCCGCACAGCTGGGTAGACCGGGCCGCGGGTTGAGCAGGGCCGTCCAGGAGTGGGCAACATCCTCTACTTCAACAGTGGCGGAAGCCGAACCGGGGGCGCCAACCACTCCTCTTGCCTCTGGGTTGTTCCCACCGGGGAGCGGGCCGCAGGCGCAGATTCAGAATCTCCTCGAAACCGCACCGTCCATCGTGGATGCTGGGGAAAAGCGGAGGACGGTCCTCCGCTTTTTACTCAGAACCCCTGGAGACCTGGACACATGCGCAGCCTTCTTCGTGTTGCTTTCTCTGTTGTACTCTTCCTTCCCGCGGCCCAGGCCCAGGGCTTTAGCTATACCTACCTGGAGGCCGGGCTCGGCACCCATGATGTGGACGGTGGCGGTGACTCCGGCGATGTGTTGGGTCTCGGCGTTTCCGTCGCCCTCGGTGACGCGCTCTTCCTGACTGCAAGCTCGGATACCAGTACCTTTGACATGGGCATTTCCGGCGACCTGGACGTCGCCCGCACCGGCGTGGGCCTGGGTTTCCACACGGCCATCGGTGATGGCACTGACCTTTTTCTCAAGGCAGAGCTCATCAACTTGGAGTTTGACCTCGGTGGCTTGTCAGATGACGACGATGGCCTGTCCCTTGGCGGCGGATTGCGCATCGGCTTCTCGGACAGCATTGAGCTCAACGTCGGATACGCCCAGGTTGAGTACGATGACTTCGGCAGCGATTCAGTTGTCGATGCCGGTGCCCGCTGGAGTCTCGGAGATAGCTTCTCCCTGGGTCTCGCCGCCGAGTTCTGGGATGAGGATTGAGAGGACATCATCATGGGCTCCCTGCGTTGGTACCTGTAGGCGGCAGCGATCTCCCCTGAGACCGGGTCGACAGCCAAGCTAGTTCCACCCGGTCTCAGCAAGCACATCATGGGTATCTCCTTTTTCCCCTCCGCCATTCTCTTTGCCCTGGTTCTAGCCTCTCAAGATGCGCCGGTGGGTGGCGCCGGTGAACCGCCTCCGGATGCGCTCATCGTGACTCGCGCCGCCGACGTGTTGCCCATCACCGTGCCGCGTGGGGAGCAGCTGAAGTTCGGCGTCTACCTGCACCTCGGTCTCCTGGGCAATCCCATGGTCGGGGAGTTCACGATGGAGTCAGGTGTTGAACCGTTCCTGCGCGGGCTGCCCTTGCCTGGGAGTTCGCTGGCGAATGTGGATCGCCTGGAATCCGGCCTGGTACGCACGCGGGTCACGGGATCCGCCCTGGGCTATCGGCTGGACCACAACATCGAGGTGCGTCTCTTGCCCCAGGCCTGGCCGGCCCTGCTCTACTCTGATACCCAGCGCGGCTCGGAAAACAGAAGGCGTGAACTGCGCTTGGGACAGGTGGATGGCAAGCACATCGCCCGCTATAGGCGCGACCACCACTGTGATGGCTGCGAGCGGGCGGAACACCGCGTCACGGGTGTGTGGCCATTCTCCAGGGATCACCATTGTGATGACTGCGACCGCCTGGAGCACCGCGTCTGGAGGGCTGAGAGTGAACGGGAGATTCCCCCGGGAGCCATCGACATGTTGAGTGCCATCTACATGGCGCGCTCCATGCGGGCGGTCGATTTGGAGGAGGCCTCCTTCGCAGTGCTCGACAAGCTCGAACTCTGGAACACGACCATCTCCATGGGCGAGCGCCGCGAGTTGAAGACTCCGGCGGGGCGCTTTGCCTGTCGCAAGCTGGTAATGGAGACTGAGAGCGCCGAAGGGGAGGAGCCCGCCTTCTCGGGTCTCTTCGGCATCCACGGCGAGATCGGCGTCTGGGTCCACTATCCCAGCGGGGTGCCCGTGCGTATTTCCGGTGCCGTGCCCCTGGGATCCATGAGCCTCAAGGTGACCATCGATCTCCGCTCCTACAGCGGCACGCCCGGGGAGTTTGCTCCCCTGGGGTCGTGAGCCTCGGCGGGGCCACGGCTCCGAGGTAGCGTCGGGGGCTCGCGAACCGCGGCGCTAGCCGGGGACGGCGGCCACGGGCTCGACCGTCACCGATTGCGGGCCAGCGCCCAGGCGGAAGCGAGTGCCGGGCTCCTGGTGGCCGCGTTTCACATAGGCCAGGACCGCACCGCAACCGAAGGCGAAGGAGTAGGCCCAGGTGGTTACGACGCCCAGGTCGCGCCAGGCGTCGGGCTCGCCGCTCTCCCCATTGCCCTCTGGGCTTCTCCTGGCAGCGGTCTGGCGGTACAGGCGCGTGCCCGCGGGCACCGGGTCATCGTGGTCGCAGGTCATGAGCGTCAAGCGCTTGTTGAGGTCCTCATGGGCGTCGATCTTGGCCACCACTTCCTGGCCCGTGTAGCAGCCCTTCGCCAGGGAGAAGGCATCTTCAAGGCAAGCCTCCTGGGGGTAGACGGCGTCGCTGATATCGGTGCCCCACAGGCCCTGGCCGGCCTCCACGCGCAGGCTTTCCCGGGCGATGAAGCCAGCGGGAGCGGCGCCTAGGGCGGTCAACCGTTGCCAGAGGTTGCCGACTTCATCCGGACCGCAAGCCAGGCGCCAGCCGGGTTGACCGGCAATTGCCAGGCGCGTGACCCTGATCTGCCCCGTGAGGCCCACCGGTTCCACGAGGCTGATGGAAGCGTGCTGTTCAGCGGGCAGGGCCACAGCCGGGCCGCAGAGCTCGGCGAGGATTCCATGGGCGGCGGGGCCGCAGAGCTCAAGGGGCGTGTGCTCTGCGCTGGAGTCGGTGAGGGTCACATCCTCCGAAAAGAGATACCGATCGAGCGTTTGGGCCAGGGGGGCGATGGTCCCTGCGGCTCCGCTCAGCTCAAAGGCCTGCTCGTCGATGACTGCCAGGTCCAGATCCGCCAGGACCTTGCCCGTGGCCGACAGCAGCAGCGTGCGGTTTCCCTGGCCCGGGGCAAGTTCGGTGACGCGGTTGGCCAGCAGGCGTTGGAGGAAGTCCCGGGCATCGGCGCCCGTGACGAGCAGCGACTCCCGGTCAGTGGCATCGAAGAGGGCGGCGCCCTCGCGGGCCGCGGCGTACTCGGAGGGCACATCGCCGAAGGTCAGGCAGAGGGCCGGCGTGGACTGGGTAAGCTGCGCCCGGGCGGCGCTGAGGTGCGGGAGCAGGGCGGGGGAAGGCATGGCGCGGCAGGATACACCCTGGGGCGGAGCCGCGGGCCGTTTGCCGCCGCCGACTTGACACGGGGCGATGGCACCGAGACTGTCTGCCCCTCTGGTCCATGATTCCCATTTCCACAACCCACAACCCGGCGGCGGGTCAAGTACCCCAGGCGGGTCTCTTCCGCCGGGCGGGGACTCCGCTGCTCCTGCTGGCCCTGGGGGCCTGTAACGACTCCAGCAACTGGTCACCGGATGTCTATGGCTTGAGCGCCGAGTCCCGCCGGATGCTGGAGGAGGCAGACGTTCCGGCTCACGAGGCGGTACAGCTGGAGGGCCTGCTCACTGAACTCTTCGGCACGCCGCGCAAACCGGCCTACGCCCTACTGGATGATCCCACCATGGTGGCGGAGCTGACCGGTGGCATGGATGCCCTGGACGAGGCCGGGCGGCGGCTCTTGATGGACGAGAACGAGTTGCGCTTCGAGGGCCTGCTCGAGTTCGTGGATGCCGGAGAGTTGAATGCCATGGTCATCTCGCCGTCCTACCCGGAGCTCTGGCGGCGCTGGGATGCGTTCATGGCCGAGACCGGCGGCGTGGATACGCAGGTCAACATCGAGCGGGCCGAGGCCCTGATCCTCGCAGACTATCCGACCCTTGAGGAAACGGCGCGCAAGTTCCAGGCCCTGTGCCTGCACTGCCACGGCAGTTCCGGCGCCGGAGATGGACCGACCGCCGAGTTCCTCAGCCCGCGTCCGCGCAACTACCACCACGGAGTCTTCAAGCGCGTTTCCGTGGAGCGCAACACGCGCCCCCTACGCGCGGATCTGCGCGAGATCCTGCTCAACGGCATCCGTGGCACGGCCATGCCGTCCTTCGCGCGCCTCTCGCGGTCGGGGCTCGAGGGGCTGGTGGACTACGTGCGGTTCCTGTCCCTGCGCGGCGAGACCGAGCGCATGCTGGTGGCCAGCGCGCTGGTGGGGGAGGCACTGGATCTGGCCAAGGCGCGTGAGCTGCGCCAGCTGGCCTGGCGGCGCTGGCATGGGGCGCCGAAGCACCTGGTGCAGCCGACCGTCGCTGCGCTACAGGAGTCGACTGTGGAGAGCATCGCCCGCGGGCGGGAGCTCTACGCATCCTCCGCGGGCGGCAACTGCGCCAGCTGCCACGGTGCCGGGGGACGCGGTGACGGTCCGAGTGCCTTCGAGTTGGACGAGGCCGGTGAGCTCCAGCCAGCCCTGTGGGATGAGTGGGGGCGCAGCCTGCAGGCCAGGGACCTGACCGAGGGCCTCTATCGCTTTGGGGGGGAGCCGCTGGATCTGTACCGGCGCATCCGAACGGGCATCAGCGGCGGGCCGATGCCCGGCGTGGGATCCGGCGCAGGGATGCCGGGGGATCAGAACACGGGATCGGGGGCTCCGCTGTCTGAAGGGGACATCTGGGACCTCGTGCACTTCGTGCGTTCACTGGGCGAAGGCTGAGGTGCGGAGCAGAGGAAGCGCCTTGCCGGGACCGTTCCCGGGTCCCAGGCGCTATTCTACGCGGCCATGACCCCTCCTCCGACGACACCGATGGCGGGCCAGGCGCCCATGGCGGGCCAGGCGCCCATGGCGGGCCAGGCGCCCATGGCGGACCAGGCGCCCATGGCGGCGTCCCGCTGGCCCTTCCAGCTGGCCCGGGCCACGGCCGTCGCCACGGTGCTGCTGATCCTGTTCGGGGGTAGCGTCACCACCATGGGGGCGGGCATGGCAGTGGACGGCTGGTGGGACGCCGAGGGGCACTTCCTGCCGTTCTTTCCCCTGGACAAGTGGTTCCGGGATCTGGGCACCTTCGTCGAGCACAGCCATCGCCAGGTGGGCATTCTCGTGGGGCTGCTGGCGATCGCCACGGTGCTGACAACCTGGCGCCTGGACCGCCGCATCGGCTCCCGACGCTGGGCCCTGGCGGCTCTCCTGGCCATCATCGCCCAGGGCACCCTCGGCGGCCTGCGCGTGCTGGAGAACAGCGAGGACTACGCCTTCATCCACGGTGCCTTTGCCCAGGCGGTCTTCGCCCTTGTGGCCTCCACGGCCCGCGTGCTCTCGCCCCGCTGGGAGGGCCTGCGCGGGCAACCCGGCCTGCCCCCGCGCGGCCTGGCCTGGGGGGCGACCCTCTTGGTCTACGCCCAGGTTGTTCTCGGTTGCTGGTATCGCCACGGCCTGAGGCCCATGCCCATCGGCGACCTGCGCCTGCGCCTTTACCTGCACGTGGGCCTGGCGCTGGTGGTGCTCTGCGTCTTGGTTTGGTTGGGTCGCCGCCTCTCCCGCGCGGGTCTCGTGCGCGACGGTCGTCGGCTCATGGCGCTGGTCTTGATCCAGGTCGGCCTGGGCCTCGGCGCCTGGGGGCACTGGAGTCCGGAGTCCGTGGGGCTGACCGAGGGCACGCTGACGGTGCTGCATGTGCTCGGCGGTGCCCTGCTCCTGGCGGAGACCGTGGGGCTGGCCTTGCGCACGGCACCGGGAGCCGCGCCGGGACAGCTCGACGCGGCAAGCGCCCCCTCCGTGGAGGGCCGGCCATGAGTGCGACTCCCGCGACCCTGCCCGCCAGGCCTGCGCTGCTCAGCGATCTGGGCGTGATGCTGCGCCCGAAGATCGCGGGCTTCGTGCTCGTTTCCGCCTTCGTGGGGGCAGCCCTGGGCGCGAGCTACGGCCCGGGCTCGGAAACCGAGATCGATGCCGGCGGGCGCGTCGCAGCCTACTTGCTCTTCCTCGAAATAGCTGTCTGGGTGACGCTCACCGCGGGCGCCTCAAGTGTCTTCAATCAGGTCATCGAGCGGGAGATCGACGGCAGCATGGTTCGGACGCGCCTGCGTCCGTTGCCCTCCGGGCGGCTCAGCCCGCGCTTTGCCCTGCTCTTCGGCGTGCTGCTCTGTCTGGCCGGCGTCCTGGGCCTGGCCCTGCGCATGAACCTCCTGTCAGCGATCCTGGCCCTGGCCACGACCGTGGTCTACATTGTGGTTTATACGCCCATGAAACGCTGGAGCTCGGTGAATACGCTCGTCGGTGCTCTGCCCGGGGCCATGCCGCCGGTGCTCGGCTACTGCGCCGCGGCCGGCGAAGTGGGGCCCTGGGCCTGGATCCTGTTCGCCGTCGTATTCATCTGGCAGGTACCGCACTTCATGGCCATCGCCTGGCTCTATCGGGGGGACTACGCCGCGGCGGGCATGCGCATGCTGCCGGCCATGGAGGGCACCGAAGGTCTGGCCGGTCGCCAGGCTGCCCTGCATGCCCTGACCCTCCTGCCGGTGACCGTGCTGCCCTATATTCAGGGGCTGGCCGGGGGCATCTATGCCGTGTGCGCCACGACCATGGCGGCCATCTACCTGGCTGCTTCCCTGCGCTTCGCCCGCGGGGAGGACGAGCGCGGAGCGCGCATCCTGCTCTTGGTCTCCCTGCTCTACCTACCCGCTTATCTGGTGCTGTTGCTCTTCGATCCCGGTTGTGCGCCGCCTGGTCCGTGAGCCACGCTAACAAGAACCATGAACAGAACAACGCTGGCTCTCGCCTGTCTCCTGGCGCTGCCGCTCTTTTCGGCCTGCAGTCCCGGCGTGGACGGCGGCGGGCAGGGCCGCTTCGATGTGGCCGCGGATTCACCGGAGACCCTCGGACAGGTGGGCGAGATCTCTCTGGTGGAGCGCAGCGGCCGCACCGTGACGACGGCGGAGATGCGGGGCAGCCCGGCGGTGATCGGTTTCTTCTTCACCACCTGCACCACGGTCTGTCCGCCATTGACGGCCAACATGCGCCGCCTGCAGGACGATTTCGCGGGCACGGATGTGCGTCTCTTGTCCGTTTCCGTGGATCCGGAACGGGACACGCAGGAGGTCCTGACGCGCTACGCGAACAGCTACACGGCGGATCCCGAGGCCTGGTGGTTCCTGACGGGCGAGGAAGATGCCATCTACGCCTGGATGCGGGCTAGCTTCCACCTGGCCGTCGATCGCCTGCCGGACAAGGACGCCGTGCTCGGCATGCAGGTGGCCCACGCCACGCGCCTGGTGGTCATGGACCCCAGCGGCGCCATCCGCGGCTACTACGATGGTGACAGCGAAGACGGTCGCGTGCGCGCCCGGGAGCGCGCCCTCTTCTTCAGCGACGCAGCGCGCCCCTCGTCACTGCCTCTCATCAACGCCTGCCTCAACGCAACCTCGGCGCTGCTCCTGCTGCTCGGCTACGCGGCCATTCGAGCGGACCGTAAACGCCTGCATGTGGCTTGCATGGGAGCTGCCACCCTGGTCAGTGTGCTCTTCCTGGCGAGCTACACCCTGTATCACTTCACTGTTGTCCCGGAAGTGGGGACGACGCCCTACAACGGAACTGGCTGGCGCCGGACGGCATACCTGGTGATGCTGCTGACCCATGTGGTGCTGGCGGCGGTCAACCTGCCGATGATCCTGCGAACGCTCTTCCTGGCGCGCGGTGCGCGCTGGGAGGAGCACCGCTCCCTGGCGCGCTGGACCTTTCCGATTTGGCTCTATGTGTCCGTGACCGGTGTGCTCGTCTACCTCGTGCTCTACGTGTGGAACCCCGTGGCAGCTAGCTAGGTCCCATGGGTGATGCTCAAGCACGGACGGGCTGCGGAACTGTGTCTTGGACGGTATTTAGCTCGTCCCTGGGGGAGTGGCTGGTGGCGGCCACGGAGCGCGGTCTGTGCCTGCTGTCCTTGGATGTGGAGCGCGGCCATGGGGAGCTGGCCGGTTGGTGCAAACGGCACGAACCGCAGGCCCAGGTGTGCGAGGGGCCACGGCAACTGGTTGGCACCACGCAGGAGCTGCGCGCCTATGCAGCAGGGGAGATGAGGAGCTTCAAGACGCCCCTCGACCTGCGCGGCACCGAGTTCCAGTTGCGCGTATGGGCAGGCCTGTGTGAGATCCCCCACGGACAGACCTGGACCTACAAGCAACTTGCGGAGCACATCGGCGCGCCGGGCAGCTACCGGGCCGTGGGCGGGGCCAACGGGCGCAATCCGGTTTCGGTCATCGTGCCCTGCCATCGGGTCGTGGCCTGTGGTGGAGGGCTCGGCGGCTACACGGGAGGGCTGGCCCACAAGGTGCGCCTTTTGGCACACGAGGGAGTTGTGCTCCCGCGAGCCGAGCTCAGAGATCCCGAACGGCGGAGCACAGCGCCTGCTTGACCGCTTCCCGACTGGGGCCGCAGTCATGGAGCAGGTGCAGGATCGGAGCGGGCACTTCCATGGCGGGGTGAGTTGTCCCCGGGGACGCTGGTGGGGCTGGAGTTGTTTCCAAGAAAAATGGCGACCCCGGGCGATTCCGCGGGTCTCACTGCCATGAAGGGACAAACTCAAAACGAACGGGCCGCCGGGCGGCGTTGGAGCAGGGGACGGCTGGGATCGGTGGCGGGGCTGGGCCTGGCCTTGGCCCTGGTGGCCGGTTCCGTGCTGGGCCGTGAACGGGAGCCCGGTGCCGTGGCCCTGTGGGTGGCGGATCGCGAAGGTCAGAGCCTCCTGGGTCTCGACGGGGATCTGTATGTGGTGGAGACGCGCCGGGCCAGTTGGCCGGTGGGGGTTCTGACCGGGCAGGGTGGGCGTCTGTGGACCGTGGAGGCACCCCAGGCGACTCCCCTCGGGGATCATCGCCTGGCCCAGTGGGCGGCGGGCGGCGAGCTGCTGTGGGAGGCTGAGCTGGGACCGGTCTTGGACCTGGCGGCGGATGGAGCCGGGCGGGTCCTGGTGGTGGAAATGGGCACGGGCTCCGGCGAGGGCAACCGTTTGCTGTTGGCGGACCCGGAGGCGGCGCTGGTGGCGGAGGGCGGTGGGGAGGATCTGGTGGAGCTGCTGTCCGGGCCGCTGATCAACTGTGCGGCGGGGGAGGCCGGCATGGTCCTGGTGGGTACCGGGGACGGTCGTCTTCTGGTGCTGCGACATTCGGCACCCAGCCGGGTGCTGCGTGTCTTGGAGGTGGGTGGACAGGTCGGGGATGTGGCCCCAGTGGGCTGGCCCTCGGGCTCGGCCGCGCATCCGCGGGCGGGGGCTCCACCGGTTGCTCCCGCAGGAGCGTCGGCACAGGAGCCAGGTGGGAATGGCTGGTGGATCTTGGATGTGGCCACCCCCGGTCGATTGTTGCGCTTGGACGCTGACCTGGGCGTGGCCTGGGAGCTGCCCACGGGAATCCGTCCGGCGCACCTCATTCCCGACGCCGGGCGCGGGTGCGTCTGGGCGGCGGACGTGAATGAACCCTTCGTGCGCCGCTGGGGAGTTGATGGCAGCCTTGAGCTCAATCTGGGGGACCTGCCCCTGGGCGGCTTGGACCGCGGGGTCGTCCTGGGGGGCGGGATCGTCCTGACGGCTCCGGGAGCCCTCCTGCGCCTGGATGGGACCGGTGGGGTCCTACCCGGCCAGGGGGGCTTCCACTTCCCCGTGGACCTGGCGGCGGTCGAGTGATGGAAGCGGTTCGAGACACGCCGCCGCCGCCATCGTAGAGGGACGTGGGGTGAAGGCGGCGGCGAAGGAGCACTTGGCGCGCCCCCTTGCCGGGAACCAGGCCGCGCCGTCGCCTGGGGCATAGTTCCTGGAAGCGCGTCGTCGCCTGGTCCGTTTGGCCTTCGGCCTGTGCCTTTCTGCGCCGGCGACGATGCTGTTGCCGGAACGCCCCGCTTATCAGTTTCTCAGTATCGGTGATGCGGCGTGCCAGGAACCAGTGCGCCGGGCAGGGCGTGGACCTGGCGCCGGGCATCGCTCGCAGCGCTAGACCTTGGCCTTCTTGCGGGGGCTCTTGGGCTTGGCGGGTGCTTCCTTGGCTTGGGTTTGGATAGCGGCCAGGAAGAGCTGGGCTGAGTTGGCCAGATCCTTGCGGCCGTGTTCGATGGCGATCGTGGAGAACTTGGTGAGCTGACG
Source organism: Planctomycetota bacterium (assembly GCA_036011365.1). Taxonomy (GTDB): domain Bacteria; phylum Planctomycetota; class UBA1135; order UBA1135. The sequence goes on along the minus strand of DASCNH010000040.1, from coordinate 7,259 downwards.
GCGGAGCTTGGGGAGCTCCTTGATCACCGGGGAGTCGTTGCGTTCGCGGTCGATCTGGCGTTGTTTGATCTCGGCGATCTTCGATTCGAGGTCTGTGATGCGCTGCTCTTCCGTACGACGGTTGTAGGCTCGTTTGGCCATCGGATTGCCTTCCTTGGACGGGTGGTTGGGGATGCTGGGATCACTCCTGGCATCGTTCATGGATAGGGGCCGCCGGCTGGGATTCCCTCCAGGAAATCCGCCTGGCTCCAGTGCCAGGCATTCACAGGTGGCCGACGAATATTGTTAAGAGGCCCCTTGAAGTTGAATGAACACTGTACATGTATTGCAATAGGATGCAATGGTCTAGATATAATCGTCTGTAGCGCCTTGGTAAGGATGTGAGCCTTCCCGGACTCCGGATTGCAAGGGAGAAGGCCACCAGGGCTGCCTGGAGTGGGCTCTCCGTGGCGCCCAGGGGTGATTTCTGGTAAGTTCCTTCCCCTAAATATTTATGGGGGCACAGGCTTTTCAGTCACATGGCAGCCTGCGGAGATGTCTCGAAGAAGCACTTCGGCCATTGCGCGCGCCACCCTCACCCCACGACGCAGTACCCTGGATACCCTGTGAAGAATCACATTGAACGAGTCCTTTTCGATGAACATGAAATCCTCAAGGGCATCGATCGCGTGGCCGCCGAGGTCACTGCCTGCTACGGCAGCGAGGAGTTTACCGTCGTCTCGATTCTCAAGGGCTCCTGCGTCTTCGCCTCGGATTTGATCCGGCGCATACCGGTACCCCTCGAGCTGGCCTTTGTGGCCGCGTCGAGCTACGGGGACGGCACAACCTCCGGCGAGCTGAAGCTGAACTTCCTGCCTGCGGAGCACGAGATCGAAGGCCGTAATCTGCTGTTGGTGGACGACATCCTGGATACGGGTCGCACCATGCACGCCATCAAGCAGGAGCTCATCAAGATGGGCGCGGCCAATGTGCAGACCTGCGTTTTCCTGGACAAGCCTTCCCGGCGCGCCGTCGAGTTCGAGTCAGACTACCGCGTCTTTGAGGTCGAAGACCTCTTCGTCGTCGGCTATGGCCTGGACTTCGCCGGACGCTACCGGAACCTGCCCTATGTGGGGGCCCTGCGCGAAGAGATTTACGCCGAGACCCTGACACGCTGACGCATTCCGAGAGCCACAACAACTATCCAGGATGTTCCCGTGGACACATTTGTAGTCCCCGATGATCGCATAGGGCTGGAGTTGGACGAATTCCTGGCCCTGACCTTTCCCCTGCTGAACAAGGGGTATCTGCGCCGCCAGGTGCGTGGCGGGCGCATCCTGCTCGATGGGCAACCGGTGTTGCCTTCCCAACGCCTGCGCGTGGGCCAGGTCCTGTGTGTGGACTTCGACGGGGAGGCCGATGCCACGCGGCCACCGCAGGCGCCGGTGGTGGAGGTGCCCGTGCTCTACGAGGACCAGGATGTGCTCGTGATGGACAAGCCGGCGGGCCTGGCGGTCGAGCCGGAGCGTTGGCAGCGGGGCGAGGCCTGTCTGGCAGGGGCCCTCTTGGAACTGGCCCTGGTGCGTTCCGGCAACCGGCGGCCGGATTCCCCGGGCCAGAGCGCCTGCCTGGACTTCCGCCCACGCCTGGTGCACCGCATCGACAAGGGCACCTCCGGGATTGTGCTCGTGGCCCGCAATCTGGAGACGGAGCGCCGCCTGCGCGGGGCTTTTGAGTCCGGAGATGTGCTCAAGGAGTATCTGGCCCTGGTGGAGGGCGAGTGGCCCGCGGAGGTTTCCACGGCAAGGGACCAAGACGCGGGGGACGGGGGCGCGGTCGGCGGATCGACTGGTGAGTTGATTGACCTGCCCCTGGGGCCCGACCCCCGGCGTAGCGGGCGCATGCAGGTGAGTACGGCAAAGGGCCAGGGTAAGCCCTCCCGCACTCGGGTGTGGCTGGAGCGACCCTATCGCGGCTATTCCCTGGTGCGCTGCGCGCCCCTGACAGGGCGCACGCACCAGATTCGTGTGCACCTGGCGGCGAGGGGCTTCCCCCTGGCCGTGGATGGGCTCTACGGACGGCGCGAGGCCCTTCAGCTGTCTGAGATCAAGTCCAACTACCGCTCCAAGCCCGGCCGCACGGAACGCCCCCTGATCGGACGCCTGACCCTGCATGCCCGGGGCATTTCATTCCCGGATGCGGCCGGGGAGCTCGTCAGCGTGCAGGCGCCCTTGCACCGGGATATTGAGCGTGTCCTGAAGCAGTTGGCCAAGGTGCGCCCACCGCGCGGTTGAGGGGGGCGAACTATTCGCTACCCTGCTGGTGCCGACCGGGATCCCCCGGCATTACCCGTAGCACGAGATATTCCATGAGCGAAAACCTGGTCGTCGGAGTCCTTGGAGGATCCGGCCTGTATGCAATCGAGGGCCTGGAAGATGTGGCCGAGGTTGTGGTGGACACGCCCTTTGGCGAGCCCAGCGACGCCTTCATTACCGGCCGCCTGGGAGATGTGGAAATGGTCTTCCTGCCGCGCCACGGGCGTGGCCACCGTTATTCGCCCACGGAGATCAACTTTCGGGCGAACATCTGGGGACTGAAGAGCCTGGGCGTGACGCGCATTTTCTCAGTCTCCGCCGTGGGGTCCATGCGCGAGGACATCGTGCCCGGCGACTTCGTGGTCATCGACCAGTTCTTCGACCGCACGCGCCACCGCCCGGACACCTTCTTCGAGCAGGGAGTTGTCGGCCATGTGATGTTCGCCGACCCTGTCTGCGGCGATGTGCGCGCGGCGCTGCTCGCCGCGGGGGAGCAGACAGGCGTCACGATCCATGACGGTGGCACCTACATAAACATGGAGGGGCCCCAGTTTTCCACGCGCGCCGAATCGAACATCTACCGTGGCTGGGGCGTGGATGTGATTGGCATGACCAACCTGCAGGAGGCGCGCCTGGCCCGCGAGGCGGAGATCTGCTACGCGACCGTGGCCATGGCCACGGACTACGACTGCTGGCACACGGGCCATGATGATGTGACCGTGGAGGCGGTGCTGGAGATCATGGCCAAGAATGTGGGCCACGCACGGGCGCTCCTGAGGGCGGCAGTGCCGCTGTTGGCGGCGGAGCGGACCTGTCCTTGCAAGGACGCGCTCAAGTTCGCGATCATGACGGACCCGGAGCGGATCCCCGCGGCCGCCCGCCAGCGGCTGGGCCTGTTCCTCGACAAGTACCAAAGCGCCTGAGTGACCAAAGCAACTACCCCAGAGAAGCGTCCCTTTGTCATCGGCACCGCGCTGGCCGTGGGAGTGGCCTTGGCCTGCTCCGCCGTGCCGCGCCGCCTGTTGTCGCTTTCCCAGGAGCTGGGGGACCAGGGTGCGCCCGCCGAGCGTTTGTCTCCGGGGCATCTGGGACCAACGGTGGAGCCCGGGTCCGGGGCCACGGCGCGTTTCACCGATCACTTCTGGAGGGCCTTCGACACGCGGCGCGCGGAGGTCACGCTGGTCTTCACCGATGGCTTCTACCGGGAGCCGGCGAACGAGGGCTTTGAGGCCGTGCTCGAGCACCTCGCCGGGGAGCTGCGGGCGGCGGGCTATGGACGCGAGGAAGGTCTGGAACTTGAGTTCCTCACCAGCGAAGAGCCAGTTTCCGCCTGGACTCCACGGTCGGCGCGGCTGACGCGCGTGGCCGCTGATGGCAGCGAGGAGGTGCTGCTCTCCTTCGCCGAGCGCCGGGACGAGTACCGCGCCATGCTGCCGGCCAATGCGCCGGCGGCGGATGTGAGCGGGCCGGCGGTCTTCAGCCTGGCGGATGTCTCAGAGGGGTCGATCCTGGTGACCGATGCCTCGCTGCGCCAGGTTCTGCGGCGGGCCCAGAAACGCGGCGCGGCGGCGGTCTTGTCCTGTTCCCTTGAGTCCTACAACACCGATCCCAGTGGCGAGCGCCGGCACATGCAGGCCGTGCAGTACACCTCCGTGCGCGTGGGGTCGCGAACCCCCGTGGCCCAGGTGACTCCGGGGCTGGTGGAGGGGCTGCGCCGGGCCGACCATGCCGGGCAGGTCCAGACCCTGCATCTGGTAGCCAGCGTTGATGTGGAGGAGCGCCCCCTGCGCACCCTGTGCGCCACCGTGCGGGGCGCCGAGGCGCCGCAGGAAGCGGTGGTCATCGCCAGCCATGTCCAGGAGCCCGGCGCCTGTGACAACGCCAGCGGAGTGGCGGGTCTGCTGGAGGGAGCGCGGGCCCTGGCTGAGTTGCTCAAGGCCGGCGAGTTGACCCGGCCGCGCCGCAGCCTGGTGTTCCTCTGGGGCGATGAGTTTCGCCAGTCCGAGGCCTGGCTGGAGGCCACTGAGCGGCGTGCAGTCGGGGCTATTTCCTCGGACATGACCGGCCAGTCGAAGCAGAAAACCGGCGCCATCGCGCTGCTGGAACGCACACCGGATCCCGGGGCCCTGGTGCCCCTGCCGCCGGATGAACACACCCTGTGGGGAGCCGGGGCCGTGGACGAGCAGGACATGATCCCCAATGGCCTGGCGATCATGGCGCGCTGCGCCATGGCGGATGTGGCCCGGGCAGCCGGTGGTTGGGAGACCGCCGAGCACCCCTGGGAGGGCGGCAGCGACCATGACATCTTCCTGGACCGGGGCATTCCGGCGCTGCTCATCTGGCACTTCACGGACTTCGCCTACCACACGAGCCTGGATCGCCTGGAGCATGTGGACCTGGAAGAAGTGCGGCGCACGGGCGTGGCTATCATGGCCACGGGCCTGGCCCTGGCGGATTCCCGCCCCGGCGACCTGGAACGCTACCTGTTGACCCTCGACCGAGAGCGCAGCCTGCGCGTGGCGGCGGCGCTGGAGGCGGAGGACGCGGCCACGGCAGAGGCCTGGGAAAAATGGAGTACCGGTGCTCGCCTCTGGCTGCGGGTCCAATGCCTGAACCTGGAGCAGGACACAGAATCAGAAGAAGAAGCGCGATGAGCAAGTTGAATCCCTCCCGCCGTGAACTCCTCGCCGCCGCCCTGGCGGCAGGGGCGGCACCGGCCGCCACCGCCGCTGCCCTGCGTCCAGCCGCCCTGCGTCCAGCCGCAGGGAGGGGCGTGCTCATCGGTAGCGCCAACGCGCTTGCGGGTATGAAGCAACACTATGCGGCCCTCGCGGCGGGCGGGCACCCGCTAGACGCGGCCCTGGGTGTCGTCGGCGGAGTGGAAGCGGATCCGACGGATCACAGCGTGGGCCTCGGCGGCCTGCCAAACGAGGACGGGGTCATCCAGCTTGACTCGGCGGTCATGGACGGGGCCACGCACAACTCCGGGGCGGTGGCTTGTATCGAAAACATCCTGCATCCCTCCCAGGTGGCGCGGCTGGTCATGGAGCGCACGGATCACTGCATGATCGTCGGGCGCGGCGCATACGAGTTTGCCCGGGGACATGGACATCCGCACATGGAGCTCATGACCGAGGACACACGCAAGATCTGGCTGCGCTGGAAGGAGACCATGAGCGAGCGCGACGATAGATTGCCGCCGCGCGGAGAACAGGAGGGCGCCGAACAAGGCTCCGTCATGGTGGACGGAGAACGCGTGGCCATTGACGATCTCTGCGGCTCGCGGCGCATCACGGGCACGATTCACTGCTCTGCCCTATCCACCTTCGGCAGCGTGGCCTGCACCACGACAACCTCTGGCCTGTCCTGGAAGATCCCGGGGCGCGTGGGAGATTCGCCGATTATCGGTGCCGGTCTGTACTGTGATGGGGAGGTCGGCAGCGCCGGAGCCACAGGCCGGGGCGAGGCCGCCATCCTCTCCACGGGCAGCTCCGCCATTGTGGAGCTGATGCGCGGGGGCATGGCGCCCCTGGACGCTGGTCTCGAACTGTTGCAGCGTGTCACGCGCCAGGTAAAGCGGGCCGCGGCCTGGCAGCCGGCTCTGTGGGACGCGGAGGGCGGTGCCGATGGCCAGGGTGCCCCGGCCTTTGGCCTGAAGTTCTACATCCTCAATCTGGCCGGGGAGTGGGCCGGCGTCTCCCTGCGCGGCGCGGGCAAGTTCTCCGTGGCGGATGACGCCGGCGGAGCTCGCCACGAGGACCTGGTCCCGCTGCATCCCTAGTCCGGCAGTTGCCGACCAGGATGGCCTGCGTCAGTCCTGGGAGGGTGCCCCCAGGGCCTGGCGGAACTCGTCTTCGCTGAGCAGACCGTCGCCGTCTATGTCGAGCGTGGCCAGCACTGCTCGCGCGCGCACGGGCAACTGCAAGGGCCGCTGCAGGCGTTCCAAGTCATCGGCGGATATCAGTCCATCGCGGTCCACATCGAGGCGCACGAAGGGGGGGACGGGTCCCACGATCTGATCCGGGTGTGGGGCGGCAGCGGAGACCCCAGCGCGGGCTTGGGCAACGCCGAACAGCTCCAGGATGGTCGTCGGCAGCGGGCCATCGGCCTGCTCGCCGGAATCATCCTGGGGGCCGAGGATGCCCGAGAGGCCGGGAATCTCGTCCGCCTCCAGCTTGCCGGAGCTGTTGCGGTCGAGGGCCACCAGGGCCTGTTGTGCCGGCAGATCCAGCCGCCGGTAGTCCAGCAGGAGTTGGGTCAACTCCGCCAGATCCAGGGCGCCGTCGCTGGAGAGGTCGTAGGCGCTGCGCAGTTGGTCAGGCGTGCGTTGGGGCGGCAGGGCGGTGCCGGCGGCGGGGATGGGAGGTGTGACGCTGCCGGAGCGGCCGAGGGTGTCCAGGAAGTACTCGCGGTACTCAGAGGACGACAGGCGGCCGTCTCGATCAGGGTCGTGGTATTGGTACTTGCCGCGGTCGAAGTGCAGGCTTGTACGGGCCTCGCGGAAGGAAACCCAGCCATTGGCGTCGTGGTCACAGGTGGCGAACTGACGCTTGATCAGGTCCTCGGTGTGGGCGCTGATGGTCAGCTCATCAGGAAGGTCCTGGGCCGTATCAGGCGTGGCTGCGGCTTCGGCGGGCGGGGGGCCACCGCCCTGGAGAGCCAGGGCCAGGGCTGGGAGCACTAGGATGACGACGGTCGGGAGGGGGCGCATGGGACCCTTTTTATCGGTTGGAGAAGCCTCCTGCTTGCGCTGTGCAGGGGAAAGAGGTGCTGGGGGCATCGGGAAAGCGGTACCGGGCGCCCCAGGGCCCGGTACCGCCCCCTGAGTATGTGGCAGCACCGGGCCCTGGAGCTGCCCTACTCGTAGACCTTGAACTCCCCGGCCTTGAGGCTGGCCAGGTACTTGTTCATCAGCGTTCGCACCTTGCCCGAGAGGATGACCACACCGAGGACGTTGGGGAATGC
>DASCNH010000039.1:0-3085 GCA_036011365.1 Planctomycetota bacterium | reverse complement strand
GCAGTCGCGACGGATGGCAAAGACATCCACGGAGTAGACGCGACCGAACACCGCCTCGAAGGACCAGTAGTCAATGTCCGCCCCACCTGAGGTGATGCTCCCATGCCCAGCCCCTGCGGGAGAGAGCGGCGTGGCATTGACTTTGTCCGCGTTGGGCTCCGCCTCCGCAGACGATTCGAGAGACTCCACTGGTGTGCCTTGGAACGGGTCACTCCCCCCACCGCCGCCACAGGCGGTCGCCGCAACGAACAGGGGCAGACAGGCGAGTGTATTCAGGTTGATCATGATTTGCTTGGCGGCTGTGTCTGAAATCTACGGGCCATGCTAACGCGGAAACTCAGAACTCCAAGTACCCCAGGGCCCGCATGGCCTCCAGGCGCTCCGCTCCCAGTTCACGCGGTTCGGTAGCGCCCGGGGCGTGGGCCCTGGGCCCGGCCAGCAGGGCCTCGGCCTCCGCTCTCAACCTGGCATCGAAGTCTGGCTCGCGCCCAATGAGGTTGGTGGACTCGGCTGGATCGCGCCCCAAGTCGTAGAGTTCGTGGCGCCCGTCGCTGGAGTGGATGAACTTGCGGCTGCCCCGGTACAGAACGGTGCGCACACGGCGCAGGCGTGGCCCGATGGTCGGATGCAGGAGGTCGATCGGGCGGCTGTAGTAGTTCTGGGCCAGGACTCCGTGGCTGCCCGGGGCGTGGGGAAAAATGGCCCGCCAGTGCTCCGCGTGCTCCGGCAGGGCGCCGTCGAGAATCAGGCGCGGGAGATCCACAGATGAAACCGGCGTGTCGACCAGCGTGCCCCTTGCCTGGCCCGGGGCACGCACGATGAGCGGCACGGCCAGGGCCTCTTCGTAGACATCCTTGGAGTGTTCCACCAGGCCGTGCTCGCCGAAGTATTCGCCGTGATCCGAGGTTATCACGATCCAGGTGTTTTCCAGCAGGCCTCGCTCCCCAAGGGCATCGAAGAACTGCCCGAGGGCGGCGTCCAGGTTTTCGATGGAGCGGTCGTACTGGCCAATGACCTGGGCCCGCAGCGCCGGCTCAGGCGGATGCCCCTTCACCATCACCTGGTCGTGCAGGCGATCCAGCAGGACGGAGGGGTGCTGGGCGGGGTCGGCTTCATGCCCGCCGTCGGACCCCGCGACGTTGTAGGGCCGGTGGGTATCCAGGTAGTTCAGGAACAGGAAGAACGGTTCGTCCGCCGCGTCAATCCAGGTGAGTGCTCGCCGGGAGAGTTCCGGGGCACGCTCGCGGGCCAGCGAGTAGTCTCCAAAGCCGCGATCCAGGCCAAGCTCCGGAGCCAGATAGACCTGGTTGGCGACGATGGCGCCGGTGCGATACCCGCCACTCCCCAGCACCTCGGCCAGGGTGGGCGCGTTCCCATCTAGGGCGTAGACATTGTCTGAGAGGGCGGTGATGTCGAAGGAGTGGGCCCCGTGCTCAAAGGGGTGCAGGCCGGTGAAGAGCGAGGCGTGGGTGGGGACAGTCCAGGGGGCCGTGGCGCGGCTGTTCGTGTATCGAGTGGCCTGCGCCGCAAAGGCGTCCAGCCGCGGGGAAGTCTCCCTGGCGTAGCCATAGCAGGAGAGGTGGTCCGCCCGCAGGGTGTCCAGGGTGATCAGGATGATGTTCGGCGGCGCCGCCCGCCCGCCACAGGCGGCCAGGGTCAGGAGGCAGAGTGAGGCAAAGGTGGGTAGGGGGCGCACGGTGCTGATCTCGACACAGGGGACGGGCTCGTCCGGCGAGCATCATAGCCCTTGGGATCTCCCCTACGCAGGGGGTCCCCAGCCGGTTGGCCCGAGGGAGCGCATGGAACCTCTGGCCGTGAGTTTTCCGCTGCCGGGTTAACTGGTGCCGGGCCGAACCGTAGGATTCCCAGCGTGCGAAATACCCCTTCAATTGCCTTTTCCCTGCCAGCCCTGGTCCTTGGCCTGGGGCTCCTATCCGCCTGCGGAGATACGGTTGAGCAGCGATCCGAAGTCGTCGAGCCGACGCCGGTTCAGGCTCCGGCTGCGCCGCTGCTGATCGTCGGTTGGGACGGCGCCACCTGGAACCTCCTGGCCCCCATGCTGGAGGCTGGCCTGCTGCCAAACCTGGCTGCGCTCATCGAGCGCGGCGGCGCGGCTCCCCTGGCCTCGACCATGATCCCCATCTCTTCCGCCGCCTGGGTGGCCGCCGCCACCGGCCAGACGCCGGGTCAGACAGGCGTCTATTCGTTCTTCGAGCCCGTTCTCGGCACGTACGATGTGAGCATTGTCAGCTCGCGCAGCAATCGAGCGACACCGCTCTGGCGGCGGACGAGTGCCGCGGGCTTGCGCTCGATCATCTTCGGCATGCCCTTGACCTACCCGCCGGAGGACATCAATGGGGTCATGGTGGCCGGCATGCTGGCCCCCTTCGATGGAGAGTACGCACACCCGCCTGGTCTGGCGGATCGCCTGCGCGAACGCGGCTTCGTCCCCGACCTGGGGCGCTGGACGCAGACCGAGAACCTCTCAATGGAGCGCATCGAGGAGCAACTGGCCCTCAAGGAGACATTGCTGCTGGAGATGCTGAAGCAGGAGGAATGGGATCTGGCCTGGCTGGTCTTCAAGAGTCTGGATGTGCTCTCCCATAGCACCTTCTCAAATGATGTTGACGGACATGTGGCCCACCTGGTCGGCCTGCTCGACGGCACGCTCGGCAAGCTGCTCGCCGCCGTCCCACCCGGGACAAATGTCATCCTGATGAGCGATCACGGTTTCAGGGTCTATCCCAAGTCGATGAATGTGCACGCCTGGTTGCTGGCTGAGGGCTACTCCGTGGCCAGGGACGACTCGGGAGAGGAGTCTGACACACCCCCGAGCACACGCCTCACGGAACAACGGGCAGCCGCCCATCGCCGCCGCATTGACGGTCTCGACCTGCCCCGATCACAGGTCCTGGCTGGACCCTGCGAGGGCAACTTCGGCAGCCTGCGCATCAATCTCTCCGGGCGCGAGCCGCACGGGCCGGTGGGTTTCAAGGGAGCGGAAACACTGTTGCGGCAGGTGGAAGAACGCCTGCTCGCCATACCGGCGCCCGACGGTGCAGAGGGCGGGCACCTGGTGAAACAG
>DASCNH010000038.1:0-21357 GCA_036011365.1 Planctomycetota bacterium | reverse complement strand
AGCCTTCAGCTAGCCGGGTCATGTCACCGAGGGCGCAAGCCGTTACGGCGGGGGCGGAGCACGCCTGTATTCTCCGTGCATGCCTGTTATTCCAAGCCGAAGGCCGACCGCAGAACGCGGGCAGACAAGGGCCCCGGGGGAAGGGGCCTGCGGCCTGCCAGGAAATGCCCCAGGCACGGCCTAAAATCGCCGCAAAAAAAAAGCGCCGCCGGGGAGGCAGCGCGATGTTAGGAGGCACGTGGGCCAAGTACCTGCGTCAAACGATTGCTGACTTACTTTGTCTAGCGAACTCAACGGCCGCCCGCGGACCTGGACCCGAACCCTCAACGGGCACAGGCGAGTGGCGGACTACTGGATCCCCGGTGCTGGGCGTGAAGCACCGGGCGCGTGTAGCTGACGGCCGGAAAAGTTCCGCCGCAGCTAGCCGCCGAACAACCGCCGCCAGAGATCGGTTTGGAGGGTGAGGTCTGGGTCTAGCTTGTGCTTGAGGGCGCGGAAGGCGGAGAGCTTGTGCGCCGGGAACATGGCGCTGACCGTGGCCGGGGAGATGGTCAGGTCCTTGGCGAAGTAGAAGCGGCCCGAGGCTTCCAGGACGCGGGCGGTGAGGCGTTCGCAGAGCGACCAGAGCGCCGGACGGTTGTGGGGTGTGACCTTGAAGTCCAGGGCCAGGCTCCAGGCTCCAGCGGGGTGGGACGGAACGTGGGTCAGGCAGAAGGGGTCCGGGCGGTGGCGCTTGAAGACCGCCAGGAGGGGCACGCGGTTCTCCGCCTGGCACATGCTGAGTAGATCGGCGAAGCAGTCGTGGGCGGCGGCGGCGGGCACGAAGGACTGGTACTGGATCAGGCCCTGGCCGGGGGTGCGCCCGTAGGCGAACTTCCAGTTGGGCACGAAGTCGAGCAGGAAGGCGAAGGCCGCGTGGGACTGGCGCCGGGGGCCGGCCATGGCTTCCAGGCGACCGGCCAGGCACTTGGCGGCGTTGACGGCGCGCATGCCCGGGGCGTTGTTGACCGGGCGCAGGAGGCGCCACATCTCGGTCTTGGGATAGACGCCGAAGATGTTGGGAGGTTGCTCCTGGTGGGCGAGCGCAAGCGTGCTGGCGGGGTCGCTGTCCTCGCCGGGTTCCAGGTAGCGGGCGGTGTGGATCAAGCCGCGGCCCAGGTTGTCTCCGCCGGCGAAGGCGTCGATCCAACCCACGAGGTAGTCGGCGCTCTCCCGGCGCGCCTCCATGGCCTCCATCATTTCCCCCAGGCGGCGCGTGGCGATGGCGTCCACCTCCAGATCGCCGGAGTGGATCGGATGCGTCTTGAGGGTCAGGCGGGTGATGCAGCCGAGCATCCCGAAGCCGCCGATGGCGGCCTGGAAGAGCTCGCGGTCCGAGGCGCGCGTCACGGTGCGCAGCTCGCCGCCGGGCAGCACGATGTCGAGCTCCTCCACGGCGTCGCCAAAGGTGCCCACCTTGTAGTTGTTCTTGCCGTGGATGTTCATGGCGGCGGCGCCGGCCAGGGTGGGTGCCGCCGTGCCGGAGACCACCCGCGGCCAGTGGCCCCGGGGCAGCAGGAAGCGCCAGAGCTGCTCGATGGTCACGCCGCCCTCGGCGCTGACTCTCCCGTAGCCCGTCCCTCCGTTGCTATCCGCCCGCGCGCCGTGCGCCTGGCCGCCGTGCGCCTGGCCGCCCGTTTGATCGTCCGCCTGACCGCCGGCGCCGGCGGCGGGCTCGAAGGACAGGATGCGGTTCATGGCGGTCAGGTCGAGCACCTCCCCGGCGCTGTTCATGCTGGCATCGCCGTAGCTGCAGCCGGCTCCGCGCAGGGCCAGGCTGGTGCCCCTGGCCGCAGCGGCGGCCAGCACGCCCGCCACCTGCTCGGCGTTCTGCGGGCGCCAGACGCGCCCGTGGTGGCCGCAGGCCATGCCCCAGCCTTCGACATACTCGAAGTGGCGCGGGGCGCGCTGCTCGCCGCACGAGGCCTTCCCCGCTCCCGGCGTGCCGCCCATCACCGCACCGCCCTCAGACATTCAGGCGTTTGAAGATGAACGACGGAACGAGGCGCAAAAGACGCCCCACCAGCCACCAGCGCATGGGCACATAGCGCGTCTCGGCGCCCCGGCGCACGGCGCGCAGGATGCGCTCCGCAGCGCTCTCGGCGCTGATGATAAACGGCAGCTTCCCCAGGCCCGCGGTCATGTCCGTGGCCACGAAGCCGGGCTTGATGGTGGTCACGGAGACATTCGCTTCGGACAGGCGATTGCGCAGGGCCTCCAGGTAGTGGTCCAGGGCGGCCTTGGTGGTGCCGTAGACCGGTGCCCCCTTGCGGCCGCGGTCGGCGGCGATGGATGAGATGCCGACGATGTGTCCCGCGCGCTGGCTCTTGAAGAAGCCCGCCGCCTCGTTGCACCAGGCGATGGCCCCGCCCACGTTGACCGTGAGCATGGCGAGGTCCTTCTCCGTGTTGTACTCGTCGCGCTCCACGGCGGGCATGGCGGCGGCGGCGAAGATCAAGAGGTCCAGCCCCCCGAGCTCGCTCACCAGCTCCTCGAATAGGGCGGGCACGGCGGGGGCGTCGCGCACATCGTGGGCCCGGCAGAGGATACCGCCGACATCGGCGGAGAGCTGCTCCAGGAGATCCCGGCGGCGCGCCAGGGCGCCCAGCGCCCAGCCCTCGGCGGCCAGCTGTCTGACGAGCGCCGCGCCGATGCCGGAGGAGGCTCCCACAACGATGGCGCGTCCGGCACAGGGCATGTCTGGGGAGGGGTTTGTCATGGCTGAAGCGGCCCGCGGGCCATGCGCTCTATCGGCAGCTGAGCGGCTCCTTTGGTCCCCATTCTCGCGCGGGCACCGAGCGCCTCAATCGACGGTCAGGGCGCCGCGGACAATGGTGTCCACGCGGCCGTCCGGGGCCACGATAAGCGTGGTGGGCAGGGGCAGGCGTTCGAGGTCCACGATGTGCGTGAGGCCAGTTTTTCCGGCCCCCGGCTCCGTTTCGATGTAGAAGCTTGAGAGGCCGTCGCCGTGGCGCGCCAGCACGCGCTCGGCGCGCTCGCGCTCCGCCGGGGGATCGGTGTTGATCAGGACCACGCGCTGCTCGCCTTTTCTTCCCAGGCGCGCAAGATCTGGCAGCTCCTTGACGCAGGCGGAGCAGCGGCTGCCCCAGAGGTTGACGAGGGTCATGGCGCCGCCGGAGGAGGCGACCACATCGAACCCCGCGGGCTCTCCGGCTCCGTCGCGCAGGACGAGCGCCGGCAGGGGGTCGCCCTCGGACAGCTTGAGCCCCCGGGGGCCGGGATCCGGCAGGGGCGCCGGCCGGGCCGGGAAGGGCGCGGGCTTGCCGCTGCCCTCCACCAGCAGCAGGCGCAGCTGGCCGGCGTCGACGGTGCCGAAGTCCTCCAGGCCCGCGCCGGGCCAACGCACGCGGAGGCGCGCACTGCGGGCTCCGCCCAGGCCGAAGATCAGCTCCGGAGCCTGGCAGGAGAGGAAACCGGCCCCGCGCGAGAGCACCTGCGTAGTGGCGCCACCGGCGCTCTTTTCTCCACCGGTGGCCGTCACGGTCACCAGGGCGCCGATGGCCTCGTACTGCCCGCTGGTGGCCCTCAGGCGCACCTTTACGAAGTTCCGCGCCTCGCCGATGTCATTGCGCAACAAGAGGTGCTGCTCGCGCTGGATGTTGTGCACGAAGAGATCCACATCGCCGTCGTCGTCGAAATCACAGGCGGCCACGGAACGCCCATCCATGGGCGAGTCCGCGCCGGAGAGGGCAGAGAGATCCGCAAAGCCGCCGCCCGCCTGGCCGAAGAAGACCTTGTTGCGCTCGTTGCCGCTGAAGGAGCGCCCCTCCTTGAACATCTGAATCGAGTGGCGCGCGGTGTAGCCCTCGTTGCCCACGCTCTCCTCCAGCAGCAACTCGCTGCCCACATCGTCCTCGGCCTCTTTCACCGTCGACGCCACCACGTGGCGCCAGTAGGTGCTTCATGTGTCGTGGGCCAGATCGCCGGTCACATATCCGTTGGCGCAGTACACATCGAGGTAGCCGTCGAGATCCAGGTCGACGAGGGCCGGGCACCAGGCCCAACTGGCCCCCACGCCCCCCATCTTCCGCGGCAGGGCATCGAAGCCGCCCTCCTTGTTGCGCGTGAAGATCGTGTTGCCTGCGGCCAGCTTCAGCAGATCGCCCATCAGGCTCTCGTCCATGGAGTCGGACAGGCGGCGCAGAATGCGGTTGCCCGCCGTCGAGGACATGTTGGACACATACAGGTCCAGGGAACCGTTGCGATCGAGGTCGCCCCAGGCGACGCCCATGCCGTTGCCCCGATCCGTCAGGCCGAGCTTCTCGGCCACATCCACGAAGGTCCCCTTCCCGTCGTTTTGGTAGAGGGCATTGGTGCCGTAGTCGTTGGCCACATACAGGTCGAGGTCGCCGTCGTAGTCGTAGTCCGCCGCCGCCGAAGCGTAGCTCCAGCGGGCATCGGCGAGCCCGGCCGCGGCGGTCACATCTTCAAAGCGCTGGCCTTCCAGGTTGCGCAGCAGCGTGTTCGGCGCGCCGTTGGTGGCGTCGCGCCAGCTGTTGTTGTGCTCGGCTCCCACGCGCCCGTAGCCGCACAGGAACAGGTCCAGCCAGCCGTCACCGTCGTAATCGAAGACAGTCAGCGTGAAGCCCACGCGCACCAGGTCCAGGCCGCTGGCGGCGGTCACATCCGAGAACGCGCCCTGGCCGTCGTTGGCGAACAGGCGCAGGGTCTCCCCCGCCGGCCGCCCGCGCCCGTCGTGCCAGCCCACCTGGGCCACGGCCAGGTCCTGGTCGCCGTCATTGTCGAAGTCGAAGAAGACCGCCCCCGTGCCGCCGCTGGGCACGCCCTCGCCGGACAACCCGGCCGCAGCGGCCCGCTCCCGGAAGGCGCCCCCGGCACTGCGCCGGTAGAGGAAGTTGCGCCCGCGCCCGGGCATGAAGAGGTCCCAGATTCCGTCGCCGTCCACATCCCCGGCGGCCACGCCCTGCCAGTGATCCGTGTCGTTGCCGGCCTGGCCGTAGCGGATGCCCCGCTGGGCCACGCCGGCCTCGGCAGAGACATCCGTGAAGAGCGGGCCGGCGGCCCGGCGCAGGTGCGCTGACTCCAGGGCGAAGCGCGTGAAAAACCACTCGCGCCCGCTGCGTTCGACGCGCGCCCAGGCCCAGGCGCTGAACTCCTCGCGGCGTCCCTCGCCGTCTTCCCCGAGCATGCTGACCTTGAGGTGCACGCGTCCCCAACGCGGCCCTTCTCCGGCGCGGAACTCCGCGCCCTTGGTTTTCCAGAGGACATTCTCAATGCGCGCCCAGCGACCGGTCCAGGATTCAATACCCGCCATGAAGTCCGCCGCGCCGACGATCCGCGCCGAGTCGATGGAGTACACATCGTCGGACGTGCCGAGGTGCCCGGCGCTACTGGAGCCGAGTTCGAGCTCCGCCAGGCCCGTGGCCGCGAAGTCCGTGCCCAGGAACTCCGCTGCCCCGGCGAAGTCGCGCTTTTGGATCGAGGCCGAGAAATCCAGGAAGCTGTCGGCGACCTCCTCGGAGAGATCCTCCACGGTTTCGAGGAAACGGATGCGCGGCAGTGGTTCGGCGATCTCGATGCTGGTCGGCAGCGGGGCCGCGGGTCGGTCGGGGCCCGCCGCCTGTTCCTCCGCCGCGGGCGCGGCTGCCTCGGGTGTCGTCGGCGAAGCTGAGGAGGCCGATGTATGGGACGGATCACCACTCCCTTCCGCGCCACAGGCGGCCAGGCCGAGGGAAATGATGAGGAGGGACGTGCGGGGTAGGAACATGCTCTGGGGGAGACGGGGCCGTGGCTGGGTGGGCGGCCGCGGGCGGCGGCGGAAGCGGCCGAGCCAGTTGCGGGGGGACAGGACGCGGGGCGCTGGCTGCTAGCGGGGACGGGCTAGATCATATCGTCACATGGGCCGCGACAATGGAGCGATCCCCGCCCTGGAGCGGCGCCCGCTCCGGCGCCCTTGCCCGCAGGAGGTCGGCGCCGCAGGGGGGCAGGCCCAGGGTGAGTTCGAGAATCGAGATACTCGTCTCCCCGCTGCCCTGGAGCAGGAGCTCCACCTCCACGGGCTCTGCACCGGACCCCAGGATGCCGTAGACATGCAAGGAGCCGTTGCGTCTCCGGCGGCTCTCGCTGTTGAGCCGCAGCGGATGTCCGGCGACTGAAATGGCCAAGAGGGGCGTGTCCCCTTCCAGGACCAGGCGCAGCTCGCTCACATCGCCGCCACTGCCCGGGGTCAAGAGCAGGTGCAGGCGGCGCCTCTGGCCCCCGCCTGCGTCGTCCAGGAGCTCCTCGGATTGGAGCTCCAGGGTCGGTGCCCCCGGAGACCAGGGCGCCCGGGAGCGGGGCTGCCAGGCGTGGCCGTCGCCGGGCAGCCACAGCTCCCCCTGGCCGTCGCCGCCCGCCGCCCGTGCCAGGTCTTGACCGGGTTCGAGGCCGTAGTCGTGCAGCAGCCAACGGGCCTCTTGCGTGTCGTGGTAGCAAGCCAGATTGAGGGGCGCGGGAATGTCCGGGGAGAAGTGCGGCAGGCGCAGGAACGCCAGGAAGGCGAGCACCGCCAGGAGGGCCGTGCAGAGGCGCGTGGCCGCCAGGGGCAGGCGCGCGGCTCCCACCATGAGCGGCGCCACGGCCAGGCTGAGGAGCGCGACGGGAATGCTCCAGACGAAGCCGCCGACGAAACCCAGGGCTTCCTCCAGCGACAGGCTGGCGGGAATCCAGAGCACGCAGAGGACGGCGACCACGGGCAGGACGCCGCTCGCACCTATCACGACTGGGGCGCCGAGTGCGCCGCCGCCGCCCGATGGAAGGTCGGCGGCGCCGGCCGAGGCCCCGACTGACATTCCGCTCGGGATCCCCGCTGGCCCGGGCGAACAGGTGGGCGCAGGTCTTCCGCCCGGCGTCCTTGGGCCGCCACGGCGCGCACCCATGAACAGGCCCGAGACAGCCAACGTGAAGGCCGGCAGCAGGGGAAGGAAGGAGATCGCCGGCAGGAAAATGCCGCTCAGGAGGGCGGCCAGGCCGGTGCCCAGGGCCAGCACGGCCCAGAGGGCCAGGGGACGGGCCAGGCGCGCCAGGAAGGGGCCGCAGGCCAGCAGCGGCAGCAGGCCCGTCGCCACGAACAGCAGGCGCGGCAGTCCCGCGCCCAGGAGCCCGTGGGCGCTGGCGACGATGGGCAGGTCCGTCAGCAGTAAGAGGGCCCGGTACAGGCCATAGCCCACGACCAGGGGCAGGGCCAGGATGAGCGCTCCGACGGGCGTCGCCAGCAACAGCTCGCGCCAGCGGAAGAGGCCGCAGCCCCGGGCGCGCCGCAGCACGAGGATGATCGGCAGCAGGGCCAGGACCGCCAGCCACGGGGAGAGGGCCTCGGGCCAGGCCAGGAGCAGGCAGCCCAGGATGCTGGTGTAGACCACAGGGCCCTGCTCCCGCTCTCCGGCGCCGGTGATGCCAGCCAGCTCGGGCACGGCCAACAGGGCGCGCACGAGCGCCAGCACGCTTTCTCCCTGGTGTTGGAGGGTGGCCGTGGACAGGTGCTCCGGATCATCGCGGTCCGTGTGATAGCGTCGGCCGCCACCGATGAAGGCGAAGTTGTAGCCGGGATAGCCGCGGTCGAGGAACAGGCGCAGGTCCGTGCTGTTGGGCATGCGCCGGTAGGCCTCTCCGGTCAGGGAAGTGGCGAAGGGGCGCGGCACGCTTTTCGAGTAGAGCTCGATCAGGCCGGCGTTGTCGCGACTGGTCTCGAACATGATGCTGGCGCCGTCCGTGCCCCTGGCTTCGAGGTTGACGACGACCCCCACGCGCTCCGCCGCCGGGTGCTCGTCCAGGAAGGCGCGGGCGCCGAAGAGGCCCGCCTCTTCACCTTCGTCGAAAAGGAAGATCAGCTCTCGCTCGCGAACGCCGGGGGCGGCCAAAAGCGCCCGGGCGATCTCCAGCAGGCAGACGACACCGGAAGCGTCGTCGCCGGCCCCGGGCCCCGCGCCCACGGAGTCATAGTGGCAGAGCAGCAGGATGGCGTCCCGCCTGGCTTGGCTGCTTTCCGTGCCGGCGGCGGCCTCCGGTTCCAGACCGGTGGACAGGGTCGTGGCCGGCAAGCTGGCCCACACATTGCGCACGCGTGCGATCCAGCCGCGCGAGTTGGGCACCCAGGTGTCCTGGATGTGCGGCGCGAGGCCCAGCTCCCCGAGGCGCGCCGCGATGCGCCCGCGCACGGTCTGCGCCCCCCGCGTGCCCACGGGATGGGGACCGACGCCGGCCAGCAGCGTCTCCAGCTCCCCCCGGGCGCGGTGGCCGGAGAACTCCCGGGCCGGCGCGTCCAGGGGCAAGGCTGCGCCGGGTCCGTTGCGCTCCACGCACAGGGGCCAGAGGAGCGGCGGCAGGAGGAGCGCCAGGAGCCAGGCGCGCTGTCCCCGCGGGCCACGGGTCCCGGGCCGCGCCACACCTTCCATGGCTGAACCGCTCATGACCGCATCTTCTACGGGAAACGCATGGCCGCGAAAAGCGCAGCCTCCGGGAATCTCCGGCGAGGCCGATCCTCTTGCGCGCCCGAACCTCCGGTGGGATGGAGCCTCCGGTGGGATGGAGTTGCTCCCTGGACCGGTGTTAGGATGCCGCCCATGAAGATCTCCTTGGGCGCGCTGCTTGTTTCAATCGTCCCTTGCTTCACTCTGATTGCCTGCGGCGACAAGAAGTCACCGGACACGGACCTCGCCGCACCGGCCAGCACCGAGGACACCCTGGCCCGGGAACGCGTCGCCGCCCACTTCCGCGGCAACCGCCTGCCCCAGGCACGCACGGCCCTGGCGCCGCTCCTGGCCGGATCCACACCGGCGCTGGAGGACCTGGTGCGCGCCGCCGCCATCGAGCTGGCCGACAGCCGCCTCGACGCCCTGGCGCCGATTCTGGAGCGGGGCCTGGCCCGGGCCGCAGCTCACCCGGCCCTGCGCTACATGCGCGCCCAGCTGGCCCTGCAGACCGGTCAACTGGAAGCGGCCCTGGCGGATCTGCAGGTGGCCCGCGCCGGCGCGCCCGGGGACCTGCCCACGGCCCTGCACCTGGCCGCCGCCCTCTACGATCTGGGCCGCGGCCCGGAGGCCGAGAGCCTCTATCTGGAGATCATGGAGGTCGGCATCGAGCACGGCGGCTCCTGGTACATTTCGGCCCTCTATCGCCTGTCACGCATCCAACTGGAGGAGGGCCGCGGCGCCCAGGCGGCACCGCTGCTGAAGGAACTGCGCAACCTGGAAGAGCGTGGTCTGGCGGCTCCGGCCAGCGTGCTCTTGACGCGTGGCAACCTGGGCTGGGTGGAGCCTCCGCCGGTCAGGGACGGGGCCGCGCCGGTGGCGCGGGAACTGCCCGCGTACACGAGCACGGCCATCGAGCTGCCGCAGCTCGCCGGCGCCCGCCAGCTCGTCGTCCGGGATCTCGACGGTGACCGACGACCGGACCTGGTGGCCGGCGGCGGTGCCGTGGGTCTGGCGGTGGCGCGGCGCGGACGCGCGGAGCCCGGCGGCCCAGGCCAGTGGGAAGCGCTGACCCTGGCGCCGCCGGGGGTCAGCCTGGCGCGGGCCTTCGACCTGGGCAACGACGACGACCTGGACTTCATCCTGGCCCGCGGGGGCGAGCTGTCCCTGTTGATCGCCGATGGGTTTTCGTGGACCCCCAGCCGCTTGACCTTCGCCCGCCTGCCAGACGCGCCGCGGGATATCGCCCCGGTGGACTTCGACCACGACGGCGATCTGGACCTGCTCCTGGCCGGCCCCTTCGGAGCGCGTCTCCTGCGCAACGACGGCGCGGCGACGGTGGACCGCAAGACCGTTGAGGACCATGCGGGGGGGGAGACGCCCGGCGGGGATGGCCCTGGCGGAGAAGACAGCGGCGGGACAGGCGCTGGAGACTCCGAGGCCCCGGCCGCAGGTCAGGCGGGCGGCTTTACCGATGTAACCGCCGAAGCCGGTCTGCCCACCGGGCGCCCCTTCAACTGGTGCGTGATCGAGGACTTCGACGGCGACCAGGACGTGGATCTCCTGCTGGGCGGGCCGGCCGGGCTCTTCCTGGCGGACAACCAGCGGGCCGGGCAATTCGCCGACGGAGCACGGCTGCTCGGGGAGCTCAACTTCGGTAGCGAGAACACAACACTGGGCCCCTGGCTTGTGAACGAGCCCGTGGTGGCGGCCCTCGGGGCGCGCCCCCTGGCCGCCCTGGCCATTGCCCGGGCGGAGGGCGGGGCGCCGCTGCTCTGGCGGCGCGTACCGGGCAGCGGCGGGGCTGCCTTCACACGCGACGGCGTCTTGCCCGCGGGCACAGGGCAGCCAGCGCCCTGGTCCCTGTTGGCGGATATCAATCTGGACGGGACCGGCGACCTGGTCCACGGCGACGGCCAGGGGGCCGTGCGCGTGGACACGGACCCGGGGCGGGTCGGCGGGACAGGGGCGCAGCTCTGCGCGGCCCTGGGCCGCGGCGCACCGCTGGTCTTTGCGGACCTCGACGGGGATCTTGACCTGGACGGCCTGCGCCCCACGCAAACCGGCTGCGAGCTACTGATCTGCACCGAGAGCGCCGGCCGCGGTGCCCGCCTGGAGTACCTGGGTCTCAAGGACAACAAGCGCGCCGTGGGGGCCGTGGTGGAGGTGCGCGCCGGTCCCGCCTATCGGCGCATCTTCTGGGACGGGAACGCCACGGTGGTGGGTGTCGGGGATCGGGAGTGGGTGGATGTGGTGCGCGTCACCTGGCCCAACGGAGTGGTTCAGACGGAACTGGATCTCGAACTCTCCAGCCAGACCTTCGTCGATGACACCGGCGAGCTGCTCGGCCCCTTCACCCAGGCGGCGGGGCTGGTGGGTTCCTGCCCGTTCCTCTATGCCTGGAACGGAGAGGCCTACACCTTCATCAGCGACGTGCTCGGCATCACGCCCCTGGGCCTGCCCATGGCGCCGGGCCTCCTGGTGCCGCCGGACCACGACGAGTTCGTGCTCGTGACCGGCGAGCAACTCAAGGAACGGGACGGGGAACTGCGGTTGCAGTTCACGGAGGAGCTGCGCGAGGTGACCTACCTGGACCGGGTGCGTTTGGATGTGATCGACCACCCGGCGGACACGGCCATCTACCCGGACGAGCGCTTCACCTTCCCGCCCTTCCCCGCGCCCCACACGCACAGTGTGCGCGCGCCCCTGGCGCCCAGCAGCGCCCTGGGCAGCGACGGCCGCGACTGGTCCGCGGAGCTGTCCACGGCGGATGATGTGCACGCGGTGCCCTTCACCAATCAGGCACCCCAGTTCCTGGGTTTGGCCACGCCCCACACCCTGGACCTCACCTTCGACGGCCAGGCCATAGCCGGCGCGACGAAGCTGCGCCTGGTCTTCACCGGCTGGTTCTTCTGGAGCGATGCCTCCGTCAACATGGCCGCCGCCCGCACCCCCGGCGTGGACTTCGTGCCGCCCATCCTGAGCGTGCCCGTGCCCGGCGGCCAGGGCGCCGAGGCCTGGCGCCCCCTGGGCCCGCCGGTGGGTTTCCCCGCGGGCAAGACGAAGTCCATGGTGATCGATGTCAGCGGTCAAATCGATCCGGCCGATCCGCGCATCCGCGTCTTCAGCACCCTGCGCCTGTACTGGGACCGCATCGTGTTGGCCGTGGATGACGACGATGCGGAGCTGCGCGTGGTGGCCCTCGAACCCCAGTCCGCCGACCTCTGGCGCCGGGGCTTCAGTGAGCCGAGTGCCGCCGAACGGGACGACCTGCCGGAGCGCTTTGACTGGGAGCGCCTGGCCCCGCAGCCGCGCTGGAACCAACACCCGGGGGACTACACGCGCTACGGCGACACGCTGGAGCTCGTCACAGCCATCGACGACCGCTTTGTGATCATGGGCGCCGGCGATGCACTGACGCTGGTCTTCGATGCCACGGCCCTCCCGCCCCTGGCGGCAGGCTGGCGCCGGGACTACCTGCTGTTCCTCGACGGCTGGGCCAAGGACCGCGATCCGAACTCCGTCGAAGCCCTCTTCGTCGAGCCGCTCCCCCACCACGCCATGCCCGGCTATCCCTACGGCCCGGACACGCCCTTCCCCGAGGACGCGCAGCACAGGACCTGGCGCGCCGAGTTCAACACGCGTCCAGCCCACAACTGGATCGGGTCCGTGGCACCGGCGGAGTAATCTCCCCGGTCGGTAGAACAGACCGGGACCTATCTCGACGGGCGCGCGGCGAGGCACACCGCGACGATCACCAGGGCGCCGCCGAACCATTGGATCGGGGTCAGGCCGCTCCCGGTCCAGAGCCATTCGAAGAGGGCGGCCCAGAGCGGTTCGAGGGCGAACAGGATGGCCACGGTCTCGGCCCGCAGGCGGGCCTGGCCCCAGGTGACAAGCCCCAGGGCGACGGTGGTGCAGAGGACGCCGGTGACGGCCACAGCTGGCAGGAGTTCCGGCCAGCCGTCCCCGGTCACACTCGTGGCGAGGTCCGCCAGACCGACTCCGCAGAAGGGCAGACACAGGCCGGCGAGCAGCGCCACGGTGGCGATCTGGCCCAGGGCCAGGATGCCGAGTGGCGAGCGGGCGGCGGCCCCTTCGAGTACGACGATCTCGAAGGCGAAGACCACCGCGCAGGCGAAGGTCAGCCAGTCGCCGAGATTGGGTTCCGGGCGACCGTCCGGGGCCAGGACAACCGCGAGGCCAGCGAGGGCCAATAGGCTGGCGTAGAGGTGCAGGCGACTGGGCTTGCGGCGCGCCAACCAGGCGGCGATGAAGGGCACGAAGAGCACCGACAGGGAAGTCACGAAGGCCGAGCGGCTGGGGGTCGTGTGGACCAGGCCCAGGGTCTGCAGCAGAAACGAAGCGAAGAGCAGCACGCCCACCTTGGCCGCATCGATCCAGGGAGCCGCCCCGCGCCCGCGGGCCTGGCGCAGGATGGCCGGCAGCCAGGGCAGGAAAGCCAGGGTCGCCAGGGAGAAGCGCAGGGTCAAAAAGATCAGCAGATCCCCGGTGTCCCGCCCCTGCACAGCGCCACCGATGACCGTGAAGGTGACACCCCAAAGGGCCGTGGCCAGGAAGAGGGCCGGGACTCCTCCCCGCCGCCGAACTGCTGTGGGCTGGCTAGCCATGGCCGCATGATGGGTAATCCCGAATGAGGGGGCAGCATGAAAAGCGCTGCTATCCGCGAACCGGTTCCGGCGCAGCGGGTCCGGCGCAGCGGGTCCGGCGCGGTGGTCACCGGCTCGCCGTCTCTGGCCCGCTTGCACTGTTGCGGGCCAGGAGTTGGCAGAACATATCCAAATCCACCGAGACAAAGGGGCATTTAGCCATTGCGGCTTCCTAACATCCTGCTAGGCTCATGCTCTGGACACTAGGTGTTCAGCCGCTCCCGGGCTTCCGGCGGGCGTGAGGAACCCGTTGCCCGGCAGCCGCCGGATCCAGTCCGAGAGGATGGGGGGAGGCTCCCGTTCTCCCGCGTGGAGTCCCGACTGCCGCCGGGCGGCGCCGACCAAACCCCCAGCGAGAAACACCGCAACGGGCCGACCCCTCCGCGGGGGTCGCGCCCACTTTTTTTGCCACCCGCTCCTGTCGTCCGGCACGCTCCTGGAGCCCCCGGACCACGGCCTGCGGACTCGGCGGGACAGCTCGGCATTTGCAGTTCTGAGCGCAAGCTCGCGGGGCAGGACGGTCCATGAGTGCGCGGCTCAAGCGTCCCTGGTCCGGCGCCAGCACTTGTGCGAGACTGCTCCCCGCGCCGCGGCGCCCCTCCTGCGCCCTCCGCAAGACTGGGCTCAACCCAAGCCCCCGGACCGCTCAACCACCGCGCCCATCCCATCCCGCCATGCCCCTGCCCCCCATCCCCGAACCCTGGCAACGCACGGCCAGCGAACCGGGGGAGTCCCTGGTGCTTTTCACCCCCCGCTGGGACACCCTCTTGCACCCGCGCTCGGGCGCCGCGCTGAGACGCCTGGTGCTGGAAACACCGGACTGGGTCAATGTGGTCGCGCGCACGGGCGGCGGCGACTTTGTCCTGGTGCACCAATACCGCTTCGGCAGCAAGCGCATCAGCGCCGAAATCCCCGGCGGCGTGATCGACCCCGGCGAGGACCCGCGCACCGCCGCCATGCGCGAACTGCGCGAGGAGACCGGCCACACGGGTGGGCGCTGGACCTACCTGGGCTCCGTCGAACCAAACCCCGCCTTCCTCGACAACACCTGCCACCACTACCTGGCGGAGGGCGTCGAGCTGACTGCTCCCCAGGACCTGGACAGCGGCGAGGACATCGGAGTCACCCTGGTTGCGGAGAAGGAGCTCCTGGCCGCCATCGCCACCGGGAGCATTCGCCACACCCTGGTCATCTCCGCCCTGGCACGCGTGCTCGACCTGAGGCGCCTGCCCGCGCCTCCCCCCGTCACGGGGCCGCCGACCCTCCCGCCGGAGACGGGGCAAGGCTAGGATGGCCCAGATGGCAGCCCCCCGCACCCGCTTCCTACCCGCCCTCCTGCTGCTCGGCGCCTGCTCGGCCCTGCCCTTCCACTTCGACGGCCCGACGCCCTGGTCCGACTCCGGCGGGGGCGTGCAGGATCCGGCCCTGGCCAGCTTCTGCACGGACCTGTGGGAGCAGAACCTGCTCGAGTCCCCCACCTGGGCCACCTGGCTGGGCGACGCGCGCCACCACGGCAGGCTCGCGGACAACTCCCCCACGGGCAGGGCTCGCCGGCGCGAATCCCTGGGTGCCTTTCTCAGCCGCCTGCGCGCCATGGACTCCGGCGGCACGTCTCACCTCACCGGCGCCGACTCCACAACCTATGCCCTGCTCCGCACCGAGCTCGAACTCGGGGCCGAGGAAACCGGCTTGGGCATCGAACCCCACACCTGGAACCTGGACGCGCGCTCCGGTCCCCAGGTGGAGTTCCTGGCCCTGGCGGGAGTCCAACCCACTGCCAGCGCCCGTGAACGGGAACAGCTCCTCGAACGCTGGTCGGCATTTGGCACCTCCATTGACCACCACACCGCCGCCCTGCGCGGGGGCCTGAGCTCCGGCCGCCGCGCCTCCCACACGGCCATCACGCGCGTCATCGACCAACTGGACCGCATCCTCGCCACGCCCGTGCGCGCCTCGCCTCTTTCCACCGTGGCCCTGGGCGGAGGCCGTTGGGAGGAACTGGCCCCGGGCGAGACCCTGGCCGCCTTTGCCGCTCGCGAGTTCGAAGACTCCTCTCGGGCCAGCGAACTGTGGCGCGCCAACCCAGGCCTGACACCAGAATCCCTGGCCCGGGAACGCCAGGTCTTCGTCCCCGCCGCAGATGACCTCCTGAGTCCAGGAGAACGCGGCCGCTTCCTGCACCGGATCCTGGTGGAGGTACGCGAGGGCATCCTGCCGGCCTTCGCCCGCTACCGGCGCTTTCTCAAGCGCGAGCTCCTGCCCCGCGCTCGCCCGGACACGCGCCCGGGACTGAAGTACGTGGCCGACGGAGCCGCCTGGTATGCGCTGCTCATCCGTCGTCACACGGGTCTCGCAATCAAACCACGCCTGCTGCACCAGACCGGCCGCGCGGAACTCAAACGCATCCACGCCGAGATGTCCGTGCTGGGAGGAAAGCTCTTCGGCCTCGATACGGTCCCGGACCTCGGCGAGCACCTGCGCACGGATGCGGCGCTGTTCTTCGACAGCGCCCAGGAACTGGAGGCCACCGCCCGGGACTCAATCGTGCGCGCCGAGGCCGCCTGCGCCACGCTCTTCGGGCACCTGCCGGCGGCCCCCTGCCGCGTGGCGCCCATCCCGGAGCACGAGGCCCCCGAGAGCACCATCGCCTACTACCGGCCCCCGGCTCCGGACGGCTCGCGCCCGGGCCAGTACATGTTGAACACCTACCAGGCAGCCACGCGCCCGCGCTACCAGGCCGAGGCCCTGGCCTGGCACGAGGCGCTGCCCGGCCACCACCTGCAGATCGCCCTGGCCCAGGAGTTGGACGAGCTGCCGCTGGTTCGGCGCCACGGGGGCTCCAGCGCCTTCGTCGAGGGCTGGGCCCTGTACACGGAACGCCTGGCCGACGAAGTCGGCCTCTACACCGGAGATCTCGACCGCTTGGGCATGCTCTCCTTCGACGCCTGGCGCGCCGCACGCCTGGTCGTGGACACCGGCCTGCACCACTACGGCTGGTCCCGGGAGCGGGCCATCGAAATCCTGGTGGAGAGCACCTTCCTGACCCGGGAGAACGCCACCAACGAGGTGGACCGTTACATCGCCTGGCCCGGCCAGGCCCTGGCCTACAAGGTGGGACAGTTGGAGATCCGGCGCCTGCGCAACCTGGCGGAAGAGCGTCTCGGCCAGCACTTCGACCTGGCCGCCTTCCATGACTACCTGCTCTCCCGCGGCGCCGTCACGCTGCCCGTGCTGGCGGCGGGAGTGGAGGCGTGGTTGGCGCGCAGCGCAGCGCAGCTCCCGCCGCACTCCGACGAGTCCCCCGCAGCACCTGCTGAGGACTCCTGATCCATGCCCGCACCCGCGGACTGTTCGAACGCTCCCAGCGGCCCTGTCCCCGCTGGAGCAAGTGCGCCGTCCCCGACCGGGCCCATCCACATCATCGGCGGCGGCGTGGCCGGCCTGGCCACGGCCTATCAGCTCGCCCGGCGCGGCGTTCCCGAGCGCGTGCCCGTGACCCTCTTGGAGAAGGAGCCGGGAACCGGCCGACATTCCAGTGGCCTGAACGCCGGCATCCTGCGCACGGCCATCCCCGAGGATGCCACGCGCGCCCTGGCGGAGGAGAGCGCCGCTTTCTTCCGCAGCCCGCCGCCGGGCTTCTGTGACAGGCCGCTCATCAACGCCTGCGGGCTGATGCTCTTCGAGCCCGGCTGCGACGCAGTGCTCGCCGCCCGCAACCGCACGCAGCTGCTCGACCCCCAAGCCAGCGCCGCCCTGCTCCCCCACTACGACACGCGCGGGCGCGCCGCCTGGCAGGTGAGCGACGAAGGCCACCTGGACATCGCCGCCCTGATGGCCGCCTATGAACGCAGCGCCCGCTCCGGCGGCGTGACCCTGCGCACGCGGGCCGCGGTCGCCTCGCTCACCACGGAGGAAGTGCGTGCCTCCGCTTCGACCGCCAGCGCCGGGCCACCAGCGGCCTTCCCCGGACACCGCTCCCCGGGCGAGAGGCCCCCGCCGCGGCGCCGCATCACCGGCCTGGTCCTGGCCGACGGTGAGACCCTGGAAACTGAAACCGTCGTCCTGGCCGCCGGCGGCTGGGCGGGCTACCTGGGAGCCAGCGCCGGCTCCCGCCTCTGCCTGACGCCCAAGCGCCGCCACCTGCTCGTCACCGAACCCAACGCCCGCGTCGATCCCGCCTGGCCCGTCGCCTGGTCCGACGGCGACGGCTTCTACGCCAAACCCGAGAGCGGTGGCCTGCTCCTCAGCGCCTGCGACCAAACCCCAATCCACCCCGACCACTGCACCACCGACCCCGCCGTCCTGGAGCAGATCGCCGCCAAGGCCGCCCGCCACCTGCCGGCCTTCGCCGACGCCGGCGTGGCCAGCTTCTGGTGTGCCCTGCGCACCTTCGCCACGGACAACCACTTCCGCATCGGCCCCGACCCGGATGTGGCCGGCCTCTTCTGGGTCGCCGCCCTCGGCGGCCACGGCATGACCTGCTCCCCGGCCGTGGGCCGCATGGCCGCCGAGTGGATCCTCGCTGGCGCTCCGGCCACGGCCAGCGCGCCGGAGCCGCACCTCGCCTGAGCGCCCCGTGGCGCAAATAGCGCATTGCGACTGACCTGGCTCGAACTAGCCCATGCGCAGGAAGCCGTCCCGGCCGAGGGTGCAGAGATCTCCGGTGGCGAACCAACCATCCCCATCCAACCCCGAGACCTGCCCCGCTCCCTGGTGCGCAGCGTTTCCCCGGTCTGCGTCGCGATCTACCTGGATGCCTTCTCGCCGGCCTGCGTGCCGGGCCAGATAACCGAGCATGACCTGGGGTCCCTTGACCTCGAGCAGGCCCGGCTCTCCCGGCGGCAGGCTGGCGCCTGTCTCTGGATCGACGACGCGCACGGCGGTGCCGGGCAGAACGAGGCCCAGGCTGCCGACCAGGGCGCCGGGCTGACGCTCGACCGGGTCCCGGGGAGGCGGCACATTGACGGCGATGACCGGCGCGCACTCGGTGCAGCCGTAGCCCTCTAGCAGGTCCTGTCCAAAGCGAGCCCGCCAGGCGTCGCGCAGCTCCGGATCCAGGGCCGAGCCGCCCACCAGGGCCAGACGCAGCTGCGGGAGATCCTGCGGCTCCAGGGTCTTGAGGGAGAGCTCCGCGTCCCGGGGCGTGCCCACCAGCACCGTGGCTGGCCGGGCGCGCAGCAGGCGTGCCAGGCCAGCGTCTCCGCCGTCAGAGCGCACCGGCGGCAGCAACACGCCGGCCCCGGCGAGGAGCGGCGTCCAGAGCGTGACCGTGGAGCCGAAGGCGTAGTGGAAGGGCAGCAGCGAGAGCAGGCGGTCGGCCACTCCCAGGCTGAACATCTGTTGCAGAGCCTGGGCATTGGCGAGCAGGGCACCGTGGGAGAGCAGCACGCGCTTGGGCGGGCCCGTGCGGCCGCGGGTGGTGTGGATCTCCGCCGCGGCGGTGGGGTCGGTGGCGGCGCGCGTGAAGCGCATGCCGAGGCGCGCCGGCAGGAGCCTGATCCAGTGGGCGCGCAGGTGATCGCGGGCGCCCGTGGCGCGGCGCAGCTCGTCCATGGAGACGAGCTGCGTGCCCGGCTGCTCGCCGGTCGTGCTGCCGCTGGACTCGGGCGCGAGCCCCTCCTGCCCCGCACTGCCCGCGCCGCTCTCCGTGATCACAGCGGCCAGACCGTGTTCGCGGCCCAGGGTGCGCAACTGGCCGGGGGCAAGGCTCGCATCCAGGGGCTCGGCCACCAGGCCCTCCAACACGCAGGCCAGGCGTGCGCGCACGGCATCACGCCCCTTGGGCAGGGCGATGCCCACCGGGCGTGCCAGGCTGCCCTGGAGGCGCCGCTGCAGTGCCGCGCCCAGGGCCAGGGCCTCCTGGAGCAGGCGCCCGTGGCTCAGGCAGCCGGTGGCATCGATGAGCGCCGGGCGTCGGCCGTGGCCGACGGCCAGGCGTCCACCGCGCAGCAGACGATAGGCCAGCGTACCGCGCTGGGAGCCGCGCGCCCGACGCGTCTCAGCCATCAGCTCCGCGATGCGGTTGCGCACCTCCCAGGCCGGTGTTTCCGGAGGCAGGGGCTCTCCGAAGGTGACATCCACCGGATAGGGAAAGCGCTGGGGCAGTTTGAAGAAGGCCTTGCCGCGATCGAAGGAGAAGATGCTGCCCCAGACGCGGTCGAGGGCCGCCGGGATGATCGGGATGTTGCCCCGGGTGGCGATGCGCTCGAGGCCCGTGGCGAAGGGCAGGAGCGCGCCGCTCCTGCTGATGGCGCCCTCGGCGAAGATGCAGACGAGTTCTCCGGAGGCGGCCTTCTCGGCGGCGGCGGCGATGGAGGCGTCCTTGGCTTCGCGGCTGTCCTCGCTGCTGACCGACACGGTACCCATGAATCGTGCGAAGGCGCCCACGATCGGCAGCTTGAAGTAGGGCGCGTACATCAAGAAGCGCATGGGCCGCGGGCAGGCGGCGGAAACCAGGAAGCCGTCGATGAAAGAGAGGTGGTTGCAGACCACCAGGCCGCCGCCTTCTTCGGGCAAGTTCCGACGGCCGTGGGCGCGGATGCGGTAGAGGCCCAGGACCAGGCCGAGCAGGGCCAGGCGCACGGCGAACTCAGCCGTGAAGAGCAGCGTGCCAAAGAGGAAGACAACCGTGCCCAGGGACACGACCAGCAGCATGTCCGCCGGCTCCAGGCGCAGCACACCGTGGAGCAGGTAGAAGACCGCCGAGGAGGCCAGGACACCGGTGAAGTCCATGACCTCCGAGAGGCCCAGGACCGCGCCGCGTTCCGCCCGGGGCGGGCGGTGCTGGATCAGGGCGCGGATGGGCACGGTGAAGAGGCCGGCGCAGATGCCAGCGCCAACCAGGGCCAGGCGCAGGTGGTTGATGGAGTGCGGATCGAGGCGCACGACGAGCAGCGAGAGGGCGATACCCAAGAGGCCCAGGGGCACGAGACCGCCCTCGATGCGGTCGCCGCTGATTTTTACCGCCAGCAGGCTGCCGGCGGCGATGCCCAATGAGAGCAGGGCCAGGAGCAGGCCGATGTCGCCGCCGCCCAGCTCCAGCCAGGTGCCGTATTGGTTGATGATGAGGAGCAGCGTCCCCCCCACCAGAAAGAAGAAGCCACTGGCAAACAGGCACAGGATCAGCGTCCGGTCAGCTGCGGCCACGCGCCAGTGGGAACGGATCTCCGTGAACACATTCCAGGTCAAGCGTCTGTCCGGGTCCGCCGCCGGCAAGCGCTTGATGAGGATGGAGGTTCCCGTGCCAGTGCCGGCGATGGCCAGGAAGAGAAGCGCCGGAACCCACAGGCGTCCCTCGAAAGACTCCAGGAGCTGGCCACCCACGGCCGCGCCGAAGATGATCGCCAGGAAGGTCGTCATCTGGATCAGGCCGTTGGCCCGGGAGAGGTCCCGCGTCTCCACCATCTCCGGGATCGAGCCGTACTTGCTCGGACCGAAGAGGGTGCTCTGCAGACCCATCAGGAAGATGACACCTAAGAGCGCCGGGAAGCTCTCCAGCAAAAACGCAACCAGGGCCAGGGCCATGACCGCCGCCTCAAGCACCTTGGAGATGACGATGATGCGCGACTTTGAAACACGATCCGCCAGCGTCCCCGTCAGGGCCCCGAAGGTCACGAAGGGGATCGCGAACAGCGCACTGGCCAGGGCCTGGCCCGACTCCGCCGCCCAGCCGAGCTCGGCCACCCAGGTGAGGGACACGGAGAGCGACACCAGCAGCACGAGCTGCTTGAAGGCGTTGTCGTTGAAGGCCCCCAGAAACTGGGTGACCAGGAGGGCCGCGAAGGACCGGTTGCGCCGCAGGAGGTCGAACACGCTCGGCAGCCTAAAACATGGGGGGGCGGAGATCTTCTATCAGTCCCAGTGGCCTTTCTTGGCAGGGCGCTGGAGGTGCGCCTGAGCTCTGCGCTACGCGGAACTGCCTGAGGGTTCGGGCGAGGCCGGGGCGGGCGCACTCTCCGCTGGCTGGGCGTCCATGGCCCGCAGGTCCTCGGTGATACGCATGGAACAGAACTGGGGGCCGCACATGGAACAGAAATGGGCGCTCTTGCCGCCCTCGCCCGGCAGCGTGGCGTCGTGGTAAGTGCGGGCAGTTTCCGGATCCAGGGAGAGGGCGAACTGATCCTCCCAGCGGAAGCCGAAGCGGGCGCGGCTCATGGCGTCGTCCCAGGCCCGGGCGCCGGGGTGCTCCTTGGCCAGATCCGCGGCGTGGGCGGCGATCT
>DASCNH010000037.1:0-36030 GCA_036011365.1 Planctomycetota bacterium | reverse complement strand
CAGGCCGATCGCTATGGGGTGCCCCGCGTCTGTTTCATCAACAAGATGGACCGGGTCGGTGCCGACTACTGGGCCGCGGTTCAGTCGATCCGCGAGCGCCTGGATGCTCGGCCCGTATCCCTGCAGTTGCCCATCGGCTCCGAGAAGGACTTCCGGGGTTTCGTGGATCTGGTGCGCATGAAGTACATCGAGTTCCCCGACGACGGCGATGGCCATTCCTATCACGAGGGAGAGGTGCCCGCCGAATACCTTGAGGAGGCCCGGGCCCGCCGTCATGACCTGCTCGAAGCGGCCGCCGAGAATGACGAGGAGCTGCTGGACATCTTCGTGGAAGATGGCGACATCAGCGAGCAGCAGCTCACAGCCGCCCTGCGCAAGGCGACCCTCGATTTGGCCCTGACACCGGTCGTTTGTGGTTCGGCCCTCAAGCACAAGGGCGTGCGTTTCGTGCTGGATGCGGTCATTGACTACCTGCCCTCGCCCCTGGAGATCAAACCCCTGGAGGGCGACAACCCTGACCGGCCCGGCGAGTCAGCGGTGCGCAAGCCGCAGGAATCCGAGCCGGTCAGTCTGATGGCCTTCAAGACCATCGCCGAGCCCACCGGCGACCTGACCTTCGTGCGTGTCTACTCGGGGATCCTGCGCAAGGGCGAGAAGCTCCTGAACCCGCGCACGGGCAAGACCGAGCGCATTGGGCGCATCGTGCAGATGCACGCGGACAAGCGCGAGGCACTCGACAGCGTGCCCGCCGGCGACATCGCCGCGGTTATTGGGCTCAAGCGCACGGTCACTGGGGACACCCTCTGTGATCAGGACCAGCCCATCGCCCTCTCGAAGATCGTCTTCCCGGACTCTGTGATCTCCATGTCCCTGGAGCCCAAGAGCTCCGAGGATCGCGACAAGCTCTCGGAGATTATCGGGCGCATGATGCGCGAGGATCCGACCTTCAGGGCCTCGACCAACGAAGAGACCGGCGAACTCGTCATCTCTGGCATGGGCGAGCTACACCTCGAGGTTGTGGTTAACCGCATCCAGGGCGATTACAAGTGCGGCGTGCAGACGGGCAAGCCCAAGGTGGCCTACAAGCAGCGTCTCAGGAAACTGCGGGAGGTCGAGACCCGTTATGTGCGCCAGAGTGGTGGGCGTGGCCAGTTCGCCGTTATCCATGTGCGCTACGAGCCGTTCGAGACGGAAGATGGTGGCCTCGAGTTCGAGGACAAGATCCGCGGCGGAAACGTACCCCGGGAGTATATCCCGGCCGTCGAAGCAGGCCTGCGCGAGGCTTTCGCCGGTGGCGGTACCACCGGGTTCCCCTTCGTCAACGCCAAGGCCACCCTCTATGATGGCAAGTCCCACGATGTGGATTCCAGCGAGATGGCCTTCCACAGCGCCGGCGTCTTCTCCTTCCGGGAGGCCACTGAGCACAACACGGTGTTGCTTGAGCCGGTTATGAAGGTCGAAGTGCGCGTCCCCGAAATATTCCTGGGAGCCGTGGTGGGCGACCTCAACTCCCGCCGGGGGGAAGTGTCGGAGGTCGACAGCCAGGGCAACCTGCGCATCGTGCGCTCCATGGTGCCCATCGCTGAGATGTTCGCGTACTCCTCCGCCCTGCGCGGGGCGACCCAAGGGCGTGGCAACTACTCCATGGAGCTTGCCGAGTATCGTGATGTGCCAGCCGCCATCGCGGAAAAGATTCTCAAGGAAGAGTAATCACGCGGATTGCCAGCCGATTTGTTTCGTGGTTGGCAGGGGCCCCGCCGGTGCCTAGGATTGCGCCATGACCACGACGGCTCGACGGCGTTGGACCCGGGAAATCCGCAGCGAGGTGGATGGCATTGCCATTCACCCGGAGGGCCCCGTCCTGCTGCATGGCTATGACCCGCCGGCCGGAGGCATGTGGCTGGACGATGTCATCCCCGGCAAGCTGGGAGCCCTCGATCGCCACACCGGCGAAACCCTCTGGCTGGCTCCCTGCGAGGTGGGTTATGGCCGCGGCTTCGGCGCCGGTTTCGGAGCGGAGAACGACCTGGTCGTGCTGGGGCCGAGTGCCAACGGTCATCGCATCGTGCGCATGTCGCTGACGGACGGCCAGTTGATGACCGCGGCGAGCATTGAGCCTTTCGACGTGGCCCTGGTGGAGCGGGATGTCTGCATTTGTCTGACGCCCAACCGCATCTTCGGCCTCATGACCGACGCCTTGACCGAGGCCTGGGAGTATTCCCGGGAGGGCGAGCGCTTCCACCACATCGGGCGCTGGGGATCCCATGTGTTTGTGGTCTACACCAATACCAACACCGGCAAGCAGGGTGTCCTGTGCCTTGAGGCGGGTACCGGGGATTTCTCCCATGTGGTGCTCAGCCCGGTCCAGGACATGATCCACGAGCTGGCGGTCGGGGCCGGCGCCCTGGTGATATCCACCGCGGATATCCTCGGACTGCTGACGCCCGAGGCCATGCAGACCTACCTCTCGGCCCTCTCCGCCCACGACGAAAGCGCCACTGCGGATACCCTTTCCCTGGTGGCCCTGGGGCACGAGCATCAGAGCGGAGACGCCCCCCTGTGGCACGAGGTGCTCGGCTGTGCCCCGGTGGATGACCTGCCGGATCTGCGCGTGCACAGCAACAACGACAAGCTCTACCTCATGCGCGGGGCCTGGCTGGAGGTACGCGACATGCTGACCGGGAGGGCTCTGGGCGATTGGACCGTACCGGGCTTGGATGAGAGTGTGGCTTGGACGGTCTGCGATGGCGCCGGATTCCTGGCGGAGGAAACGCGCGTCTCGATCTTCGAGCTACCGGCCTGAGGGCGCCAGGCACCCGGGCGCAGTGGCTTTGGCCCCGGGCCCTTGACGGGCCCCGGGCGGCGCAGCAATCTGAAGCCATGGTCAAGTCCCAAGAGCAAGCCTCAGACGAAGCCCCGGCCGTGGACGCGGACGGGATTCCCATCCTGCACTACCCCGCTTCGGTGCTTGTGATTGTCCCGCCGGAAGCCTTCGACGAGCAGGTGCTGCGCCATGTGCGCTCAGCGCTGGAGGCCGTGCATGTCTCCACCCGCTGCGTGTCTTCGCGTTCGGAGGACACGCTCAAGGGCAGCCTGCAGGATGAGTTCCTGGTGGACGGGCCCGTGGCTGGGCAGTCCCTGGCTGGTTTCGTGGGGCTCGTGCTGGCCGGTGGAGATACGGCGGAGAGCATGGCCTCCGATCCGGAGGTGCTGAGGCTCCTGCAGGGAGCCGCTTCCGCAGCCATGCCGGTGGGGGCCTGGGGCCGTTCCGTGGCCGTCCTGGCCAGAGCTGGTCTACTGGAAAAACGGCGCGTGGCCGGTGCCGCGGAGTTGGCCGCAGAGATCACCGCCGCCGGGGGGCGCTATTCCCCGCGCCCGGTCTCGATTGACGGGCAGCTCATCACGGGCAGCGACGAAACCGCGGGAATGCGCTTTGCAAAGGCGTTTTCCGGGGCCGTGCCGCTGACCAGCGCCGACGCCTGAGCGGTACCCGCCCGCACCCACCGGCTCTCCGGACAGTGTTCTGATAGCATCTTTGGGGCCGGGTGGCGCATGACCTGCACTTCGGGGTAGGATTCACGCCAGCGCTTGGAACCGGAGCCCAGGCCATCCCGATTACCCAAACACACTTCCTTTGGGGGATCTCCAGTGACTGCCACACACATTCTTGAAGCCCTTGCCAGGGAATACTCAGCCAGCCCCGAGCAAGTCCATGCCGTGCTGGAGATGCTCGATGCCGGCCTGGCCGCGCCACTGATCGGTCGCTTCCGGCGCGGGAGCACCGGGGAGCTCCCGGAAAGCGCCATCCGGCGCATCCAAAGGACGCGCCAGCAGTTCGAGGAGTTGGATCGCCGCCGGGCGACGATCCTGCGTACCCTTGAGGGTACCGAAGGCGTGGGTGCGAAGGACCTCGAGGCCGTGAGCAAGAGCGTGGACCGCTTCGAGCTCGAGGATTTGCTGTTGCCCCATCGGCGGCCGGAGCCGGAGGTGCAGCTGGCCCTCGATCGCGGTCTGGGAGAGCTGGCTGATCGACTCGTGGCCCCCTTCCGGGCGAGTGCGCCCAAGGGGGCTGAGGCCACCGACACGGAACAACCGGTGGAGGAGGCTGCGCCGGATGCCCCGGATGCCTCGGATGCCCCGGATGCCCCGGAGGCCCCGGAGGCCACGGAGGCCCCGGATGCCCCGGAAGCCACGGAGGCCACGGATGCCACGGAGGCCCCGGATGCCCCGGATGCCCCGGAGGCCACGGAGCCGACAGAGGGGGCAGCTGCCGCCGAGTCCGCAGCCGAGGCCTCAGCTGAGGTGCAGCCGGAGGTAGCTGCGGAGCCTGAGCCCGCCGAGCCGCAGCCCCCGGTTTCCGAATCACCGGAACCGGAATCATCAGAACCACAGCCGGCTGAGGCTAATGTAGTCAAGCTCCGGGCAGTTGCTCCCGCCGCCGTCGCCGAGCCGATGGTGGCGAGTGTGGCCCTCAAGACCGACGAGATTCTGACGCCCGAGCTGGCTCGGGCCTGCAGTGAATTCGTGCGCCCCGACCGGGGCATTCATACGGAGGCCGAGGCCCTGGCCGGGGCCATGCGCATTCTGGCCGACCGCCTCTCACGCGATCCCCGCCTGAGGGGACTGATCCGACGCATGTTGCGCAAGCGCGGAGTTCTGAGCGTCAAGTCCCTGGTTCCGGACAACAAGGCCGGACGACACCGCTCCCTGATGAAGATCCGCCAGCCCATGCGGCAGCTCCAGGGCCACCGTCTGCTGGCCCTGCGCCAGGCCCAGAAGGAGCGCGTGCTCACGACAGCCATCAGCCTTGAACGCGAGGTGGCCATGCCCAAGGTCCTCGCCGTCCTCTCGCGGCACCGCAACCCGGCCTTCGAGGGCGTCCTGGGCGAGGTCGCCCGCCGGGCGCTGGAGGTGCGCATCCTGCCCATGCTCGAAGGCGACATCCGCCTGGAGCTCAAGGAGCGTGGCGATGACGAGGCCCTGCGCTTCTTGGCCCAGCACTTGCGCCAGGTGTTGCTCACGCCGCCCTGTGGCCGCCACCCGGTGGCCGCGGTGGATGTCAGTGCCCGCGGGGATTGGCAGCTTGTCACTGTGGATGAAGATGGCAAACCGGCCGGACCCGGCACGCTGATTGAGACCGCGGAGAAGGACGCCGCCGCCCTGGGCCTGGAGCTCAAGGCGGCCCTGGGGGAGAGCCGTGCCCGGACCCTGGCCGTGGGCCACGGCAAGCTGCCGCGGGCCGCTGTTCCCTCCCTGCGAGCTGCCTTGGCAGCCGCCGGACTCGACCTTGTGGTGCACGTGGTCTTCGACTCGGGCCTGACTCACTACGCGAACTCCGAGGGGGCCCGCAAGGATCTCCCCGATGCCAGCGTGGCTGGGCGCGTGGCCCTGGCCCTGGCCCGGCGGCTTCAGGATCCCCTCAAGGAACTGCTCAAGGTGGAGCCGCGTTACCTGGGTCTCGGCGTCGAACAGGGCCTGGTCAGCAAGGCCAACCTGAAGCGCACATACCGCGAGGTGATCGAATCCTGCGTGGCGCTGGTGGGCTGCGATGTGAACCAGGCTTCGGCCTTCTTCCTGGGCTTCGTCCCCGGCCTGAACCGGGAAGCGGCGGGCAAGCTGGCCGCGCGCGCCGCGCAGACCCCGTTCCGCAATCGGGAGGAACTGCGTGGGGATGGTCTGCTCAGCGAGGCAGAGTGGACCAACGCGGTCGCCTTCCTGCGGGTGACCGGCCCCGATGAACCCCTGGATCGCACGGGATTACACCCGGAGCAGTACCCCCTGGCCCAGCGTCTGCTGGAGGCCGCCGGGGTCACCGCCCGGGAGGGATTGGGGCGCGCCGGGCTGACCCGGGGATTGCGCCGGGATTCATTTGAGGTGGACGAGTACACCTGGCGCGATCTGATGCGCGAGGTCTCGCACCCTGGCCGTGATCCCCGGCCGCGCCTGCCCCTGGTGCGCGTGCTCGAGGGCCCGGTGGATTCCGTGCGGCTCACCAAGGACCGCGTCCTCGAGGGCGTTGTGACAAACGTGGCCAGCTTCGGCGCTTTTGTGGATGTGGGCCTCGAGCAGGATGCCATGATCCACATCAGCGAGGTCTCGGGACACTATGTACGCGATGCGCGCGAGGTGCTCAGTATCGGGCAGGTAGTGCGCGGACGTATTCTCGAGAAGCCCGGGCAGCGCCTGGCTATCTCCCTCAAGAATGTGCCCCATGCTGAGCGTTCAGCCCCGCGCGGACGCGGCGGCGGCGGCGGCGGCGGCAAGGGTGGGCATTCCGGGGGGCGCGGGGAACGCTCCGGCGGCCGGCCGCGGCGTGAGCGGGAAACGCAGTCCAATGTGCGAGCGGCCCAATCCCGCCGCGATGGCCTCGGTGGCGGGGGCCGGGGCGGAGGCGGCCGCGGAGGCGGCGGTGGCCGCGGAGGCGGCGGTGGCCGCGGTGGCGGCGGCTACGGTGGTGGTGGTGGTGGTCGCGGTGGTCGGGGCGGGCGCGGTGAGCGCGAGGAACGGGTCGACCTGCGCAAGCTCGATGTGGCCGGCTCCCAGGCGGGGTCCTGGAGTCCTTTTGCGGCCTTCTTCGATGCCGGTAGCCAGGGCAAGTCCCCGGCTATTGAAGAGTCGACGACTCCTGCTCAGGCAGGTCAGGAAAAGGTGCCGCCGGTGGTGGCCCCCGCGCCGACCGAGGAGTCCAGCACAACCACCGGGGAAGCCCCGGAGAATGTTTCAACGGCTCCTCCCGAGGGCGAGTCCAAGGCCGCTGGAGGAGCTGAGGGCGCCGAGGCCGCGGACGAGTCAACTGCAGCAGAGGCGGCCGAAACGGTGGTGGCGCCGGAGTGCGCAGCGGAAGAAGGGGCCCCGTCAGAGTAGGGCGTCAGTGGGAGGGGGAGGCAGGGTCGACTTCGTCCTCCTCCAACTCCACGCAGATAATCCACTCATCGTCACCCTCCCCTTCCGGGGGCTGGGGCGGGGTGTCCAGGTCCCAGGACTCTGAAACCGGCCTCGGGAGCCACTTGCCGGGAATATGCTGCGGGAGGGGGGGCATGTTCCTTCGTCGGGAGAAAACCTCGTCACGCTTGAGCCCAATCGGCCCGCCGTGCGAAACATCCTCCGAGGAGGTACCCTTGGTGCGGCCATGGTGACTAAACGCATCGTAAACGGAGTCAGCGTTGCCCCTGGGCTGGCCCTGGGTGCGGCCCATGTGGTACGCACCGGGTCTGGTACCGTGCCCACTTGGTCTGTGGCCGCGGAGGATGTGGAGCGGGAGATCGAGCGTCTGCGAGGGGCGGTGGCGGACGCATCACTGGAGCTCACCCGACAGCAGGAGGCCGTGTCCAAGGCCTCGGGCGAGCAGGAGGCGGGCATCTTCGGCGTACACCGCATGGTGCTTGAGGATCCCGGCGCCCTGAAGCGGGCTATCGAGACGATTCGCGAGCAGCGCATCAACGCCGAGGCTGCGGTGCAGAGCCTGATTGACCGCCTGCGCCAGACCATGCAGAGCATGGAGGGCGAGTCCGTGCGCAACTTCACGGCAGACCTGGCGGAGCCCTGGGGCATCGTGCTCGACTACCTGATGCAGAAGAACAGGGAGCGGATTCTCTCCGGCGAATCCACCGTGATCCTGGCGGCAAAGGAGTTGACGCCCAAGTTGGTCACCTACCTGGCCCGAGAGCGGATCCTGGCGGTGGTGGCCGAGACCGGCGGGCGCTTCTCCCATGGCGCGGTACTGGCCCGCTCCTTTGGCATCCCCTGTGTCGTTGGCCTGCCCAACCTGCTGGCCCGCCTGGAGCAGGGCATGAAGCTCTGGGTTGACGGGGACGCGGGGACCGTGCAACTCAGGCCAGGGCAGGAGGATGTGGACCTGTTCCTTGAGCGTCGCGCGCGCCGGGAGACACGCCAGGCCTACTTGCAGTTGCACGCGGGTCTGCCCGCCGTAACCAGCGATGGCGAGGAGCTTGTGGTGGAAGTGAATGTGGAAAGCGTGCGTGATTTGGATACCTTTCCCCGTGAGCATTGCGACGGGGTGGGCCTCTTGCGCACGGAGTTCCTCTACATGGAACGCACCCAGTTCCCCTCGGAGGAGGAGCAATACCGCCTCTATCGGCGGGTCCTGGAGCACATGGGTGACAAGGCGGTCACCCTGCGCACGCTGGACATCGGTTGTGATAAGCAGTTGCCCTATTTCAAAACTCCCCAGGAGCCAAACCCGGCCCTGGGCTGGCGAGGTTTGCGCATCTCCCTCGAATGGCAGGATCTGCTGCGCGTTCAACTGCGCGCCGCCCTGCGGGCCAGCGCCCACGGCTCCCTGCGTCTTCTGCTCCCCATGGTGACCTCCATCGAGGAGGTGCGGGCCGTGCGCGCCATCTTCAACGATGTGCGTTGCCAACTTGTGGAGCAGGGCTACGAAGCGGCGGAGGACATTCCAGTCGGCATCATGATCGAGGTGCCGGCCACGGTCTTCACCCTGGACACCCTCCTCGTGGAGGTGGACTTCATCAGCGTGGGGAGCAATGACCTCGTCCAGTACATCCTGGCCGTTGACCGGGACAACTCACTTGTCTCCAAGCTCTACGATCCCTACCACCCGGCGGTCCTGCGCGCCCTGGCCCAGATAGCCGCCGCGGCGCGGGCGGCGCGCAAGCCCGCCAGCGTTTGCGGGGAGTTGGCCGGCGATTACGCCACGGCTTTGGCGCTCCTGGGCATGGGCTTCAGCGGCGTCAGCGTAGCCCCCAACTTTCTCGGCGAGGTCAAGCTGGCGGTGCGCGGGACGAGCTCCACAGAAGCCCGTGAGCTTGCCGGAAGTCTTTGCCAGGCAACGACTTCAGCCGATGCCGTGGAGGCTCTTCAGCGGCTGAAGCGCACCCTCCATGAGCGGCGAGTGGCCAGTGAGCCGGGGACCGGCAGGGCCTGAACAGGGCCATTCAACGCCCGCTCCAGGTCAAATGCAGCATTCGGCGGAGTTTTTGGTATAGTGTGGGCCAAGAAGCAAGGAGCTCTGTGCAACACACCAACTGGGGCGGTGACAAGCCCACCAAGCCGCGCCGGGGCCGATGGTCCCAGGCGGAGATAGCTAGATTCCGGGAGATCTATGGTCTGCGAGGGGACGCCGCCGTGGCCCGGGAGCTCAACCGCTCTGTCAGCAGCGTGCGCAGAATGGCTGAGCAGGTCTTCAGTGCCCCGGAGAACAGTGGTCTCTGGACAGCCGAGGACGGGAGGAAGCTCAAGAAGTACCTGGGGGCCACTACCCCGAAGGTCATTGCAAAAATAATGTCCCGTCCTGTAGCGGAGGTGGTGCGGCAGATCGAAATGCTGAACACGGGCCGCATCGTCGGTCCGGCCAGCTGGACCCAGGATGAGAGCGCCGAGCTCAAGCGGCTCTACGGCACACGCAAGGATGAGGACCTTTCCCTGATTTTTGGCAAGCCGGTGGAGGCCCTGCGCGAGGAGGCTCAGCGGCTCTGCCTGGCCAAGGACAAGGCCTTCGTGCGGCGCATCACCGGCGAGGCCGCCACGCGCATGCCCCGTTGGACGGATAGTGAGCTGGAGCTCCTCCGCGAGCTCTATCCCCTGGAACCCAATCTGGCCATAGCCAAGCGGCTTGACCGTTCAGTGAAGAGCATCGTCTCCAAGGCCCACAACATGGGGCTGAAAAAGAAGGCCGAACGGTTGCAGCAGATGGGGCAGCAGAACGTCAGCCTGCGTTACAACCGCAAGGACTAGCCCGCCTTCTAAGCCTGGCCCCTTGCATCCGCCATGCTGGTCCGCGTGCCAGGGGTCAGAACTGCAGTTTCATGCAGAAGACCGAGCCGCCGCCCTTGAGGTACTCACCGGTGTCCAGCTCCCTGAGGGCATAGCCCCAGGAACGCAGGCCAGCGGCCGTTTCCGGGCAGCCGCTGGTGAGCAGGACCGTGCGTCCATCCGGGCAGGCCAGATTGCAGGCCAGGCGCGTGCGCGCCTCGCTCTCAGGGACGGCCAGGCGTTCAGGAAACACGGACTCCACCAGTTCCCGACCCGCGGCGTCGAAGGCCTCCGGGTACCAGGCGCAGCGTTGGCCATCCAGGAGAGCCAGGCAAGTGTCCAGGTGGTAGAAGTCCTTGTCCGCGAGGTTCAAGAGCAGGATCGGGAGGTCGTAGCGCTCGGCTAGTTCGGCCCAGGCGCTCTCCCCTGAACGCGGCCCCTCGCCGGCCCAGAGCAGGCGGCGCCCCGGGTGCCAGAGGCCGTCTCCGGTGCCTTCGAGCGGGGCGCTGGTTTCCAGGGCAGGTGCGCACTTGACGCCTTCTGCCCGGAGGAAGCTCACCAGGTGCTCCACCTCGCCGGCGCGCTGTGCGCTGGCCATGCGCGAGGGCAGGATGGCTGGTTCCGGACCCTCCAGGCCCGGCGGCAGGGGCAGGGCGGGGTTGGCGCAGAACACCAGGTCCGGGTGGTTTGTCAGGGGCGGCAGCACCATGACCTCAAGCTCCAGCTCGTCGCAGGCCCGGCGCAGGTTTAGCCACTGCGCCTGGGCCCGGGCGCGGTCGACGACCAGGAGTTCGCCCGCGGCATCCAGCATGTGTGGGTTGATGGCATAGCGCACATCGAAGTCCCGTGGATCGGCGAGCAGAACTCGTCCGGGACGGGGCACGCGGGGGAGCTCCGAGGGACTGAAGTCGAGGTCGGCGACGGTCCTGATCAGGGGCATGGGGCCACCCTACCAGATCCGTTCCGCACGCAGGGTGTGGGCTCCGAGGTGTTCGTCGACAACGCCGGTGATGCACAGGGAGCCGCGTTCCGCCAGGCGGCGGCCGTCCCGACGATAGACATCGGGGAAGAGCACTACTTCCGCGATGCCGGATTCGTCTTCCAGGGTCAGAAAGCGCATCCAGTGGCCCTCCTCCGTTTGCAGGCGTCGGGTGGCCGCGGGCCAGCCGCGCAGGGTGATGCGTCCACCGTGGAACTCGGCCAACCGGTGCAATCCGTGGGGACGCTGAACCTGCGCCGTTTACGCCGGCTGCGACCGGCGTCGCGCACCCCACGCCGG
Organism: Planctomycetota bacterium; assembly: GCA_036011365.1. GTDB lineage: Bacteria > Planctomycetota > UBA1135 > UBA1135. The sequence continues at coordinate 25,019 of DASCNH010000037.1, read as the reverse complement.
GCACTCGGCGGCCGGGTGTCCACATGGGCGAGGTTGATCTCCAGGGAGCCAGCCCGCAGGTCGAACTCACGCAGGCTCGTGGCCGCCCGTTCGATGAGCCAGGCCAGCATGGCCGCGACCCGTTAACGGCAGGCCTCCTCCGGTTCGAAGGTGCTGTTGCGGCTGATCGAACGGGGTGCGCGGATGCTGAGCAGTTCGTCACCGTTTAGTTCACTGGACAGTTCATGGGTGGGCTCCACCGGGCGTCGGTCGATGCCCCGGGCCCGTTCGTGAAGCACCAGTCCGAGGGAGCCGAAGCTGGCGAAGAGCACCTCCCGGGGGACCTGGGCCAGGTCTCCCACGCTGCGCAGGGCGAAACGTTCGAGGAGTTTTTGTGTCGCGTGCCCCACGCCGGTGCCCGCTGTCCATGGAATAGGTGCGAGGAGAACCCGAGGAGCTGATGTCGCAGCTTCCCGAGCCGCCCTCCCGCTTCCGTGGCGCAGTAGCGGGGGGGGGCCGGCCGTCCCGGGCGAGGTGATTTGATGTGGCGTCAAGGTGCATCTCGTGGGCGTGGTCGGGTCTCCTTGCCCGCGCAACCCTAACAAAGGCCTAACCCATGGGTCCAGGGGAGAGCGGCGTCCCAACTGGCATTTGGACCCGGCTCACAACCCCTTGTACCGGCATCACTTCGGTACAGTGGCCCGGTGGAAATCGTCCTCGTCCACCCCGAAATCCCCCACAACACGGGCTGTGCCGCGCGCCTGGCGGCGGCCCTGGGGCTGACCCTGCACCTGGTGCAGCCCCTGGGCTTCTCCCTGGAGGACCGTTATCTGAAGCGTGCCGGCCTGGACTACTGGCCCCTGGTGGAGCTCGCGGTCCACCGGGATTGGGCCGCCGCCGCCGCCGGGTTGGGCCAGGGCAGCGAACGCCCCCTGGCGCAGCGCCTGCACCTGTTCACGGCACGCGGGGGGACCTCGCTCTTCGAGACTGACTTCGCGTCGGATGCGGTGCTGGTATTCGGCAGCGAGGGCAGCGGGCTACCGGCGGAGCTCATCGCGCATCACCCGGAGCGACGCGTGCGCATCCCCATCCGCTCCGGTGTGCGCAGCCTGAACCTGGCCAACGCGGTGGCGGTGGCCGTCTACACGGCCCTGGCCCGCAGCGGCGCGGACCTGCCGGAGGGGGATGGCAGTTACCTGGCCCACCCGCATGCGGCCTTGGATGTGCGCCCGGCCGATCGCCTGCGCACTCCGTAGCGCTCAGGGGCCGAAGCCGCTCCAGAAATCTCGGGCGATCTGCTCGTCGTCAGTGTGTTGTAGCAGGATCAGGGAGGAGCCACCGGGGATGGGGCCCTCCGCTCGCAGCGGATAGGCGACCGCCTGGGTGCAGTCGAGCAGCGCCGCCTCGCTACGGTCGGCGAACACGCGCCCGTGCAGAATGGCGGTCGCCCGGCGGAAGGCATCAAAGCGGCCGCCGGTGATCTCGTGATCCACAAAAAGCACTTCATACCAGGTGGGACGGTCGGCGATGAAGAAGGAGCGCGGCACGCGTTTGTCGTGGCCCGCCGAGCGCGTCTCCGTCACCGGGCCGCGGGCGATGCGCGCTTCCACCAGACCGTTGCGATCGAGGATGTGCGCGCCGGAGTAGAAACCGAGGGCTCCGATGGCGCCGGCCACGAGCGTGGCGTCGCTGCGTTCCACCTGGGCCAGGCCGAGGCCGATGCGCGTGAAGTTCTCCACATTGCGCACCCCGGTTTGCCAGCGCTCCAGCTCGGTCTGATAGCCGGTGCGGAAGGAGCGGAAGTTCATGGCCGCGCGCCACTCGCGCGGGATTGGATGCCAGCCGAAGGCCGGGGCCAGGGAGAGGGCACAGGCGAAGAGGCCCAGGGGCCAGGGTCCGAAGCGCCTGTGCGCGCCCGGGAGCATGCGCGCATCCAGGCTGATGGCGAGGAGCAAGGCCAGGAACGGCGCAGCCGGGGCGAGGAAGCGGAAGAAGGGCATCCAGTCGCCGCCCACCAAGATGTTCCAGGTGGCGAGACCCAGGAGCATGAGGCCGGCGGAGCGTGCCGGTCCGCGCTGGGGGCTGCGCTGGGTGAGGGGGAAGAGCAGCGCGATGAGCGGCACGGAGAGGTGTACAAGGCCGAAGGAGGCCAACGTGCGCAGGCCGCGTTGCAGCACTTCCAGGGAGAAGCCGGACTTGGCGTGCACCGTGTTTGGTACGGCCTCGCCGAACCACCACAGGCGCGCGGCGGTCAGCAGTGCACCGGCGAGCAGAGCTGCGATGAGGAAGGTGCGCCGCGGGTTGCGCTCCATGCCCGTTGCTTCCCGGGAAGCTTTTCCCTGGCGTGTGATCAGGCAGAGTCCCATGGCCCAGGCCAGGCCCTCGACGCGCAGGCCCACGAGGATTCCCGGCAGCAGCCAGGCCAGTGATCGTTCCAGGGTGCCGCCGCCGAAGGCCAGGAGGCGCCAGGAGGCGAAGATGGCCAGGGAAAAAGCGGCGGTTTCCAGGCCGCCGGTGGCCCACACGGCGGCGGGCGTGAAGGTGGCGAGGAACAGGGTGCCTAGGAACACGGCGCCGGCGCCGAGGGAGAGGTCCCGTTGGAGCGTATGGCGCAGCAGCAGCAGGCAGGCCACGGAGCAGGTCACAGAGAGCGCGCGGGCCGCGAGTTCAGGCGCGCAGCCCAGCAGTTTTCCCAGGGCCAAAAGGGCGACCCAGAGCGGGTCGCTGAAGCCCTCAACCGGGGTGGCCGAGCCCAGGTGGTAGCGCAGGCCCTCGCCGCTGGCCCAGTTGACCGCGTAGCGGAAGGCGATGAAGGCGTCGTCTACCAGGAAGTCGAAGCGCCAGATGAGGCCCAGGAGGATCGTCAAGGGCACGAGGACGGAGAGGGCGGCCCCGACTCCCGGGGAGCCTGCGCCGCGGGTGGGGACCGCGGGCCTTGTGGCGGGGGATTTGGACATGGCCGGGCGTCCGAGTATGCGGGGCGGCGGGCGGTGGTAAAAGAAGGGGCAGCCGCTCTCCTCCCGCCCCGGCGCCTAGCCCACCAGGCGCTTGTACTCCAGTTCGGCGAAGCGGTCCGTCATGCCGGCCAGGTAGTCGCAGACGGCCCGGGGCACGCCGACCTCCTGGGCCCAGGAGCGGTACCAGGGGGCCATTTCCTTGGGGTCAGCCACGTACTTCGAGAAGAGGGCGGAGAGGATGCGTTCGGCGTGGACGGAGAACTGCTGCAGGTATTCGTGGCGATAGAAACGCGCCCAGAGGAATGCTTGCAGCTCCATCACGCGCGGGGTCATGGTCTTCCCGTGGCCCAGGGTGGGGCGTCGTTCCGCGCGCGCCGCCGAGGGCGTGGCGATTTGGCCGGTGGCGAGGCGGGCGTGGGTGGTCTCGATCAGGTCGTTGATCGTCAGGCCGAAGAGCTGGTTGATGATGCGCTTGTTGCGCAGGTTAGTGTCCGTCGTGCGTTCCAAGAAACCCGGGTGGCGCTCCTCGACCAGGGCCCGCGCCTCGCGCCACAGGTCGACGCCGGCGTGCACATCCTCCTCCGTGAACATGTCCGCGAAGAGACCGTCTTCCAGGTCGTGCAGGTGATAGGCGGTGGAGTCAGCCAGGTCGACGACCTGGGCTTCGAGCCAGGGCTGCGACGGGGGCTGGCCGAACTCCGCGGGCCAGTCGGCGCGCTTCTCGTGTTTCAGGAGGGACTCCCGCAGCTCGCGGGTCAGGTTGATGCCGGAGTAGTCGGGGCTGCGGCGTTCCAGGAGATCTACCACGCGCAACACCTGGGCGTTGTGGCGGAAGCCACCGTGCTCGCCCATGGCTCCGTCCAAGGCCGCCTCGCCGCGGTGGCCGAAGGGCGGGTGGCCGATGTCGTGGGCCAGGGCCAGGGCTTCGCAGAAGGTCTCGTTGAGGCCCAGGGCCTGGGCCACGCTGCGCGCCACCTGGCTGACCTCCAGGCTGTGGGAAAGGCGCGTGCGCAGGTGGTCACCCTGGTGGTTGACGAAGACCTGCGTCTTGTACATCAGGCGCCGGAAGGCGGTGCAGTGGACGATGCGGTCTCGATCCCGCTCCCAGGCCGTGCGCAGCTCGTCCTCGGGCTCCGCGTGGTGGCGGCCGCTGCTCTGTGCCGAGCGCAGGGCCCAGGGTGCCAGCTCCCGGTCTTCGTACAGTTCACGGGTGGCGCGATCGAGGGGTAGGGTGGGGGATGACATGCGGTGGGATCTCCGGGCGGCACTAGATACTATGGCGTCATGGAACAGACTCTTCGACCTGCCCTTGGTTTCCACCTTCTACTAATCCTGCTGCCGGGCCTGATCAGCCTGGGGGCCTGCGGCGAGGCACCCCAGCACGTGTCCCCCCAGGAGAGCGGCCAGCCCGCGACGCATCAGCCCGCCTCTCCCCACGGGGCGGACGGTATCGGCGGCCCGGCATCGGTGGCCCTGGCGGCGCCCCATGGGGGCAGCGGCGAGGAGCCCGGCGAGCCGCTCTATGGCGGCACCGTGCGCTTGGAAGGGGAGCTGGCCACGGCGCAGACCGGGGGCGTCTTCATCATCGGCCGCCAGGTTGGGAGCGGCCTCCTGACGCTGGTGCGCAAGTATGAAATCTCCGAGGCAGCGCTGAGCGCAGATGGCAGCGCCCGCCTGTTGAGTTTCACCTTGGACAACACCCACGGCATGGGGGGCGCCAGCGCCGCCCTTGACCAGGAGTTGACCCTGGTCGTGCGCTACGACCCGGATGGGCTGGTCGAGAGCAAGGAGGGCCAGGTGGAGGCGAGCCTGGTGGCTGCCACGGGTTCGCTGGACCTCGAGTTGACGCTCTCTGCCGGGGGCTGATGGGCGCTGCCGGGGCGCCCTGGTATGTGGAGGCCTTTCGCGCCTCCTACCGGGTGGTCTACCCGCATCGCGATCTGGCTGCGGCTCGCCGGGAGATCGCGCACCTGTGTGGCCGGGGCCTGACGGGGCGCGTGCTCGATGCGGGTTGTGGCTTCGGCCGCCACGGCGTGGCCATGGCCGAGCAGGGGCTCGCCCCATGCGGGCTGGATCTCTCGGAGGAGCTGCTGCGCGAGGTGCCCGGTGAGGAAGGCGGGGAGCTCCTGGCCGGTCGCGTCTTGCGCGGTGATCTGCGGCGCCTCCCCTTCCGCGGACAGGCGCTTGACGGCGTGACCCTGCTCTTTTCCTCCTTTGGGTACTTCTCGGATGGGGAAAACGGCGAGGTCCTGGGGGAGCTGGGGCGCGTGCTCAGGCCCGGGGGGCTGGCCTTTTTGGACCTCATGAATCCCGATCTCATCCGCCGCACACTCGTGCCGCGCAGTGAGCGCAGTGGTGGGGACTGGAAGGTCACGGAGGAACGCAGCCTGAGCTCCGATGGGCGCCGGGTGCGTAAGCGGGTGGTGCTGGGTGCCGCGGATGGGTCCGAGCGTCGCTGGCGCGAGGATGTACGCCTGTATGAGCCAGCTGAGCTTGAGGCTTTGGCCGCGGCCGCTGGCCTCAAGGTGACCGGAGTGGACGGAGACTTCTCCGGCGCTGTCTTTGACCGGGAGGCGGAACGCCAGATCGTGCGCCTGCGTGCTTGACGCTATACTTGACGCTCCCCCTAGGTCCCGATCCGAGAATCACAACACCCACAGGAACCATGCAGGACATCATTTTTAGTGAGAAGGCCCGCGAGCTGCGGGCCCTCGCCCGTCAGATCGCCGACGAGCATGTGCGCCCCAAGGCCGCCCAATACGACAAGGCCCAGGAATACAATTGGGAGGCCAAGGAGGCGGTGGCCAAGGCTGGTCTGTTCCGGACCTGGATTCCGGAGGAGTACGGCGGGCACGGTGCCGGGGTGCTGGCGCTGGCCGGCGTGACCGAGGAGTTGGCCAAGGCTGATTCGGGCTTTGGCGTGGCCTTCGCGGTCAACGCCCTGGGGTCATTCCCGATCATCCTCGGCGGCACTGAGGAGCAGAAGCAGAAGTGGCTGCCCCACGTTGCCTCCGGGGAGAAGATGGTGGCCTTCTGCCTGTCGGAGAAGTTTGCCGGCTCGGACGCCAGCGGATTGGCGGTGCGCGCCTATGAGGACGGTGATGAATGGGTCATCTGCGGCGAGAAGAAGTGGACCACCAACGGCGGCGTAGCGGATATCTATTCGGTGTTCTGCGTCACGGATCCGGACAGCAAGTCGCGGCGTATCAGCGCCATTGTGGTGGAGAAGGGGACCCCTGGCTTCGAGGTCAAGAAGGTGGAGGACAAGATGGGGATCCGCACGGTACCCGTGGTTGAAACGCACTTTGACAATGTGCGCGTACCCAAGGGCAATCTGATCGGAGGGCGCCCCGGATTGGGTTTCCGCCATGCCATGGCGACCCTCGACTACGCGCGCCCGGGAGTGGCCGCCCAGGCGGTGGGGGCGGCCCAGGGGGCGCTCAACCTGGCGAATGTCTATGCCAATCGGCGTCAACAGTTTGGTAAGCCGATCTCCGGTCACCAGATGGTGACCCAGATGCTGGCGGACATGGCCATGAAGACTGAAGCCGCGCGCTGGTTGGTGTATGCGGCGGCGGCTTCCATTGACTCCGCCGGCCCGGGACCGAACACCAGTAAGATGGCCGCCTTGGCCAAGTGCTATGCCACGGATGTGGCCATGGATGTGGCCACGGATGCGGTACAGGTCTTCGGGGGCTACGGCTTCATGGAGGACTACCCCATCGCCAAGTACTTCCGGGATGCGAAGATCCTCCAAATCTACGAGGGCACCAACCAGGTCCAGCGCATGGTGATCGGACGGCACTTGATTCGCGAGGCGGCGGAGCTTGAGCACCTGCAGGAGTACATCCCCCAGGAAACGCAGGAGGCATACGCCCCCAATAGCGTGGCCGCCGACGCCTGAGCGCTGCTCTCGCCGGGGACGAGCACGGTTTCAAGGCCCCCAAGCGCGGGGCTCGGGGGCCGGGACCTGGCTTTTTTGCGAGTTAGAGGTGGTTTTCTTGCCCTGGCGCTGTACCCTTACGCAAGCGTAAGGTATTGGCGGCATGAGTTGGCTTTCCGGTCCCGCCGCCGGCGACGAGTTCGTCTCAACCAACAGGGTTCGGTTGGGGCTCATTCCCGGCTCAGGCACAGTGCTGTCCGGTGGCTCAGGTCGCCCCCCCCTCACTCCCGGAAAGCTGGCCTGCCGCGGATTGTCCGCGCGAGCCGCCACCATAGAACTACGAGGGAACAGTTTGGGACAGACAGTTATCAGTCATGAGGCCCTGGATGGAATGATCCGGGCCCTGGTCGTTGATGCGGATGAAGCTGGGGAGGTGCGCCTGACAGAGTTGGCGCGGGAGATCGACCAGAATCGGCAGCGCTTGGAAGTGCGTGCGAGCTGGCAGTGGCGGGACGAGACGCGAGGTCAGCGCGCGCCCAAGACCGCTTCGGTGGAGGAGCAGCTGCGCCAGGAGGTCGATCGCATTCTGCCCATGGGGCGTGAGGAAGAGCAGGAGCTGGCCCGGCGCATGGAGGTGGCGCGCCTGCTCCTGGCCCGTGCCCTGGAGAGTGAGAACCTTTCCCTTGAGGACTTGGAAAGTGCCTGGTGTCATGTGCCGGAGCGCGGCTTGGAGCAGTCCTGCGCGGAGTGCTCTGTACCGGATCCGGTCTGCCGCCGCTGGCAGGAGCTGCACGCCCTGCGTACGGAGATGGTGGAGCGCAATCTGTACCTCATCCTGCTGAATGTTGACCGCTATGCGCGCAGTGCGGCCCAGCGCTTGGACTTGATCCAGGAGGGTTCCATGGCCCTCTTCAAGGCCGCCGACGGCTTCGAATGGCGCCGTGGCCTGCTCTTCCGGACCTATGCTGTTCACTGGCTGAACCAGGCCTTTCGCAGCTACCTCTACAACTTCGGACGCACAATTCGTGTTCCCGTTTACCTGCAAAAGGCCAGCAAGCATGTGCAGCGCGCGGCGGAAGCCCTCGGGCCCGCCCCCAGCATCGATGCCATCGCCGAGCGCACCGGGCTTACGGAGAGCGTCGTCGAGTCGACGCTCAGGGTTCAGCATCCGACCTTCTCCCTTGACCGCGCCCTGATCGAGGGCGAAGACGGCCATGACCTGGCCGGAGCCATCGGCTACGAACCGGATGAGGGGCCCTATGACACGTCCCTCGAGGAGACTTCCCTGGCCGATGGTCTGCGCGGAGCCATGGAGCGCCTGGACGAGCGCGAGCGTTTTGTGCTCGCCATGCGCTTTGGCATCGAGCGAGAGCGGAGTCACACCCTGGCGGAAGTGGCCCGGGAGCTGGGAGTCAGCCTGGAACGTGTGCGGCAGATCCAGATGCGTGCCATCGCCAAGCTCGACACCCCCGCTCTGCGGCGCGCGGTGGCCCCCTTCATGAGCTAGACGGACGCAGTGGGGTGTACTGCGGCACTGCCCGGCTAGCAGATATGGGGACAGGGCTATCCGCTTGTTTTTGAGGGGGAGATAGGCGCGGTGGGGCAGACCCCGGCTGCGCAGGCGTGCTATTCTGTTGCGCTGTTTTTCAGCCATGGCCACACAGGAAGCAACACCGGAGAGCATCGCCACCACTGGACAGCGTGGATCTGAACTCGGGCGCAAGCCCGCCTGGTTGAAGGTCCAGTTGCCAGGCGGCCAGGAGTACACGCGGCTCAAGGACCTGGTTGGAGAGTTGGGCTTGCACACTGTCTGTGAGGAGGCGCGCTGTCCCAACCTGGGTGAATGCTGGCGTGGTGACGCGGCCACCATGACGATCATGGTGCTGGGGGATGTGTGCACGCGGCGCTGCCGTTTCTGCGCCGTGGATACAGCTTCGCAAGGGCGGGCCATTGATGCGGCCGAGCCGGGCAATGTCGGCCGCGCCGTGGCACGCCTGAAGCTGTCCTATGTGGTTATTACCAGCGTCGACCGAGATGACCTGTCCGACGGTGGGGCTGCCCACTATGCGGCCTGCGTGGAATCCGTGCGCGCCAGGGCGCCGCAGACCATCGTTGAAACACTGATCCCTGACTACCTGGGAGCGGACCTGGAAGTGCTGATGGCTTCCAGGCCTGCGGTCCTAGGCCACAATGTGGAGGTCGTCGAGCGACTGCAGCGCAAGGTGCGCGATCCACAGTGTTCCCTGGAACGCTCCCTGGCGACCCTGCGCCGGGCCCGTGAGCTGGCCCCGGGCGCCCTCACCAAGTCCTCACTCATGGTGGGGCTCGGGGAGAGCCGGGCGGAGGTGTTGGAGACCATGCAGGCCCTGCGCTCCGCTGAGGTCGACCTCCTGACCGTTGGTCAGTACCTGCGCCCCAGCGCACGACATGCACCGGTGCGCGAGTATGTGAAGCCCGAGCAGTTTTCCGAGTACGAAGATCTGGGCTTGGCCATGGGCTTCCGCCATGTCGCCTCTGGCCCGCTCGTGCGCTCAAGCTATCGGGCCGCGGAGCACTTCGCGCGCCTGCACTTCGGTCAGAACTAGATCCTGACCCCCTCCTTCTCATGTCTACCAGCTCCCCCCCTAGCCCCTTCAGCGTGACAACGTTGGAAGGTGTAGCCACGGGGCATGACCCAGGCCTGAGCTCGGCCGAACTCCTACACGCCTATCGTACGCTGCTGACCGTGCGCGCCTTTGACGAAGTCTGCATGAAACTGCAGCGCAGTGGTCGCATCGGCTTCTCTATTCCCAATCGCGGCATCGAAGCCGTCTCAGTGGGAGCCGCCAGCGCCCTGGACAAGAGCGACTGGATCTTCCCCAGCTACCGTGACTTCGGCATGGCGCTCTACCACGGCGTGCAGCCGCTGGAGATGATGCACAACATGTTCGGCAACGGCGCGGACGCCGCCAAGGGGCGCCAGATGTCCGTGCACTTCAGCTTTGTCAAACCTATTCACTTCGTCTCGATCTCATCGCCCATCGGCACGCACCTGCCCCAGGCCGTGGGAGCAGCACGCGCCTTCCAGCTGCGCGGGGAGGACCGCGTCTGCCTGGCGAGCTTCGGCGATGGGGGTACCTCCAGCCTTGGTTTTCACTCGGCGCTCAACTTCGCAGGCGTCTGGCGGGCGCCGGTCATCTTTTTGTGTCAGAACAACGGCTGGGCAATCTCCTGTCCGAGCGCCAAGCAGACGGCTTCCGAGAGCTACGCCGTGAAAGCGCGGGCGTACGGCATTGAGGGGGTGCTGGTGGAGGGCAACGACCTCTTGGCCGTGCGTGATGTGACGCGCCAGGCGGTGGAGCGGGCCCGTTCCGGAGGGGGTGCGACGCTGATCGAGGCGCGCACCTATCGCATGGGGGGGCATTCGACCTCCGACGATCCCACGCGCTATGTGCCGGCGGCGGAACTAGAGGCCTGGGAGGAAAAAGACCCCGTGCGTTGGTTCGAGCGCTACCTTGCCCGGCGCGAGCTGTGGGACGAGGGCGTGCGCAAGCGTCTTGAGGGTGAAGTGCTTGAGGAAGTGGATGCGGCTGCCAAGCAGGCCGAGAAGACACCCGGGCCTGGCCTGGAGACGGTCTTCAGCGATGTCTATCAAGACCTGCCGGCGCACCTGCGCCGGCAGGGGCAGGAGTCCTTCGACCTGGCCAAGCGGCTCGGTGATCCTTCTGCCGGAGACGGGGCTTTTCCCCTCTAACGGGATTCGATCATGACCACGAGAACACTCATTCAGGCCGTCAATGACGGGTTGCGCAGCGCCATGCGCGCGGATGATTCCGTGCTGGTATTCGGCGAGGATGTGGGCCCCAAGGGCGGCGTATTCCTGGCTACGGAAGGCCTCACGGAGGAGTTCGGTGACCAGCGCTGCTTTGATACGCCGCTATCGGAGGATGGCATCATTGGAACAGCCGTGGGCATGGCCATGAATGGCCTGCGCCCGGTGGCCGAGATTCAGTTTCAGGATTTCATCTTTCCAGCCTTTGATCAGATCGTGTCCGAAGCCGCCAAGCTGCGTTATCGATCCGGCGGCCAGTACACGGCACCCATGGTGATCCGCACACCCTATGGCGGCGGAATTCGCGGCGGCCTCTACCACAGCCAGTCCGGTGAGGCGTACTTCTGTCACACACCTGGCCTCAAGGTTGTCATTCCCTCCACGCCTGCAGATGCCAAGGGACTCTTGCTGGCGGCCATTGCTGATCCTGATCCGGTCCTGTTTATGGAGCCCAAGGCGCTCTATCGTACCGTCAAGGGAGAGGTGCCGGATGCGGATGAACTGGTGCCCCTCTCGACCCTACGCGTAGTGCGCGAAGGCCGCGATGTGACAGTCTTCTGCTACGGTGCGATGGTTCCGGTGGTCAGCGCTGCCGCTGAGGCGGCCGCCCAGAAGGGGATCGGCGTGAACGTCATTGACTTGCGCACGCTCCTGCCCCTGGATGAAGAGGGCGTGCTCGAGCAGGCGCGCAAGACGGGCCGTGTTGTGACTGTGCACGAGGCTCCGCGGTTTTGTGGTTACGGCGCTGAGATCAGTGCGCTCATCGCCGAAAACGCCATCGAATACATGGAAGCCCCGGTGCGGCGCGTGGCGGGATTCGACACACCTTTCCCGAACACGCTCGAACATCACTACATCCCAGACCAACGCCGCGTGCTGGATGCCATTGAAGAGGCCCACAACTACTAGCCCCGGCTAGCGTTCAACCATGACACTGGAATTCAAACTACCCGACATTGGCGAGGGTACTGCAGAAGGTGAAATCGTGAAATGGTTGGTGTCCGTGGGAGATGTCGTCGCCGAACACCAACCGGTTGTGGAGGTCATGACCGACAAGGCCACGGTTGAGATTCCGGCTCCGGCACCGGGCAAGCTCACGCGACTCTTGGCGGAGGAGGGCGATACTGTGCCCGTGGGCAGCGTGATATTTCACCTGGAGACCGAAGGAGCGGCGGGGACGGCCGAACCTGGGGGCGAGCTTGAGCCCGCAGAGGCCACGCACACACCGGTTGCTGTGCTGGCGGGGCCGGCTGGTGCCGCCCCCGAGCGGAAGGCCGCCAGCGGCCGAGTGCCGGCGGTGCCTAGTGCTCGACGCGTGGCCCGAGAGTTGGGCATAGACCTGGCTCAGGTGGCGGGCAGCGGCCGAAACGGCGTCGTCCGCCGCGCCGATGTGGAAGCGCATGCCGGGGCAGGCGGCAGCGCCCGCGAGGGCGCGCGGCTCACTTCGGCGCCTGCCCAGACGAGTACGCCTGTGGCGTCAGCCGGCGACAGGCGTATTCCATTCCGTGGTGTGCGCCGCAAGATCGCTGAGGCCATGTGCCGCTCGGTCTATACGATTCCCCACTTCACCGTTGTGGAGGAGGTGGACGTCACGGATCTCGTGACCGTGCGCTCCAAGGCCAAGGCACTGGGCGCGGGCTTGGGCGTCAAGGTCACCTTTATGCCTTTCATCATGAAAGCAGTGGCCCTGGGGTTGGAGTGCCATCCGATGCTCAACGGTTACCTTGATGAGCAGGCCGGCGAGATTGTTCAGTGCGCTGCGATCAACCTGGGAATCGCCACTGACACGCCCAATGGCCTGATCGTGCCGGTGGTCCGCGGCGTTCAAGACCAGACGGTGATGCAGCTGGCCGGCGAGCTGGGGGAGCTCGCCCAGCGCACCCGTGAGGGACGTGTCAAGGCCGATGAGTTGCGCGGAAGTACCTTCTCCATCACCAACGCTGGCTCCATTGGTGGAACCCTGGCGACGCCCATCATCAACTTCCCAGATATCGCCATCCTGGGTGTGCACCGCATCGTCAAGCGTCCGGGCGTGGTGGAGACGCTGGAGGGCGACAAGATCGAGGTGCGTCTGTACATGAACTTCTCGCTCTCCGTTGATCACCGCTTGGCGGACGGAGCCGACGGTGCCCGTTTCTTGGCCTACCTGCGGCAGTTGTTGGAGTCGCCGGGCCTGTTGACCCCTTGAGCCTCGCCGGGAGCCACATGTCCGCAGACCGATTACAGGTGCTAGACCAGCACGGCGGGGCCGTCGCTCAATTGCCCGAGCTTGCTCCCCAGCGCCTGCTTGAGTTGTACGAACACATGCTGCGTGTGCGCTGTGTCGACCGGCGCATGCTCGATCTGCAGCGCGCCGGACGCATCGGCTTCGTGGGCACTGCCAAGGGCCTGGAGGCGGCTATCATCGGTTCGGCCTCGGCCCTGGAGCAAGACGATTGGCTGTGGTCTGGCCTGCGCGAAGGCGGGGCAGCCCTGATGCGCGGGCTGCCGCTGGCCGAGTACCTGGCCCAGATGTACGGCAACAGCCATGACACGGCCAAGGGCCGCCAGATGTCGAACCATTTCCAGCACGCGCCGTCTCACTACCCGAGCTGGTCATCTGTCATTGGGACGCAGATCCCCAATGCAGTGGGTGCGGCCTATGCCGCTCGCCAACGCGGCAGCTCCGAGGTACACGCGGTCTACTTCGGTGACGGAGCCTCCAGTTCCAATGGATTCCACAGTGGCCTGAACTTCGCAGGAATCTGGCGCGTTCCCGTCGTCTTCGTGCTGGTGGACAACGGCTGGGCCATTTCGCTTTCTTCGCGGGACCAGACTGCCGCTGAATCCTACGCGGACAAGGGCGCGGCCTATGGAGTTCCCTCCCGTGAGGTCGATGGGAACGATGTGCTGGCCTGTCGGATGGCCATGGAGGAGGCTCTTGGGCGCGCCCGCTCGGGTGCCGGCCCCAGCCTCATTGTGCTCAGCACCTACCGCGTTTCCGGCCACTCGAGCTCCGATGACCCCTCCCGTTATCGCGACCCCGCAGAGGTGGCTGCCTGGGAAGAGCGCGATCCCCTGGAGCGCATGGAGCGTTTTCTGGTGCGCGCCAACCTGCTGGCGGAAGGCGCTGCCGGGGACTTGGAGCAGGACCTTCTGGCGGAGATTGATGCGGTTATCCACGAACAGGAGGCGGCTCCGCCGGTGCGCCTCAAGACGCTGGTGGAAGATGTCTATTCGGAGGTGCCACGCCACCTGCGAGAACAGTACAACAGGTTCCTAGAGGTGGCCGAGCGCCACGGGGAAGCGCAGCCCGGAGGCGGGGCCTTCCCGCTATGAACCGGCAGAGAACACGCGCATAGAGATGAACACCCCCAGTCGAGACAATCCTACCCGTCAGGTCGTCGTCATCGGAGCTGGCCCCGCTGGCTATGTGTGCGCCATTCGCCTGGCTCAGCTGGGCCAAAGCGTCACCGTCGTCGAGCGTGGGGAGTTGGGCGGAACCTGTCTCAACGTCGGTTGCATTCCCTCCAAGGCCCTGATCGCTGCGGGCTCTCTCCTGGAGCGCGTGTCCAAGGCCGGGGTCATGGGCATCACGGCCCAGGGGCTGGAGCTGGATGTGGAAAAACTCGTCGCCTGGAAGGCGGGCATCGTCGAAAGGCTGACCCGCGGCATCGGTTCGCTCTTCAAGAGCCACGGTATCAAGCAGCTGACAGGCACGGCGCGCTTTGTGGATCCCCAAACGCTTGAGGTGGCCGGCGCCGGCGGCGTGGAACAGCTGAGCGCCGATGTTTTCGTAGTTGCTACGGGCTCGACGCCGATCGAGATTCCCGGGTTCGCCTTCGATGGTCAGCATGTCTGGTCCTCCACCGAGGCCCTGGCCCCGGACCGTGTGCCCGATCACCTGGTCGTTATCGGCGGTGGTTACATCGGTCTGGAGCTGGGCATCCTCTACCGCAAGCTAGGTGCAGAGGTCACCGTCCTGGAGGCTACCGCCGGGGCCTTGCCGGGGCAGGACAAGGACTGTGTCAAGGTCATCGAGCGCTCCCTGAAAAAGCGCAAGGTGCGCCTCATGAAGGAGTCCACGGCCCAGGAGTACTCGGTCACCGGAGACGGCCTGTGTGTCAAGGTGCGCACGCCCCAGGGTGAGCAGGATCTGAACTGCGATCAGATCGTCTCCACGGTGGGGCGCCGCCCGTTCACCGCGGGCTTGGGCTTGGAACAGGCGGGGTTGATGCCCGACGAGCGCGGCTTCATTCCGACGGACGACACCATGCGCACCGCGGTGTCCCACATCTACGCCATTGGCGACTGTGCCGGGCAACCCATGCTGGCCCACAAGGGCAGCAAGGAGGGGTTGGTGGCCGCGGGCGCCATCGCTGGTATGGCGGAGCGATACGATGTGGCCTGTGTGCCGGCGGTGATCTTCACAGCGCCGGAGATGGCCGCAGTGGGGCGCACCGAGGAGGAGTGCCGCGCCGCTGGCCTTGAAGTCCGCGTGGGGCAGTTCCCCTTCGCCGCCTCGGGGCGGGCCATGACGCTGATGGATACCGAGGGTTTCGTGAAGGTCGTGGCCGACGCCGAGACCGATCGGATCCTCGGTGTGCAGATGGTCGGCCCGGAGGTTACGGAGCTGATCGCCGAGGCCGCCCTGGCCATGGAGTTGGGTGCCACGGCCGAGGATGTGGCGCGCACGATCCACGCCCATCCGACATTGCCCGAGGCCTTCATGGAGGCCGCCGAGGCCGTTAATGGACAAGCGCTGCATATCTATCAGGCCCGCTCCTGAGGCGCGCGCAGGCCAGGAACGCTTGATGGATGCAGCCCCCACCGAGCTGGAGGTGCGCCGCCTGGGGCGGGCTGATTACGGGGAGGTCCATGCGCTCCAGGAGCAGCTGGTGGAGCAGCGCGCCCGCGGGGAGATCGTGGACCAACTCCTGCTCGTGGAACACAATCCCATTTGGACAGTGGGCCGCGGTGCGCAGCCGGAGGGAGATGGCATGTTGCCAGTGGCCCGCGGGGGAGAGGCCACCTATCACGGCCCGGGCCAACTTGTCGCCTATCCGATCATGCTGCTGCCGGAGGGGCGGCGAGACTTGAAACGCTACCTGCGTGAGCTGGAGGAGGTTGTCCTCTGCGTGCTGGGGGAGTTCCAGCTCAGTGGCTCGCGCCGGGACGGGTTGACGGGTGTCTGGATCGGGGAGAAGAAGGTCTGCTCCATCGGAATCGCCGTCCGGCGCTGGGTGACCTGGCACGGGCTGGCCCTGAATGTGCACACGGACCTGGCGGCCTTCCGTGACCACTCTCCCTGCGGCCTGGATCCTGCCGTGATGACGCGCCTGGCGGAACACACGCCACTGCCCCCGGGTCTGCCGCTGATCGAGGAACTCGTGGTCAAGCACCTCGCCCGGGTGTTCGGCTGCGAGCCGCGCCAGTACGGGGCCTGAGGAGAGGGCCGCTGCGCCCTGCTGGCGGCCCTCGGGCTGGAAAAAGGCTGTGCGCGTTGGGCTGTGGTGCTGAATCTTCCGAAGGAAGGAGGCCCCACCCGCCCGTAGCAACAGACCCCAGCGCCCCCCATGGAACAAACATTTGACGAACTGAAGCTCACCGGCCGCCTGCCCTCGCCCTCCGCCGTCGGCCTGCGCATCCTGAAGCTAACCCAGGGAGAGGCATACTCCCAGGATGAGTTGTGCCGGACGATCCAGTCTGATCCGGCTCTGGCCGGACGCATCATCAAGCTGGCCAACGCCGTTCTCAGCGATGGCATGGAACCAGTCACGAGCGTCGAGAAGGCGGCCATGCGCCTGGGCGGCCGCACCGTGCGTACCGTGGCCCTGGGTTTCACGCTGGTCTCTGACAACCGCATGGGGGAGTGCACCAACTTTAACTTCGACCACTACTGGTCGCGTTCCCTGGCGCGCGCAGTGGCTTGTTCGGTCATGTCGCGCCTGAAGGAACGGGTCGATCCGGCGGAGGCTTTCACCTCCGGACTGTTGTGCGGCATCGGCAAGCTGGCCCTGGCCACCGTTCATCCGAAAGCATTTTCCAAGTTGCTGCGCGAGCGTCGGGCCCACGCCACCCGCGAGTGGTTCGCCGCCGAGAAACGCCTCTTTGCCATCACCCATGCGGAGATCTCATCTCTGATGTTGCAGGACTGGGGCTTCCCCGGTGCCTTCTGCCGAGCGACGCGCATCTTCGAACACGATGTGACACGCCAGCAAGACGAGCAGGAAGATACGGCCTGGGCATTGGTAGACCTGCTGCGCTGGGCCACCCAGGTGGCGGATCTGTGCCTGGAACCGCGCGACTTCGAGAACACCCGCTGGCGCGAGCTGTGGTATGGACTCGACCAGGTGGCGCACGAGATGAATGTGGAGCGCGATGAGCTCTATCACCTGTGCGATGAGGTGGCGCGGCGCTGGGAGGACTGGGGTCAGATCCTCTGCGTGCCGACGCGCGAATCGCTGAGCTTCGTCGAGACCGCCGTGGATGTGGAGCACCACCGGGCCCGCGCCCGTGGCCTGTGGGTTGTGCCCCAGGAGGAGCCCAAGGCCATCATGGAGCAGGCGCTGGAGGCCGAGACCCAGCAGGGCCGCCGTCCCTACCGCGTGTTGATTGTGGATGACGACGAGGCCGTCGGGCGTGTTCTGGCGCACCAGCTGGAAGAGGCCGGCTACCAGGTTCTGCTGGCGCGCGACGGCGATGAAGGCCTGCGGCTGGCCGTGGGCGAGGTGCCGCACATCGTGCTCACCGATTGGATGATGCCGGGCATGGATGGTGTGAAATTCTGCCGTAGCCTGCGCCAGATTGAAGCCGGCAAGAAGATGCACATCCTGATGGTCACCGCCAAGGACCAGGAGGACGATGTGGTGGAGGGCCTGGAAGCCGGGGCTGACGACTACCTGACCAAACCCTTCAACGCCAAGGTGCTCATGGCCCGCGTCAAGGCCGGTCAACGTTTGGTTGAGATGCACGAGAAGAGCATCGAGGCGGATCGCCTCAAGATGCAGGACGGGGCGGACATGGGCATCATGAACCGCAAGCTGGCCGAGGCGTCCCTTACTGATCCGCTGACGGAGCTACCCAATCGGCGTTACGCCATGAAGCGCCTCAAGCAAGAATGGGAGCGGGCCAATCGCACCGGCCGGCCC
Source organism: Planctomycetota bacterium (assembly GCA_036011365.1). Classification (GTDB taxonomy): domain Bacteria; phylum Planctomycetota; class UBA1135; order UBA1135. The sequence continues at coordinate 7,259 of DASCNH010000037.1, read as the reverse complement.
CTGTCCGTGATCTGGATTGACCTGGACCACTTCAAGCAGGTCAACGACACCTGGGGTCACGACATCGGTGACTTCGTGCTGCGCGAGGCCGCCAAGACCATCCGCCAGACCCTGCGCCAGGGGGACACCGTGTGTCGTGTCGGCGGAGAGGAGTTCCTCGCCATCTGTTGCAACAGCGACCTGGAAAGTGCCACCTCCGGAGCCGAGCGTATTCGCCAGGCCTTGGAGGAAAACGAGATGCAGTTCACGCGTTTTCGCGGGCATGTCACTTGTAGCCTCGGCGTGGCCCAGCGCCTGCCATCAATGACAGGTGTGGATGACCTGCTCAAGGCGTCGGACGAGATGGCCTACGCGGCGAAGGATGCGGGTCGCAACTGCGTGCGCGGTTGGCAGGGTCCCTGGCGCCAGAGCCGCAGTGCCTGAGAGCTAGTCCGCACCCGTCACCAGCTAGTGCCGACCGTCTGGCACAGCGGGGGTGAAGGCAGGCAGTGGATGCGGGCTAGTCCAGGAAGAACGGGCTAGACCAGGCCAGGCCTCCGTCGGCCTGCTCCACGCGCACATACAGGTATTCCCCGGGGCGCAGGTCGCGCAGCTCGTGACTGCCCTGGTAGTCGAGGCCCGCGCCATCCAGGGAGAGGGGGCGGGGCGGGTTTCCGGAACGGATCAGCTCCAGGCGTGTCAGGGGCGCCGTGCCAGCGATGGTCAAGGAGAGCTGCGGGTTCTCGGGCAGAGTCTGAGCTGCGATGGCGGATCCCTGTCGGTGCGACGCGAGGCGTGCCTCCAGCAGAATGCGTGGTCCGCTGGTGGCGTAGGTGCGGCGCTCGCGCAGGGCTGCGCCCACGCCGGTGCGTGTTCTTGGCGCTCCGATGAGAGCCGCCAGGCCGCCCTTGCCCAGGCGCTCGCCGCTGCCGTCCGAGGCGGGGGGGCGATAGCCGTACCAGGGGGAGAGCTGGGGCAGGCCCGGATGACCGTCGTGGCCGTCGCCGCTGCCCACAAACCCCAGGCGGTAGCCGCGCTCCAGGGCGTCCCGGACGAAGTTGCCGGGGAGTGGACTGTAGATGCGGGCCGGTGAATCCAGGGCCTCGGAGCTGCCGTGAACGCTCATGACCTCAGTCACCGGCTCCAGCTCTGGATCCGGGGGGTAGTCCCAGTTGGTGGCGATGGGGCCGCCGGCGGAATGGTGGGCGAAGGTCATGGCGTCGTGTCCGCGCAGCTCACGCCACAGCCCCGCCGGATCGCGTGCCTTCTCATCCAGGGAGCTGATCAGCGGGCCTTCGTTCCCGAAGTAGAGCACGTGACGGTGGCCGTGGATCCAGTTTGTCCATTCGTAGCCGAGCAGAGTCACGAAGCGCTCCGGCTCGTGGAAGGCCTCCACCTGGCTGCGGATCTCCTCCCACATGGTCGGGTTCTGATCCAGGAACAGCACGCCGAAGTGGTCGTGGTCCGTGAGGGCTACCACATCGAGCCCGGCCACATCTCGGGCGTAGGAGAAGTAGTCCTCAGGCAAGCCCGTGCCGTCCGAGAGGTTTGAGTGCCCGTGGAGGTCGGCCCAGATGATGGGCTCGGCCCGCGCGCTGACGCGCAGGGGGTTGCTGAGGGCTGGCAGGCGCTGCTGGCCCACGGTAGCCACGCCTTCCAGGCGGTAGATGCCTTCCCCCGGTGCCTCGAACTCGACCGTGTGCTGGCCGATACCCCCAAGCTGCACGGGAAAGTGCTGGGCCAGAGACGATGGCAGCGAGTCACCGATGAGCTCCACGCTGCCGGTCAGGGGCAGGTTGGCATTGCCTACCTCGTCGAGCACCGCCAGCACCAGGCGCACGGTTTCCCCGGGGCGCGCGGTGCTCGTAACGGTCAGGTTGAGGCGTGACGGCGGGCCCGGGAGAACCTGCACACTCGGGGAATCTGGCAGCACGGCGCGCACGCCGTCCCCGTCGCCGTCCACGGCGAGCCACAGGCGGGCTCCGCGTTCCGCGTGGCGGTCGGCCCGGGCCCCGGCCGGGCCGGCCCCGTATTCGATGCGCAGGGTTTCACCGGGGCGCAGCTCCCGGCCACCGATCTCAATGCGCATGAGGGGCGCCTGGAGGACCTCCGTGGTCAACACCAGGCCCTCGGCTTCCGTCGTCACGCGGGTGAAGCCCACCGCCTCGGGGGCCAGGTCCTGGGGAGCGGACCAGCCCCAGAAGGGGTCCACCATGAGGAAAACAGATCCGCCCTGGGCCACGCCCAGGGGGCCGGCCTCGTACTCCAGGAGCCAGCGTCCGGCCTCGCCGACGCGCGGTGTGTCGCCCTCGATCAGGCGCGCGGTCCCGGCACCATCCGAGGGATGGCGCACGGCTTGCAAATCCGCCAGGAACTGCTCCACCTGGGATGGGCGGGCGGTGGGAGGCAGCTGCTTTGTCGTGGCCTCCGGAACAGGGGACAGCCCCGACTCCGTCGCTGCTTCCTCTTCTCCGGAACAGGCGGCCAGTCCTAGGAGGGTGATCAGGGTGAGTGCACGCATGGTCTCAGCTGGCCCCAATCCTCGCACAGGGGCCGGGGCAGACTCCAGAGACCGCAGGGTTTCCTTGCCACCGGGCCCCGTGGACCGCAACCTCTGCGGCATATGGACCAGGAATCACTGACCACCTGGGTCGACAGTTGCTGGGATGAGTCCATCATCCCGGCGCTCACGGACTACATCCGCATTCCCTGCAAGTCTCCCCTCTTCGATCCGGAGTGGGAGAGCGCCGGTCACATCGAGGCCGCCGTGGAGCTGATCCGCGCCTGGTGCGCGGCGCGTCCTATTAAAGGTATGGAGATAGAGGTTGTGCGCCTGCCCGGACGCACCCCGGTGATTCTCATGGAGATTCCCGGGCAGGGGGATGAGACGGTCCTCCTCTACGGGCACCTGGACAAGCAGCCGGAGATGGAGGGCTGGGACGCGGACCTGGGGCCCTGGCAGCCGGTCATGCGCGATGGGCGGCTCTACGGGCGGGGCGGCGCCGACGACGGCTACGCGGCCTTTGCCTCCCTGGCCGCCATTGAGGCTCTCCAGGCCCAGGGCCTTTCCCACAGCCGTTGCGTCGTGCTCATCGAAGCCTGTGAAGAGAGCGGCTCCTACGACCTCTTTCCCTATGTGGAGCATCTGGCGCAGCGCATCGGGCAGCCATCTCTTGTCATCTGCCTCGACTCAGGCTGCGGCAACTACGACCAGTTGTGGACCACCACCTCCCTGCGCGGCATGGGCGGCGGGGTCCTGCGTGTGGAAATCCTGGAGGAGGGCGTGCACTCCGGCGGAGCCAGTGGTGTGGTGCCTTCGTCCTTCCGCATAGCCCGCCGCCTGCTCTCGCGCCTTGAAGATCAGGAGACCGGGCGCATTCTGCCGGACACGCTCCACTGCCCGATCCCAGCGGAGCGTCAGACGCAAGCCCAGTTGGCGGCGGAGGTGCTGGGTGCCGGCTTCATGGCCAGCTTTCCCCTGGTGGACGGAGCGCGCCCCATGGACCTCTCCGAGGATGGCGCCGCCTCCGACGCGGAGCGCATCCTGGCCTGCACCTGGCGCCCCACCCTCTCCGTGATTGGCGCAGCGGGCCTGCCGCCCTTGGACAACGCCGGCAATGTGCTGCGCCCGGTGACCTCCCTCAAGCTTTCCCTGCGCCTGCCACCCAGCTGCGATTCAGCGGCTGCTACGGAGACCGTCAAGCAGCTGCTGGAGGCAGAGCCGCCCTATGGCGCGCGCGTGAGCTTTGAGGCCGGTGATTTCGCCGACGGTTGGGATGCACCCGAGACGGCTGAATGGCTGGCGCGCTCCGTCGAGCAGGCTTCGCAGGACTTCTACGGGCGCGGCGCCCTGCACATCGGCGAGGGCGGGACGATCCCCTTCATGGCCATGCTCGGCGAACGCTTCCCCGACGCCCAGTACCTGATTACCGGACTCCTGGGGCCCGGCTCGAATGCCCACGGTCCCAACGAGTTCCTGCACATCCCCTCGGGCAAGCGCCTGACCTGTTGCGTGGCCCAGGTGCTGGCGGACCATTGTCTGGTCTACCGCGATCCCTGCTGTTGATTATCAGCGGCGGTTGATGAGCCCGAAGAGCTCGCGCGCTCCGGCGTGGTCGGGTGCGAGGCGCAGGACCCGCTCCAGGGCCGCGGCGGTCTCGGCCCGGCGCCCCAAGCGGTAGAGGATCGTGGCCCGGGCCCAGGGAACCTCCGGCGAGGCCGGGGCCAATCCCTCGCAGCGGCCCAGGCATTCCAGCGCCCTTTTATCAGCGCCGGCGGCGGAGTGCGCCAGGCCCAGGTTGTACCAGGCGCGGGCGTTGTCTGGATTGAGTTCCAGGGCCGTCTCGAAGGCCACGATGGCTCCTTCCAGATCATCGGTCTCGTTGCGCGCCAGGGCCAGGCTGAGCCAGAGGCCCGGATCACCGGCGCTGCGCGCGGTGGCCTGTTCGAGAACCTCGCGCGCTTCCAGGGGGCGGCCGGCGCCGGCCAGGACGACGGCCAGGTCATGGGGGTAGACCGGCGAGAGCGGATCCCAGGCCTGGGCCCGGCGCAGCAGCGCCTCGGCGCCCGCTGTATCTCCAGTGGCCAGGCGGTAGACGGCTTTTTGCCAGGCACCGGAAGGTTGGTCCTCGTGCAGGTCGAGGAAGAAGCGCAGCTCCTCCCGGGCGCCGGGCAGGTCGGACCCGGCGGGTTCCTCGGTCTCGATGCCACGCAGGGTCCAGGCGGCGGCCACGCGTACGGCTCGCAGGGGATCGGCGAGCAGCGCGTCCACGGCCCGGGCGCTTTCGCCATCTCCGGCGGCGATCAGGGGCTCCAGGGCGCGGACGCTGCGCTCGCGTACCAGGGGGCTCGGGTCGTCGGTGGCCTTCAGCAGGGCGGCGCGCACGGCACCGTCTCCCAGAACGGCTTCCGTGGCGCTGACCAGACTCGCGCGCCACAGGGCGGAAGGCTCCTCGGCCATGAGGGCCAGGAGTTCCTCGGCCAGGTCCGTGCGGCCGCTGCGAGCCCGGGCCAGGAGGCGCGCCCGGCGAGCCGTGGGACGCTCCAGCCGCTCTCCGTACCACTCCGTGGCCCGGGTGGCGATCCAGTTCGGCTCCCGGTCCAGGTGGCAGCGGCCGCAGGCATTGGGTACCCCGGCCTCCAGCGTCAGGGCGGGATCGGGCACCGTGAAACCATGGTCGCGGCGCGCATCGCGATCCATGTAGACGGTCAGGGGCATGTGGCAGTCGACGCAGTTGTGCCCCGGCGTGCCCGGTGCATGGTGGGAGTGTGTGTCCGGGTCGATCTTGCCCACATGGCAGCGCAGGCACAGATCGTTGCCGCGGGCCAGGAGCTGGCCGCTGTGCGGATCGTGGCAGTCGCCGCAACGCACGCCCTCCCCGTGCATGCGGCTGCCCATGAATGAGACGAACTCGAAGTCCTCGGCGTTGACCTGGCCGTCGGGGTAGTAGGTGTCGGTCAGGTCGGGGATGACCGGAGAGTAGTGGTCGAGGAAACGCTGGCCGGGAACAAAGGCCTCGGTCAGATCCGAGCGTCGGGCGTGGCAGGAGCCGCAGGTGTCGAGCATCAGATCCGCACCCAGGCGCACCGGGGCGGCCACGGAGAGGGGGGCTTGGGCCCGCCGGGCGGCCACATGATCGGCCAGGGGACCGTGGCATGACTCGCAACCCACACCGTGCTCCAAAAGGCGCGTGGCATAGCTGTCATCCCTTGCGTTGTAGACCTTCGCTACCGCTGTGTTGTGGCAGGCGGCGCACATGGAGTTCCAGTTCATGCCGCGTCCGGTCCAGTGGCCCCATTCGCCCGAACGCCGGTCCTCGTCTCCGAAGACATCGAACCACTGGCCGCTGGCCGGCTCGAAGGCCAGCTCACTCACCTGGAGGCGTCCGCCACCGAAGTCGACCAGGTACTGGCGCAGGGGATCGTGGCCGAAGGCGCGCAGGGCGGCGTAGGGGCGGCGCTTGCCATCCGGCCCGGTGGTCACGAGTTCCAGCTGTCCGGCGGCGAGGCGCGCCTCGGAAATCTGGCTGCCGTGCTCGATAGGCGGCTGATCGTCAAAGGCTGGGGCGTCCAGGTCGTGGCTGGTCAGGCGCTCCGCCAGGGCGTGGTGGGAGCTCTGCCAGCGGGCGTAGGTCTGCGTGTGGCACTCCTCACAGGAGGCCGAGCCCGCGTAGGTGTCGAGCCCCACCGGGGGCGTTTGGGCAGCGAGCCCCCCGGCCAGCAGGCAGGCCGCACCGGCGGGCATGCTGATGTGCGGCGGGATGCGTCGGGTAGGCGGAGGCGGGCGGACCATGTCCCGGGCATCATCCCGTTTCCTGGCCCTTTCATCCACCTTCGGCGGGATCCTGCGGCCACGGACCAGTAGGATCTAACGACCATGGGCAGCATCACAACAACAGCCAGCCTGGGGCTGCGGGTCAGTCTGGGTGCGCTCCTGGGAGCGAGCCTGTGTGCCTGTGCTCCCGAGATAGCCGGGCCGGAGTCTTCCGGGCGGGGCGGGAAGCGGCGACCGGATGTCTTTCTGGTGGTCGTCGACACCCTGCGGGCGGACCATCTCTCGGCCTACGGCTACTCCGAGCCCACCAGCCCAACCCTCGAGCGGCTGGCCAGCGAGGGCGCGCTGCTGGAGGATGTGACGGCCCAGTGTTCCTGGACCAAGCCCTCTGTTGTGTCCCTGATGAGCGGCCGCTACATCACGACCTATCGCGATACATTCGAGGAGTCAGCGACAACCCTGGCCGAGTCCTTCAGCCGGGCCGGCTATCGCACCATCGGCGTGGTGGCCAATGTGCTGCTATCGGGCAGAGAGGGCTTCGGCAGGGGCTTCGATCACTACGACGCGAGCCGCGTGGAGGATCACCGGGCCAAGGGCAGAGGACCCTGCCGCACGCTCGACGAGTTGCTAGCGGATCTGTGGGGGCCGTTGGATGAGGCGTTGGCCGTGCCCGAGGGTCATGAGCGCCCTCCGCTGTTTGTCTGCTTGCACATAATGGAGCCCCACAATCCCTATGTCTATCGCATGCCCCTGCGGGAGCTGCTGCAGAAGAAAAACTCACCGGCGTATGATCCCGATGGTTGGTTTGCGGAGAGCATCGCAGCCGCCGGCCTGGAGCCGCCTGAGGAGGACGCCGCCTGGGAAAATGCCTGGGGGCGCATCCGTAGCTTGCGCTATCACTATGACCACGAAATCCGCTACACGGATGACGGACTGGCGCGCCTACTGGAAGGCCTGGAACAACGAGAGCTCCTTTCGGATGCCGTACTGGCAGTGGCTGCGGACC
>DASCNH010000036.1:0-24188 GCA_036011365.1 Planctomycetota bacterium | reverse complement strand
GTGGGTGGGAGACGGGGGGAGGGGTGGGCCTACCACTTGAGGGCGGCCATGCGGCAGTGGATGCCGCTGCCGATGCCTAGCAGGGCGACGCGCTGGCCGGGGGTGAGGAAGTTGGCGTCGCGGGCTAGGGAGAGGGCGGTGGGGAGGGCGGCGGAGCCGGTGTTGCCCAGGGTGGGAAAGGTGGGGTGGTCGCGGTCATCGGGCAGCTGCAGGGTCTCCAGGAGCAGGCGGCGGTGGGCGCTGCCGACCTGGTGGGTCAGAACGCGGTCGACGTCCTCGGGTTGCCAGGCAGCTTCGGCCAGGAACGCCTGCCAGGTCTCGGCGGCCAGATGCGTTCCCGCCAGGAGCAGGCCCTCGGCGTCGGTCTCCATGAGCGGGCCGGCGGAGCCGTCGAGCTGGTCCCCGCGGCACAGATCCACGTGGTGGGTGGCGGCGCGCTGGGTGACCGAGACCAGGCGCGGGCAGGCCGCGCTGGCCTGGGGGTCCAAATCGGAGTTGACGAGCAGGGCGGCGGCGGCCGCGGAGCCGGTGGTCAGGGAGGCGTAGGCGCGCTTCATGGTCTGGCGGTCGGCGCCTGGCTGGCGCAGGTGGCGCAGGGTCTCCTCGAGCAGGGGGCGGGCGCTCTCGCCGGTGACGACCAGGCCGGCGTCGATCTGGCCGGCCTCGATGCGGGCGGCCACCAGGGACATGGCGTCCAGGAAACCGAGACAGGCGTTGGAGAGGTCGAAGGCCTCGCAGTTTGAAGGGAGTTCCAGGTCCCGGTGGACGACGGAGGCCGTGGCCGGTTCGAGGAAGTCCCGGCAGACGCCGCCGTAGACCAGCATGCCCACGCGTTCACGGGGAAAGTCAGTGGCTTTGAAAAGATCGGTGGCTGCCCGTGTGGCCACCGCGCTCGGGCGCGTGCCCGGGGGCCAGACGCGGCGCTCGGCCACGCCGCTCATCCACTCCAGGCGCCCGGAGGATAGGCCCAGGCGCTCATAGAGCTGGGCCAGACGCTCTTCGACCTGCTGGGAAGTCCAGATTTCCTCCGGCAGCAGGTGGGCCAGACCCAGGAGGGAGACGCGGGTGAATCGCATGGTACGGAAACGCCCCCCGGGCCGTGGCCAGGGGGGCGTGGAGGATAGCCTATCCGCGGCCCTTTGCCGCTCCGCCGTGGGCGATCAGCCCCTGTCAACGACGAATGGCCGCCTGGGGGGAGTTGACGCGGGCGGTCCGCTCCTCCATCAGGTGCCCATAATAAGGAGGGGCCATGTCTTCGAGGGGGTTGCCGTGGCCGTCGGTGGTCCACTGCTTGGCATCGCAGAAGGCGCGGAAGGCACGTCGATAAATCAAGCGGGCGCGCACGCGCACTTCACCGGAGCCCGGGGGCACGGCGAAGGAGTAGTGGCTGGTGTCCGTGGCCAGGGCCGGGATGCGGTTGTCCCACTGGATGCCCGTGGCGTCCGTGTAGAAGGTGGGGCCGTTGCCCGCCGCGTCGTGGTTGACCTTGGCGAACAGCCTGCCGGGCTGGCCGCCGTAGTAGCCGAGGGCCGGGTCGCCGACGCCGCCCAGATCGTGGACGAGCTGGGTGCCCGTGGAGGTCAGGGCCAGGCCGTCGGAGACACGCCAGGCTTCCACCAGCAGCACGAGGTTGCGCACGGTGACGCCCGTGGGCACATGGTGGCCTACGCCCGTGTTGGTAACGGCGACGCTGACTTCCAGGGAGCCGGCGGAGGTCAGGCGCGGCTTGACCTCGACCTCACAGGAGTTGTCGAGGAACTCCGGTGTCGTGCCGAGGATTTGGTGCAGGCGAATGGTTCCCTGCTCGCGTTCCGGCGCGAAGGGCAGGTTGGAGGCGCTCGTGGCATCCGTGGCGGGCATGTGGCAGGTGACGCAGGTGGCCGCCAGGGGGTCGGCTGGGTCCGCGTAGGGGGTCGCCAGCCATTCGAGATAGGTGGGCTCGGAGATGACGCCGTTGGCCTCCTCGAAGTCACCGTCCTCGTCCGGGTCGTTCTTGTCCTGGTGGCAGGCGGCGCACATGGTCGATGTCAGCTGGGGCTGGTAGGAGGAGCGCATGGGGCCCATGTAGATGTCGGAATCGCCCAGTACTCCGTACTCAACCTGATCTCCGTCGTGGGGCTGGCTGAGGATGACGGCGCCGTCGTAGATGCCCGGGTAGTTGACCTTGTTGTCATCGATGTGGGCGACCTTGTGGCAGATCTCGCAGGAGATGCCATGGATGGAGCCGCTGGAGAGGGCGTTGATGTCCTCCAGGGGAGTGTGGGGATTGGCTACCCAGGTTTCGGGCTGGTGGCAGGCGCTGCACTCAGAGGCCGGGTTGCTGCCGGCGAAGACGGAGTCGCGCGTGTAGACAAAACCGCCCATGCCGCCGGGGCTGCCCGTGCCGTTGTAGATGTCGTAGACCCAGGTGTTCTGGCCGGCGAGGGCCATGGGGGAGTCGGTCCACTCGGCCAGTTGATCCGTGTGGCACATGCCGCAGGTGGTGGGGTCCAGGAAGGCATAGGCGCTGTTGTCCATGGCGGGCACGGTTTCGAGCAGCAACTGCACGCCAGCAGTCGGGGCCGTGACCAGCGTGGAGGCGTTGAAGTGCCCCTTGTTGGCAGCGACGATGACCAGGCCGGCGCCGGAGACGCCGGGCAGGGTGAAGCTCCCGTCGGCGGCGGTGGTGGCCCGCGTGTCAGTGGCCTGGAGGCTGACGATGGCGCCCTCGACGGGTACCATCGTGGTCAGGTCACGGACTTCTCCGGAGACCTGGGCGGAGGCACCGCTGGCGCCGAGGGATGCAACTAGAAGTGTGGATGCACAGAGCCGAAGGGTGGTCGTCATGGGCTGTACCTGGGTGGTTGGGCATCCCAGGGCCGAGGGGGAGCACGGCAAGGGAGTCGGGGCTGAATGGGGCTACTGATTCAGTAGATATCAGTAGTCCTATATCGGCAAGGGAAAATATGCCCAGGACGGCGGGATAACGGGCCCTGGCCCTGGTGCCCTGCCAGGCCGACTTCAGGTGGCATTTCCAGGGACAGGACGTGCCTGGGGCCTGCAATGGAGGGGCGCCTGCGCTGCATTGGCGCTGCTTGTGGGCATTGCTTCGCTGCGCCAGCGGCGGTGCAGTCCAGGGCAGAGCTTCCGGGTGTGGCGCGTGTCCATGGGAAACGAGCCTTGCCAGGCAAGAGGCTGGCCTGCACAAAGGGGCTTAGGCCTGGAGATGCGAGCCGCCGGGGCGCGAGCGATGCTGCGGCCGAAGCCCAGCGGCGCTGGTGTCGCTTCCGCGGAAGCCTGGCCGCTGGGCGCCAGGCCCTAGTAGCGGTAGTGCTCGGGCTTGTAGGGGCCCTCGGCGGGGATGCCGAGGTAGCTGGCCTGGTCCGGGGTCAGCTCCGTCAACCTGACACCGAGCTTGTCCAGGTGCAGGCGAGCCACTCGCTCGTCGAGGAGCTTGGGCAGGGTGTAGACCTCGTTGCCGTAGTCCTCCGCGTTCTTGAAGAGCTCGATCTGGGCCATGACCTGGTTGGTGAAGGAGTTGGACATCACGAAGCTCGGGTGGCCCGTGGCGCAGCCCAGGTTCAGAAGGCGGCCCTCGGCCAGGATGATGACCGCGTGCCCATCGGGGAAGATCCACTCGTCCACCTGGGGCTTGATGTTGACGGTCTTGATGCCGTCGATGCGCGCCAGCCCGGCCATGTCGATTTCGTTGTCGAAGTGGCCGATGTTGCCGACCACCGCGTTGTGCTTCATGGCGGCCATGTGGGCGGCGGTGATGATGTCCTTGTTACCGGTGGTCGTGATGAAAATGTCGGCCTTGGAGACGACATCCTCAACGGTGGTCACCTCGTATCCTTCCATGGCCGCCTGCAGGGCGCAGATCGGATCGATCTCGGTGATGATCACCCGCGCCCCCTGGCCGCGCAGGGACTGGGCGCAGCCCTTGCCCACATCGCCGTAGCCGCAAACCACGGTTATCTTGCCCGAGAGCATCAGGTCCGTGGCGCGGCAGATGCCGTCCACCAGTGAGTGGCGACAGCCATAGAGGTTGTCGAACTTGCTCTTGGTCACCGAGTCGTTCACGTTCATGGCGGGGAAGAGCAGCTCGCCGCGTTCGACCATCTGGTACAGGCGGTGAACGCCGGTGGTGGTCTCCTCGGAGACGCCGCGGATGGCCGCCGCGGCCCGGGTCCACATTTCGGGATTGGCCGCCAGGGTCTTGTTGAGCAGCGTCAGCACGCAGGCTTCCTCTTCGTTCTCGGCGCCGGCGGGGTCCGGCGCGGCTCCGGCGGCCTCTGCCTCGACACCCTTGTGAACGAGCAGCGTGGCGTCACCCCCGTCGTCGAGGATCATGTTCGGCGCCTGGCCCTCGGGCCAGGTCATGGTCTGCTCCGTACACCACCAGTATTCCTCAAGGCTCTCGCCCTTCCAGGCGAAGACCGGGATGCCCCGGGGGTCCGCTGGAGTTCCCTCGCGTCCCACGGCCACGGCGGCCGCGGCGTGGTCCTGGGTCGAGAAGATGTTGCACGAACACCAGCGCACCGCGGCGCCCAGGTCGAGCAAGGTCTCGATCAAGACCGCGGTCTGCACGGTCATGTGCAGGGAGCCGGAAATGCGCGCCCCGGCCAGGGGCTTGCTGGTTCCGTACTCCTCGCGCAGGGACATCAGGCCGGGCATCTCGTGCTCGGCCAGGGTGATTTCCTTGCGTCCAAAGGTGTGCAGGGAGAGGTCGGCGACCTTGAAGTCTTGGCCGGTGGAGGTGGACATGGTGGTGGTCATGGTCTGTCGTTCGTCTGGAAGCGGTCCGGGGTCAATGCCTTTTCGGCAGTTTTCAAGTCTCTGGCGTGGGGCAGGGCTATTCAATGTCCAGCAACTCGATGGCAGTTACCTCAATGTCCAGTTTGCCCGCCGGCAGGTCGAGCACGGCCTGATCGCCCGTGTGCAGGCCCAGCATGGAGGCCGCCAGGGGGGCTCGGTAGGAGACCACATCGTCGCCGAGGTAGCCATCCCAGGGGCCCAACACGCGGATGGCGCGGGTTTCGTTGGACTCTGTCTCGCGGTAGGTGACGCGGGTTCCGGGGCAGATCGTGTCCTCCGGGATCACCGCGTTGGCGATCAGGTCCGTATGCCGCAGCTCGGCCTCCATGTCCATGGCGCGGCTGGTCAGGTTGCGCTGCTCTTCCATGGCCGCCTCCCATTCGGAGTTCTCGGAGAGGTCGCCGAAGGCCGCGGCGGCCCCGATGGCGTCCTCGTTCGCGGGGATCTTGACATCGCGGATTTCGCGCAGGTCCGCCGCCCGCCGCTCCAGGCCGTCGCGGCTGGTCCAGACCGCCTCTCCCTCCCAGAAGTGGGTGGAGGCGCCAGCGAAGAAGTTGCGGTCCAGGTCGAAGGCGATCTCCGTCAGGATGCCTTCGATGGCATCGTCGACGCCGCGCCCCGCCTGCAGGTGAAAGCTGCGCAGGTCATCGACCGTGGCTTCCGCCAAGAGGGTCTTGAGGGCTGGGCTCTCGCCCCGGGCGAGCAGCGTCGCCAGGCGCTGGTTGACGCGCGTCAGGGCCTGGTTGCCCCGGCGCCCAGCCCACAGGTGCGTGGCCAGGTTGACCAGGGCCTGGGCGCGGCGCAGGGGTGCCGGGAAGCTGCCCTCGATGCGCCCGGTCTCCGCCAGGCGCGCCAGGGTGACGAGGAGGTCAGGGGCACGCAGGGGGCGCGCCAGGAGGGAGGTGTACTGGGCTGCCAGGGCCTTGCCGTGCCCCTTCTCCAAGAGCGCATCCACCAGGGCGCGCACCATGCCCGGGGAGGCGTGCTGAAGGTTGGCGCCGGCTTCATCCAGCCACTTCTCCTCGCCGTAGAGTTCCTTGAGCAGCTCGACGCATTGTTCCTGTTCGCGGTAGCCGCGCACCAGCTGGAAGTCGCCCCAGAGGGCCGGCCGCGTGTGCACCGTCGCGGGCTGCTCGGCGCCCATGCACTCCGTCAGACGCTCGGTGAGGGCCGCCGGGCTGGCCTCCCGGTGGTGGCGCAGGATGATCCAACCGGTGAGCAGGTCAGCATCCGTGCAATCCGGCTGGGCCAGGCGCTCCTCCAGGGCGGTGAGGGCCGCCTCGCGCACTTCGGGCTCGACCTTGCTGCCGATGAACAGGTCGCGCACGGTGTTGATCACTTCCTCGATCTTGGAGATCAGGCGCAGGCGTCGGGCCAGGTCCTCGGCCGGATCCTTGGCTTCCAGGAGGCGCTCCACGACGGCGCGGCTCTTGGTGCCCGAGACCCGCAGCCACTCGCAGTTCCCGGCCAGCTTGTGTGTCTTGCGCCACCAGGCGGTCCAGGCGCTGCCCTCGACGCCCACCTGGGCCAGGGCCGTGCGCACGGCCACCAGGCTGGCGCGGCCGTGGTGGCGGTCGACGACGGCCAGGAGCGCTTCCAGGGGATCCTTCTTGACGGCCTTGGTCGTGCCTTCCGCGTCGCGGAAGTAGCGCGCCCGCAGGTCATTCTGGCCGAGCAGCTCGAAGATGTCCGCGGCGGTGGCGAAGGGGAAGCGATCGCTTCTGCCGCCGGCGAAGCTGATCACGATCTCCTGGGTGAGGGCGTCGACCTCCGTCACTTCTCCCACGCCCCAGCCGCCGCCGTGGTAGATGAGGGCGCCGGAACCCAGGGAACGCAGCTTCTCGAACATGCTCCAGGCGCCGCGCAGGTTAGGAGACTCGCCGGAAAAACCGGAGGCTTCACAAATGGCTGCCCACCAGGGCTCTTCGCTCCAGGCCTTGAAGGCTTCGGAGTAGAGGTCGCCGGCCAGCTCCGTCGGGTTGCCCCCGCCGCACAGGGCTGCTCCGAGCACGCGCGCAGCGTCCCCGTGGGCATCCGCTTCCACCAGCTTGTTGGCTTGCTTCTTGGCCATGGCCACGCAGCGAGCGATGCGTTTTTTGTTTCCGGCCAGGTCGAGGGCCACTGTCAGATCGCTGACATCGGTGTCGCCCGCGTCAAGGGCGGCCTTCCAGGTTTGATCGAACTCCTGCCATCGTTCTTGGGCAACTAGAATTGTAAGGCTCATGGGGACTCCTCAGCGGGGCCGTGGGCTGGTGTGTTCCTGTTGGGTGATAAGGGCGAAAAACGCCCCGACAAAACCACCCCCGCGGGGCCGGTCCGCGGGGGGCGCGGAGGAGGCCTACACGGGGGCGTTGCCCCTCATAATGCCGAATGATGGGGCCGGGCACCATAGGGAAGCGCGGGAGTCTGCGGCAGCTGCCCGGCGGGGTGTCTGGCCGAGCTGTTGCGGCCCTCCGCCAGGGGGCCGAGCTGCGGCCCGGGGGGGCGTCGCGGCCCCCGGGACGCTATAAGGGGACCATGATCAGCCTGACTCTGCTGCAGACCGTGGTCCTCGTGGGCGGGACCGTGCACCCGATGGACTCCGGCCCTCTACCGGCCAGTGCCTCGGCCCCGGGATCCATGGGCGCCCCTGGGCCTCCCATCAGGGCCGATATCCTGATGGAAGATGGGCACATCACGGCTCTGGGGCCGGATCTGGCGCGGCCTTCCGGCGCCACTGTGATCGATGTCTCCGGGCGCCACTTGGTGCCCGGCCTGATCGATGGCCTGGCGCACTTTGACCGGGAACTGGATCCCCTCTACATCGCTGCGGGGGTGACCTACCTGCGGGATCTGGGCGGCGACATGAGCCGCCTGCTGGCCGAGCGCCTGCCCTGGGCGCGGGACGCGGCTCCCGGGCCGGCCCTCTTGATCTGCGGCGCCGTCCTGGACGGGCCCCAGCCGGCCACCACGGAAGCGGTGATCCTCAGTGAGGTGGCCCATGTGGACGCGAAGCTGCCCCAGATGAAGGAGCTGGGCGTGGATTTCCTCTCCTTCCACCTGGGCCTCGCACCGGATATCTGGCGGGCCACCCTGGAGCGGGCGGCGGCCCTGGACCTGCCCCTGTGGGGGCCCCTGCCGCCGGGGGTGAGCCTGGGGGAAATGGCCCATTCCGGCCAGGCCGGCCTGCTCTACCTGGACGCCTTCCTGCTGCCAGGGGAAGTCTGGGACACGGTGGAGCAGAAGGCTCTGGAGGAACGCGTGGCCATCCTGGGTAGCGGTGTCGGCGGCCCAGGAGAGGCCTCCACCCGGGCGCGGCGCGGCCCGGCGGTGGCTCCGGTCATCGGCCTCTTGGCGCGCTTGCTGACGGACCCGGGGCCGGACGCCCCGGTGCTGAGCGTGCTGGCGCCGCACTACGCCTGGGCCTGGGAACAGGAGCGCGTCGGGCCGCGCCCCCCGGCCGAGGCCACCGGCCGCGCCCTGGAGGCCCAGCTCGGCCTCTTGGCTGCCCTCGAACGGGCCGGCGTGCCCTTGGTCCCCGGCAGCGGTTCGCCGCACCCCTGGCTCTTGCCCGGCGAGGGCCTCCTGACAGAACTCCTGCTGTGGGTGCGGGCGGGGCTGGCGCCGGCCCGCGTGCTGTACCTCGCCACCGCCGGGGCGGCCCGGGTCTTCGGCCTGGCGGACCGGGGCCGACTGGCCGTGGGGCAGGTGGCGGACATCCTGGTGCTGGAGCGGGATCCGACGGCGGACCTGGCCGCCCTCTCGAATCCTGAGTTGGTCGTGCTGCGCGGTCGGGTCATCGACCGGGAGGAGCGCCGTGCGGCCCTGTCTGCTCTGGCCGATCAACAAACCCGGCGGCGGGTGGCCCAGGCGGAGCCCCTGGAGGTGCCTGAGCCGGTGCTGCCTGAGGGTGACCTGGTGCTCGCCGGGAGCGTGGAGACCAGCGGCTTCGGCACGCGCCTGTCCGCCGAGCGCTTCGCAGTGCTGCGCACCCTCGACGGGGGGCTGGCCTGGGTCAGCCATGTGCGTACTCCGGCGGCGATTCACGATGAAGAGCGCAACCTCAAGCTCGATCAACGCACGCGGGACGGGAGCCTGCAGGCATTTGATTTGGAGTTGACGACCGGCGGGCACAGCTACACGGTCAGCGGTCGCAAGCTCGGCAGCTTATTCTCCGTGGAGCGGCGTCTGGACGGGGTCTTCGTGGACAATACGGCTGCCCGGGAACCCGTGGCCTTCGTCGACGCCGGCAGCATCACCGGCGCCATGTTGCTGGCCCGGCGGGCGCTGGACCTGCCGATCTATGCCCTGACCTTTGACGATATGGATCCTGTTGTCTCACGCTGGCGTGTGCGCTTTGAGGAGGATGGCCGCCTGGTGGCCGCCACGGACCAGGGGGGCTTGACCGCCGGTTTCGCGGCGGACGGGCGCCCGGAGTTCAGCGCCCGACTCCAGGGCAATGATCTGCTCGAGTGTCGGGTGCTGGAGGCCAGTGCCTTTGGCGGAGCAGGTGTTCCCATGGAGGCCAGCCGCGTATGGCGTGCTGCGCAGGTGCCCCAGGGGGATGAAGGCGGGCCTGGGGCTGGCAGCGCGCCTGAGAGTGAAGGAGCAGGGACGGGCGAGGGTGCGGGAGAAGGGGACAATGGAGGAGCAGGAGCCAGAGAAGGGAGCGACGAAGGAACGTCGGACGGCCCGGGGCAACTCGGCACGACCGCTCCGGAGTACGGAGCCTAGGCGTGGATTCCGCGCCGCTCCCCGGCGTTGTCGACGAGCCGGCCCAGTTGGGGCCGGATGGGGTCCAGCACGAGTTCGCACCATTGCGCCTGGGGTCCCTGGAGATCTGGCCGCCTGTGTTCCTTGCGCCCATGGCCGGCGTGACCAATCCTCCCTTCAGGTCCCTGTGCAGGGAGGCGGGGGCGCCTCTGTGCGTTACAGAGATGGTCACGGCTCGGGGGTACCTGATGGGCAACCGGCGCACGATGGAGATGACCAGGGCGGCCCCGGAGGAAAGGCCACATTCCGTCCAGGTCTACGGATCCGATCCGGGGGATCTGCGTCGTCTGGCATGCATCCTGGCCGGGGAAGGCGTCGACCATCTGGATCTGAACCTGGGCTGCCCGGTGCCCAAGATCACGCGCCAGGGAGGCGGCGCCGCCATCTGCCTGCGACCCCGACTGGTGGGGCGGCTCGTGGAGGCCATGGTGGTCGGTGTAGAGGAGGCTGCCAGGGCTGGAGGCTCTGGAGGAAACGGCGCTCCGGTGCCGGTCACCGTCAAGCTGCGCAAGGGAATTGACGAGGACTATCCAACCTATTTGGATGCGGCTCGGGCAGCCCAGGAAGCGGGGGCCTCGGCGGTGGGTCTGCACGGTCGCACGGCGGCCCAACTCTACTCCGGCCTGGCGGACTGGGGCGCCATTGCAGAACTGGTCGCTGAGCTTTCCATTCCGGTGTTGGGCAATGGTGATGTGTGGCAGGGCGCGGATGCTCTGCGCCTGATGCGGCGCACGGGCTGCGCCGGGGTCATCGTCGGTCGCGGTTGTCTGGGGCGCCCCTGGATCTTCCGAGAAATGACGGAACTCTTTGATGGACGGCCCGCGCCGCGGCAGCCGAACCTGGGAGAGGTGATCGAAGTGCTTTTCGATCACGGCCAACGCCTCATCGATCACCTGGGAGAGGACGCGGGCCTGCGCCAACTGCGCAAGTGGATCACCTGGTACACAAAGGGCTTTCCGGGCTGCGCCAGCCTGCGCGGGCGGCTGTTCGGCAAGCACGCGCCGCCTACCAACACCGGCCTGGACGGCCTGCGGAAGTTGCTCGGGGAGCTGGACCCCGCCGCCCCCTATCCCCCTGTGGCCCTGCGTGTCAAGCGCGGCAAGGGCAGTCGCACCCAGCGCGTACGCCTGCCGCAAGGTTACCTGGAAGACCGTGCTTCGGATCGCGCCCACGGGGCCTGATTCCGTCGAGTGGGCAAGGCCCCACAACGCCGTTGCTGGACCGCCGCACTCGGTACGAGTAGTGCGCCTGGCGCACTCAGGCGCTGGCGTAGACGGCCTTCAGGTCGTCGAGGCTCTTGGCCTCTACTCCGGCGGCTTGGCCGGCCTGGCCAAAGGACACCATGCGCGCCTTACAGACTTCGGCCATGGCGACGCGCGCGGGCTTCAGGTAGTAGCGCGGGTCGAACTGGGAGCCGTCTTCCATGAAGGCCTTGCGGATGGCGCCGGTGATGGCCAGGCGGTTGTCCGTGTCCACGTTGATCTTGCGCACCCCATGGCGGATGCCCTCTTGGATGTCTTCCACTGGAACGCCGTAGGTTTCGGGCATGGAGCCCCCGTACTCGTTGATGATGTCCACCAGCTCCTTGGGTACGGAGGAGCTGCCGTGCATGACCATGTGACAGTTGGGCATGCGCTGGTGGATCTCGCGAATGACCTCCATGCGCAGCACCTTGCCCGTGGGCTTCTTCTTGAACTTGTAGGCCCCGTGGCTGGTTCCGATGGCCACCGCCAGGGCGTCGCAGCCGGTTTCGCTAACGAAGCGGCCAGCCTCCTCCGGGTCGGTCAGGTGATCCTGGGCTTCCTCCTCCGAGAGGCCGGCGCCCTGGCCGTCTTCAATGCCGCCCAGGCAGCCGAGTTCAGCTTCAACGGTAATTCCCCGGGCGTGGGCGGCTTGGACTACCTCGCGGGTGACGCCCACATTGTATTCCCAGCTGGCCGGCGTCTTGCCGTCCTCCTCCAGGGAGCCGTCCATCATCACCGAGGTGAAGCCCATGTCCATGGCGCTGATGCAGGTGGCGGCGCTGTTGCCGTGGTCCAGGTGCATGGCCATGGGCAGCGTCGGGTTGAGTTCGGCCGCCGCCAACATCAGGTGCCGCAGGTAGTTGTCGTTGGAGTAGGAGCGCGCACCCCGGGAGGCCTGGACGATGACCGGCGACTCGGTTTCCTGGGCGGCCATCATGATGGCCTGGATCTGCTCCATGTTGTTGACATTGAAGGCGGCCACGCCGTATCCGTTTTCGGCGGCGTGGTCCAGGAGGGTGCGCATGGGGATGAGGGCCATCTGGAAACTCCGTGTGGTTGTTTGGTGTCTGGTTCTGGGGGGATGGGGGTGCGCTGACCTATGCCGCTGGTGCCGGTTTCTCGCGCACCTCTTTTATAGGACGGGAGGGTGAAACGCCACCGGGGGCCGGCCGCACCTCGCACAGGGCCTGGGGTCTACTTCGCCGCGGGGGGCTGCGGGGCCTGCCGCGGATCAAAGGCCCCGAACTCTTCCATGACGCGGATCAGCGTGGCACGCACACGCTGCTGGTCGGCCTTGAGGGCGGCGGCGCGGGTCTCGCCAGAGCGGAAGAGAGGTTCCTCCTTCAAGCAGCGGCGGGCCCAGGCAGCCAGGTACTCCTGCCATTCATCTGCCGGGGGCAGAGCTTTGGCCAGGTCCGCCGGGACGGAGGAGACGCTTTCCCAGAGGGCGTGGTAGTTGTTGATGGCCGGCCCATGGCCTCCCTCCAGGGCCGGCGCGGCCTGGAGCCAGGACCGCGCCAGGGCTCCGTTCAGCTCGCGCAGGCGGCGCACATCCGTGTAGATCTCGCCGATGGCCTTGTAGAGGCTTCTTTGTTTGCGCACCGGAGCCTTCCAGGTCTTCCAGTCGTTCAGCAACTCGTGGACGATGCCGAGGCAGTCCACATCTGGCATCTCCATTTCGATGCCCGAGCACCAGGCGTCGTAGAGCGTCACGCCGGGATAGACCCGGCCCGTGCGATCCGTGTAGCCGTGGGAGAAGGCGGCGCAGGCGGCGCGCATTTCACCGTGGTCGAGGGCCTGTTCCACCAGAGCCTCCGCCAGGCCTAGTTCTGGCGGCAGGCCCGCCAGGCCGTTGGTGAACAGGCGCTCGGGATCCTCCGGATCGCCCAGGCGGAGCAGCTCGCCGCTGGAGTAGTCATAACGAAAGGCTGAATCCAGGGCCCGAGCGGGGCTTCCCTTGAAAACGCGCTCGCGCAGGGCCCGGACCCTGCTGTCGTCGGCGGCCAGCCAGGTGCGCTTGATCGGCTGGGCCGGCGCGTGGGTCACCGGGTCATAGAGCGGTGCCGGAGCGGCCGCAGACCACGTGCCTGGGTCGACCTCCTGACGCGCCAGAACCCACTTGATGAGACCAGCCTGGAAGGTGTCCAGGTAACCCGCCTCGGCGGCAAACCACTGGGCGAGTTCGGAGCGCTCCTCGGCTTCAAGGCGTTCCCAGGCGGCGCGCACCTGGATATCGGTCCGCTCTTTCTCGGCCTTTGCAGGAGAGGACTGGGAGCCCGCGGCCAGGGGAGACAGAGCGGCGAGCAGGCCCCAGAGGGGTAGGATCAGAAGCAGTAGCCTGGGCATGCGGCGAGCATACCCCAGACTGACGCCCGGGTGACGCGCAAGGTGCGTCACCCGGGCGTAGAAAGTACCCCAGGGGCCTTGGGGAGCTTCCTAGGCGATGGGTCGTGTGTGGTGGCGGCGTAGAGTCAGTTGCTTGGCGGCCTGCAGGTCGCGGAGAAAGTTAACCACTATGTCCTCTACAACCTGGGGAAAAGCCCGGCCGTTGGCACTGGGCTCTACACCGGAAACGGGGGCCGGGCCTGCGCCGACCCGGGTGTGGATTGCATGCTTGTAGGCGCGCTGCGTGTCGTGACCTCCACCGGTGATACTGAGATTGAACTCATACAGGTCCACCACATTGGTACCGGCCAGGCCAAGGGTCAGGCCGGTGGCAAATCCTCGGCGTGTGGCGGCGGCCATGTCTGCGATGTTGTTGCCGACCATATGTAGGGTCAGCTCCTCGCCACTGGAGACGACCGTGGCTAGGCCTGTCTTCTCGAGAGCAGCCACGACGGCGGAGCGCAACTCGCCATCCGCCGCAGGCAAGGGGGCGCCGTTGCGCTGAAACTCGACGGCGAGGGCGACGCGGTGTGGGCTGGCCGGACGCGTGAGTTCTTCGATGGAGGCCTGTCGAAACTGAGGGTC
The DNA here is from genome assembly GCA_036011365.1 of Planctomycetota bacterium. Lineage (GTDB taxonomy): Bacteria > Planctomycetota > UBA1135 > UBA1135. The sequence goes on along the minus strand of DASCNH010000036.1, from coordinate 10,425 downwards.
TACATAACTCTGGGAGCTTATGCAGCTGGTGAGGGCGAGGAGGCCGAGGGCACAGTGGGCGATGTGGTGGATATGCTTCATGGTCGGTGTGGGTGTGGATGTGACGTTCACTCACCCATCAAGTGCCAAGGGCCGGACAAGCGGACGGACATTTTGCGGAACAAATGGACGCCAAGTGGGGGTGTGGCGCTTGCTTGGCCAAAAAAAGGGGGGGCGATCCTTTTGGATCGCCCCCGGGGCAAGAGAGCCGGCTTGGTGGGGGAAGGCACCCGCTCCAGGCCAGCAGGTTCGACGCGGGGGTTTCCCGGAAGAGCGACCTTCCCGCGCGGAGGCGCCAGATCACCCGCTCCCGGGTCCGCAGTCACCGCAAAAGCCCACGGTACCCACTGGAGGTGGAGGGGAGTCAGCGTCTCCGAAAGGTCGCTTTCGTCGAGCCAATGAACAGTACCCCGAAATGGGAGCGCGGTCGGGATTGCTGGCGCGACACTCCCCTTGTGAGCTGCTAGAATGCCGTATCGCCTTATGGCGTAACTAGTTATCGCCACCGCGGCGCCGCCGAGAGCGCGGCCGGCGACGGCGACTGCTGCCCCGGCGGGCTCGCTTGCGCTCGGCGTCCAGCTCGTCCCCGCTGGCGGCCCGCGCCCGGCGATAACGCTCCACCCAGCCCTCGTAGATGTCCCAACCCTGTCCCCGGGCGGTGGTGCGCAGGCGGAAGAGGGCCAGGGCCTCCGGGAAGTCCTCGCCCCGCATGAAGAGCAGGGGCCTGAAGCGCTTGCCGGAGGAGTGCAGGAAGCGCCCCTGCATGGTCAGGATGCGGCGGGCCCGGCCGGCGTCGCGGCGGGAGAGGCGCGCCTGCAGGGAGACGGGGTCCACTATGCGCGCTGCCACCCGGGCCAGGTCCGGCGTGCTGGCCCCCCGGCGTGGCGTGCATGGACCGGCGGGATCCTGGGCATCTGCCCGCTCGTCGGGGTCCGGCGTGTCTTGCGCGTGCCCCGCGCCGTCGATGACTCCGGGGGCGTGGGCCAGCGCCCCGTCCGCCTGGTGTTCGACCAGGCCGCTGAAGAGCAGGGCCAGGCAGAGAGATGCGCTCGGTCCCTGCTTGCCGTGGATGTCCTGGTGTACCTCCTGGTCCAGGGCTTCAAGATGGCGCCAGAAGGCGTCGGCGCGATCATGGGCCTGTTCGTCCGAGTGCCCGCGCACGCCGAGGAACTCATCGATGGAGGGCAGGATGATGGCCAGGGCGCCGCAGGCGCGCAGCATGCGGAAGGCGCCCAGGGCCGTACCCGAGCGCATCAGGCGCAGGATCTCCTCGAAGACCCGCGGGGGGGCCGAGCGCACCAGCTCCGGTGCGGTGCTCCCCATGGCCTGCCAGGTGGGCTCGTCGATGCGGAAGCCCAAGCGCGTGGCGAACTTGACCGCGCGCAGGATGCGCACGGGGTCCTCGGGCAGGCGCACCAGGGGGTCGCCGATGGTGCGCAGGACGCGGTCCTCGAGGTCGTCCAGGCCGCCTACAAAGTCGATTATCTCGCCGGCCAGGGGATCGAGGAAGAGGCCGTTGACGGTGAAGTCCCGGCGCCGGGCGTCCTCCTCCGCCGTGCCGAACTCGTTGTCGTCGACGATCAGGAGGTCCTCGTCGCCCTCGGCCTGGCGCGGCTCGCAGCGGAAGGTGGCGGTTTCGATGATGTTGTCGCCGTAGGTCACATGCACCAGGCGAAAGCGGCGGCCGATGATGCGCGCGTTGCTGAACAGGCGCCGCACCTGGCGCGGGCGGGCGCCGGTGGCCAGGTCGAAGTCCTTGGGGGGGCGGCCTATCAGGAGGTCCCGCACGCAACCACCGACCATGTAGGCCTCGTGGCCGTGACGCGAGAGGCGTGAGATGACGCGCAGGGCGTCCTGGTCCAGGAGCTCCGGGTCGATGGCGTCGGCATCCTCGATCCGGGCAGCGCTGCGGTCAGCCGGGCGCGGGGGTGTGGGGGCCTCGGGGCGGGAGTCCCGCTCGTCCTGCTGCGCCGAGCGGCGGCGGCGGCGGGCTCGCCGGGCGGGACGCAGAGGGCCGCTGGATTGATCTGCGGGCCCGGGGGCCTGGCCGTCGCTGCCGCTGCGGTCTTCTCGCCCGGGGGGTGGGGAGTCCGGGTGGGATTTGGGGCGGCGTTTGCGAGGCATGGCGAAAGCGCGGGCATCCTAACCGCTGGGGGGCGGGGCGGGAACCGTGCCCAAGCGGTTGGTTGTGGGGGGCGCGCCTGGTTGGCCCGGTGGCGACGGGCGAGGCGAGAGCGCCTTGCGGGGCCCCATGGGCCACGCTATGGTGCCCGCTCCCGGAGGGCAGTAGCTCCAATTGGTTAGAGCGACTGATTCCAAATCAGTAGGATCGGGGTTCGAGTCCCTGCTGCCCTGCCAAAAAGATCATCAATGCCGCTGCCTGACCACCTGGAAGACCCCGAAGAGGAGCTCGGGGGTGATGCTCCGGGACTCCCGGCGGACGGTCACCTGCCGGATCCCCGCGGCCCGCGGCCCCTGCCCGCCCCGGGCGAGGAGTTGGAGGCCCCCGAAGAAGAAGAGGAGGAGGACGAAGAGGGACCGGAGACACCGGTTCCCGAGCTCTCCGTACTAGAGGACGCCATGGCCTGGGCCTTCGAGGGCGAAACCGTGGAGGACGGCGTGCTGGACATCTTCGCCCGCCACGCCCTGATGGTCCTGGAGCGCAACCGCGAGTTGAACCTGACAGCCATCGTCGATCCGCGCGAGGTGGCCGCCAAGCACTACCTGGATTCATGGCGCACCTGCCGCCTGATTCCCCTCTTCGGGCGCCGTGTCCTGGATCTGGGCAGCGGCGCGGGCTTCCCGGGCCTGCCCATGGCCGTGGGCGAGGATGACACGCGCGTGATCCTGTGCGAGTCGCGCAAGAAGAAGGCGGCCTTCCTCCAGGAAGCCGTGGACGAACTCGGCATCACAAACGCCAGCGTGGCTGCGGAACGGGCCGAAGAGCACCTGGGCAGCATCGAGGTGGATATCGTCGTGGCCCGCGCCATCTCCTCCGTGCGCGAGAACGTGCGGACCCTGCGCAAGGTCAAGCACCGCCTCAAGGACTTCGTCATGCTCAAGGGCGCCAACTGGTCCCGGGAAGTACGCAGTGGGGAGCGCGAGGCCGAGCGCCTGGGTTTCCATCTCAGCACCGTCCTGGAGCACGAGCTGCCCGGGGAACTGGGCAAGCGCGCCGTGCTGGTCTACCGCGCCCCGGGGGGCGCAGGTCTGTAGGAGCTTTTCTAGAGCCAGGGTTCGATCAGGCGCCAGAGGCCGAAGGCGGCGGCGACTAGAGCCAAGCCGAGGAGCATGGTCCGCAGGGAGGCAGCCAGCAGGCGGCCGAAACTCGGGGTGGCGGGGGGGCCGCCGGGGGCGTGCTCAGGTTGCGGTCGTCCTTGGGCTCCGGCGGCGGGCTTGGGAAAGGGCTCGGCGGTCATGGGAGTGAAGGCCGGGCGCCCGGCCAGGGAAACCGTCCGCCGGAGGAGGAGTGGTGCCCGAGGGGGGAGTCGAACCCCCACTTCCTTATCGGAAACATGGACCTGAACCATGCGCGTCTGCCAATTCCGCCACCCGGGCACGGGGGCGAGCGGGAGAACATACGCACCTGGCGGGGCCAGGTCAACGACTCGGCGGGCCGGATTGACAGGGCCGGGGGCGGAAAGGGCGCTTGTCGGCAGCGGGGCCGGCCGCTGGGCAGGTTATGCTGCTGCCTGCCATGGCACGCCCCGAGCAGCACCGCACCATCGCCCAGCACAGGAAGGCCCGCTACCTCTACGAGGTGCTGGAGGAGCTCGAGTGTGGTCTCGTGCTCCAGGGGACGGAGGTCAAGAGCCTGCGGGATGGGCAGGCCTCCATCGCCGAGTCCTATGCCGCCGTGCGCGACGGAGAGTTGTGGCTGGTGGGCTGTACGATTCCCGTCTACAGCCACGGTTCAATCCACAACCATGACACGGCCCGCGAGCGCAAGCTGCTGGCCACCAAGAAGCAGATTCAAGACTGGCACAAGAAGGCCCGGGAGCAGGGCATCACCATGGTGCCCCTCGAGCTTTACTTCGAGGGGCACCTGGTCAAGGTCAAGCTGGGGCTGGTGCGCGGTCGGCGGCAGCAGGACAAGCGCCAGGCCGCGCGCCAGCGAAACGACCAAAGGGAGATGGACCGCGCTCTGCGTCGGCGGCGCTGAGGCCAGGTCGGCTGAACTCAGCGCGGGGTGCGGCAGGACACGGTCCGGGCATCTTCCACGTGTCCCCCGGCCGCGGGGTCCTCCGCGCATTCGCAGTTCGGAAGCACGATACCTGTGCCAAAGCCACCGAAGATGGCGCAGTCGCAGCGCAGGGCGGTCACCGCGAGCTGGCCTGCTGGCTGGCACCGGTTGCCGGGGGATGCATCTCCCTTGCATTCCTGGTGGGACGGGTAGACGAACTTGTAGCTGGGGCAGAACTCGCCACCGATGCTCCCGCCAACGCCGAGGATCCTGATGCCAATGCCGCATTTCTTGCCGGTGTCACTTACCTCGACGCGGGCATCAATCTGTGATGAGCGGACATCCGGGCACGGCTCCTCGGCCCACAGGGGGGCCAGCAGGCAGGTCGTCACGAAGCAGGCCAAGAGGTGCGGGAGTTGTTTCATTGTGTGTGTCTCCGTTTATTTGGTAGATGAGTGGTTGGTGCGCCTGCTCCGTGCTGAGCCCGAAGCCGGTGAGTGTCTCTAGTTGGGGGGGGTATGCGGCAAGCTGGAAACTTGCTGCTGCAGGACATTCCAATCGTCGTGCGAAAGGAAGCTGGACAGCTGTTCGACGGCCCGCTCGCGAAGGTAGGTCGGGGTTGTGGGTTCCAGGGCGATCTCACGCATGAGGCTCACGCTGCCGTCAAGTACCGGGCCGCCCGAGTCGCGTGTCTTGCGGGCGATGTTGTGTGCGGAGGAGAGGGCCTGATAGGGGGGTATCCCAAGGTCTGCGTGGTGACGCTCGCGATAGCCCGTGCGGATGAGTTCAAGGGTCTCGGGCGTTGTGTTGTTCTCCGAGAAAGCGGTCAGCGTGACCCCGGCCTGCCCACGCACTTCGGGAGCCGAGTCGTGGAGAGCCACAGCCGTCAGGTGGCTGCTGTCCAGTGAGGCCATGCCCGACACCAACATCTTGCGAGACTCGGGGTTGCTGCCCAGGGTGGCGAGGTAATCGTACTCCGCGAGGATCGCGTCACCGCCCTCCGGGCGTGTGCCCAGGGTCATGAGCTGGGCGTACATGCTGCTCGTGGCGCGTTCGCCGAAGAAGGCCGCTGCTTCGTCCTCGGGCGCCGCCGCGGCAATTGCCATGGCGATCTCCCGTTGCAGTTCGCTGTTGCCCGGATGATCGTCGAAGAGTTCCGTGGCCCAGGCCAGGGCAGCCATCTGCTGGGACTCGTCAGCGAACAAGCCTATCAGGGCATCCTTCAGCAACTTCGGGGAGTCGAGTTCTGTCAGGAAGCGCGCGTAGTAGGCGGCGCCCTCCTCTTCGGAGAGCTGCGCTGCCAGACCCGCAATCAAGGACTCGAAGAGTTCACTCTTTTCCGGGTAGGCAACGGCCAGGGTGCGGAGCTGCTCCAGGAACTCCACGCCGAGCAGAGCGCGATCCCCTATTCGCAGGGAGCCCAGGAGATGGGCGAGTGTGGCGTCGCTGGGAGCGGGGATAACGGCCAGGGCTTCGATAACAGAGACGAGGAAGGCCCGGCCATCAATATCCAGGCCCAGCTCGTGCAGCTCCCCGGAGTCGCCAGGGACATTGTAGGCGAGAGCGGCCATGGCGAGCGCCTTGACGGCACCTATTTCAGCCAAGGAAGCCTCATCTGGCGTGCTGTGCAGCTCTCCGGATCGCAAGAGGCTCAGTACCAGCTCCATATTCTCCAGACGCAGAATCAAAGGTCGCAGGGGCTCTTCCAGCTGATCCCAGGGCAGGGCACCGATTTGCTCGAGCAGGTCTCGGATGTCCTGCTCGGAGAGGAGGGCGGCCACGGGTACGGCGTTGCGTGCGGAGTGGTCTGCAGCGCCTGTTTCCGTGCTGGGGAGTTCTTCGGCGGCCAACAGGGCACGGGCTCCCGGCGCTTCTGCGTGCGCCACGGTGGCGCCGATCCCGCTGCGCCAGCCCAGGGGGTCAAGGGCGACCAGGGCCACCAGGGCGAGGGCCACGGGCAGGATGAGTAGCAGGGGGGACAGTGTCTTGCTTCGGTGTGACATGCGATTCTCCAGATCAATATGGTGGGGTGGAGGTGCGCGGGCTCGGCCAGGCGCGTTGGACCCAGTGTCGGGTCGCGTGCACTCCTCAGACTCTGTGAGGGGGCGGAGGTTGCCGCCTATCTTTGAGAAACATTGCACGCCGCCGGATTGCCGCGGTCAAAGGGGGTTTCGCCCCTCCCGTCTGTGGTACAATCAAGGCGCTGGACTCAAGGGGGCGCACTGGTTTCGACCGGTTTCGCGCTGCTCCGAGTCGCGTGTCGGGTACCCCTGGTCATCCCGCAACCTGTCCTGGGAACGGCTTTAATTGCCAACAACTACTCTCTCGCTGCCTAGTTAAATAGGTAGCCGTCCCCCCGCGGAGTGTCCGCGGCCGCGGGGGGACGTCAACAGCGGACTGGCCGGCGAGCAGCGCCCCGTGGCGGACCGGCGAGAACTTAGGCGGGGCTGGCCCACGGGCAGCCCGTCAACCGGCGGCCCACGGGCGAGATCCAAACGGCTGACTACACACGTAGACGCTCGGCGCCGGAGCATTCCGGGACGCGGGTTCGATTCCCGCCGCCTCCACCAGCTCGATGACCTGCGCCCTGCGCCGGCTTCGCCATGTCCAGAGAACTCTCCTCCTACGATTCGGCCAGCCGCCTGCGCCAGCTGCGCGAGAACGGCTGGTGTGCCTTCGAGTCCTTCTTTGACGAGGGGGAGAACGAGGCCATGGCCGGGCGCCTGGCGGGACGCCCAAGACCGGTGCCGCCCACCTCGTGAACCAGAGCTGGAAGCAACCGAAAACCTGGCTCCTGACCAGGGGCGGATTACGAAAAGGTGGGACGATCTCGTCTAACCGCAGTTGGCACGCGGTCTCCAATATGTCTGACGGAGTCCAGACTTACAGCACAGGCGGCATGAACAAGTTCACCGACGCACAGGCGGGCGCAGCATGGAAGAGGGGGGTAGGCTTCTACGCAGGGACCCAAAAGGCCAAGAGCGTGATCAATGACAACTTCGGTGATCCGGAGGACTGTCCCTGATATGCCAGGAGAGAAATGCGAGGCGCAGGTTCGTGGCTCATCTCCTCGTCGGCCTCTTTGGCTGCTTCTTCGTAGCACTGCCTGAGGCCGGGCTGCTCTCCGCGGAGGGCGTCAGTTCAACCCGCGCAGGTAGCTGAACAGGTCGGACACCTGTTGCGGGTCCAGCTCGTCCAGCAGACCCTCGGGCATGACGGAGACGGAATCGAAGCGCAGGGTCTCGATGTCGGAGCGGGGGATGCGCAGGTCCGGGCGGTCCTGGCGGCGCAGGAGAATGGCGTCCGGCTCCTCGGAGGCGAGGAAACCGGTAAGTAGTTGGCCGCCTGCGGTGCGGACGACGAGCGTCCGGTAGCCGCTCTCCACGCCCGCGTTGGGCGTGAGGATCGAACGCAGGAGACCCTCCCGGCCTTTGGCCGCGACGCCGTCGAGCACCGGCCCGATGTCCTTGCCGACGCCCCCGACTTGGTGGCAGCTCCCGCAGTTCTGCGCGAACAGGGCCTCTCCGCGCGCTGCGTCCCCCGGAGCCCCAGCCAGGGCCCGGAAGCGGCCGAAGCGGTTCGCTTCGGCCCGTGCCTCCTCCCCTGTCTGGGCCGGGGGGCCGTCCGCCGTTCCCTCGATACGGGCCTTGCCGGACAGGCTCGCTAGATCGGAAGGGGGCGTACCCCGAGCGGGCAGGACCAGGGTCAGATGCTCCGTGTCTGTACCGGTGCCAGGCGTGAGGCGCTGCCGGAAGCCCGCGCCGATCTCCTCGGCAGTCCGTGCGATGTCCCACAGGCGGAACTCCGCCAGGGCGCCGGTGGTGCCCTGGTTTGGAGTCGTGCGGCCCACGTCGAGCCCCTCGAAGCGGTCCGGGGTCGCAAGGGCGGCCGTCTGATCCAGTTCCCCGTCCAGGTACAGGGCCAGGGTCCCGGTCCCGTCACGCGTGAGGGCCACGTGCGTCCAGGTGTCCGGGCGCACGGGCCGGCTGGCGATGATCACATCCCCGAAGCCCGTGCCGCACCACAGACGCGGGCGCGCGTCGTGGAAGTTGAGGTCGAACTTACCTGTGCCGCACAGGATTCCGTCGGCGTTGGTGAGCGGCTCCGCCAAGCGCACCCAGGCCTCAACCGTGAAGGGGCCTTCGATCACGAGGTCACTGTCGGCGAAGTCGCCTGCGCCTCCCGCCATCGAGAGGACCGGGGCCTGTCCCCGCGCCGCACGCGCCCGCAGGGCGAGCAGAGCGGGATCATCCCCGAGGTGTTGTGCAAGGCGGTCGAGCGTGGGGCCGTCGGCCATGTTGAGGGCCATGTCTCCGGCGGTCAGGGACGCCAGGACCCGTTCGGCGCCGGCTCGGCGCGTGAGCAGCGCCACCAGCGCCGCCCGGCGGGTTCGCCGTTCTAGCAGGGGCCAGAGTTCGAGCATGTTCCCGTAGGCCCTGTCGCCGTCTCCCTCAGCGGCGATCTCCCCGAGCGCCGTCGCGGCGAGCCTGCGGGCCCTACCACCGGGAACGCTCGAAAGAGCCAGGTCGAAGAAAAGCGTCGCGTCCCTGCTGCCCAACTCCACAAGGGCCTCGAGACAGGGGAGCGCCCCCTGCGCCCCCTCGTCGAGGATCGCGAGCACGTCTTCTTCGAGGTCATGCAGGCGCAGGGTGCGAGCGCCGCGCAGGAGCAACGCATCGCTCCCGGGGCCGGGGTCCTCGGACCGCAGGGCGCGCAGGGCGCTGGCCACGATCGGCCGCAGTTGCGATAGATCCCAGCGCCCGGCGCCGTCGAGCACCATGCGCAATCCCCGGGCGCGGGTGGCGGGGACGGAGAGCCACTCCGCCAGGGCCTCACGCACGCGCACCTCGCCGGTGTGCCGGGCCATGAGGGCGAACTCCTCCTGCGTGGGGGTGCGGCCGGAGCGGGTGAGTTCCCGGGCCAGATAGCGGGCCCCCTCCGGACCCTCCAGGCACAGGGCCGCCAGGTCGCGTGCCGCTCCGTTCAGTTCCGTGTCTCCATCGAGCAGGCGCAGCAGGACCTGGCCGGCTCCCTCGAGGGCCACGCGGATCAGGCTGCGTTCGAAGGTGACGTCGGTGTCGAGGGCCGGGCCGGGGGCGGGGTTGTCCGGATCGCGGGCCATGCGCAGCAGGAAGGTCGCGGCCTCCGGTCCCAGGGCGGGACAGCCGGCGAGGGCTTCGATGGCGGCAAAGCGCACGCGCGGGTCCGCCTCATCTGCAACCCAGGTGAGGCGTTGTGCCACCCGTGCCGAGTCCTCACCAAGCCTGCCGGCGAGGCGCGCCGCCTCGCGCCGCAGGGCCGGCTGCTGGGCACTCGCCAGGAGATCGAGCAGGCCTCCGTCCAGGCGTTCGAGATCCTCCAGGGCCCACAGGGCCAGAATGCGGGCGGGGACGTCCGCGTCGTCGGGCGCGGGGCTAGCGGCCAGACGCAGGAGTTCGGGGGCCAGCTCGGTGGCGCCGCGGTCGGCTATCTGGTGCCAGGCGGCCCGGGAGGTCCAGGTGGAGCGGGAACTCAGAAGGGGCACCAGCTCGCGATTGGCCACGGCGCTGACGTCCAGGGGTGCTGCCCGTTCCTGATCCCTGTGGCGGATGCGCCAGATGCGGCTCCTCTTCTTGTCCCGGTCCGGGTGGTCCCGGGGCACTTCGTTGTGGGAGATGATCGGGTTGTACCAGTCCACCACGTAGAGGCAGCCGTCCGGCCCGAAGTGGATAGCGACCGGGCGGAAGTTCTTGTCCGCGGACAGGAGCAGGTCGGTCACCCGTTCCAGTTGGACCTCGCCCGGGCTCTCCGGCCTGCGCGACGCGCGGATGGACTGGATCGTGGAGAGGATTGGGTTGGCGATGAAGAAGGTCTGGTCCCAGGGGGCGGGGTAGCCGTTGCGGTCCCCGGAGAGCGCCAGGCCGGACAGGCCAGTTCCACCCATGCGAAACGAGGCCAGGGCAGGTCTCCAGGGTGAGTGGGGCCGCGCGCGGTGGTTGCCGATGCCGGGGTAGCTGGCACCGTGCTCGAAGGGAACGAGCGGGTAGCCCAGGTCGTTGGCCTCCTGGATCCACTTGTCGCCGCGGCGGTCGATGACGAAGCCCCAGATGTTGTTGAGGCCGGTCCCGACGACTTCGAAACGGCTGCCATCCCGTTGGAAGCGCCCGACCTTGCACTTGTCGAAGGGGATCTCTTCCCCCGAGCGCGTGCGCACACGCGATGAG
>DASCNH010000035.1:0-11118 GCA_036011365.1 Planctomycetota bacterium | reverse complement strand
CGTCGTCGCCCTGCGCCACATCAGAAGCAGAAGTCGATCGTGGCCGCGTTGGACAGGTTGAAGCCGGAGGAACCGCCCGGGGGATCGCGGAACCAGGCCTGGAAGTTCCAGCTGGAGCCCGGGTCGATCGCGCCGGAGGCCGACGGCGGATTTGTCAGGTCCATGGTGTAAGTCAGCGTGCTGAAGCTCGCCAGACGCGGGGGCAGGCGATGGGTCGAACCACCCACGCAACGCACGCCCTCGCCGAAGACCGCGCCGCCGCCACCGTTCACCATGTTGGGACCGTAGTAGAAGATGCCCCACTGGTTGGGCATCGGGGCGGCCATCAAGGTCAGGTTGTTGGCGGACACGCTGGTCGAGCCACTGATCATCAGGTCAGCGGTACTGCCGGTAGTGTTCGGAAACGAGTAGCAGTAGGTGGTCACGCCACCGCTGCAGGAGGCCTGGCCGACGACGTCGCCCTGCAGGCGAATCCAGCCGCTCATGCCGCTGCCCGGGTCACTGAAAGTCGTGGTGCTGTCCACGGGGATGTGGAGGTTGGCGTTGGCGCCGCTGATCACAAGGGTGCCGCTGGCGTCGTTGGGGCTAGAAACTGTACCTGACAAGTCCTCGACGATGGTGCTGCCCACGAGGGGGTCAACGGTCATGGTGCCTGAGAGCACTGTACTCACGACGCTGGCCGTGTAGTTACCCCCGGAGTTGATGGACAAATCAGTGACCGAGGCAAACGACAGGCGCATGTTCGTGACGTCGATGTCCGCCAGGTCCGGCAGCCAGGAGATCGGGTTCGGGATCTTGGCGTGGATGTCCGGTACCACCGCAGCGTCACCGCTGACAAAGCCCCCGGTGCTCAGCCCGCCGGAGTCAAAGCCCAGCGTGACCTCCTCGTACCCTTCCAGGTGGAAGCTGTTGCTCGGGTCACCCTCCAGGGGCCCCTGGCTCGTATCCCCGGTCCAGATGAAGTTTGACTGGCCCGCATTGATGGTAAAAGTGTGCGTGCCCTGGGCGGCGGCCGGGATGCCGAGGGCCAGGGTGGCGAACAGAAAACGGAAGGTGTTGACGCTCATGAATGCTCCTGAGGGGCTGTGCCCGCGGCGCCCTCCGAGGACCCGCAGACAAACTTGGGTTGTGATCACACAAGCCAGCCTACGGGTTCTTCCCCAGAGCGCAAGGAAACGGGATTTGGGCCCTCAGAGGTCCCCGAGATGGCTTGTTCCCTGTTCCGCAAACCACGAACAGGGAATGGAACCCACGGGCCGCCGCTCCCGTCTGATGTCCACGGAGTATCCTCTGGAATCCAGAGCCACCTGCCCGGCTCGCAGGCCATCCATTGCGCCCTGGGGATAATCCTTCATAATTAGCAGGGTAGGGTGCCCCGTGCGGCCCCCTGGGGACGGATCAGAAGCCTCCCCACGGTCTGCCCGGTGGAAAACCCGCGCCTCACTCCCCAGACAACTCCTTTCACCCGCCCCGGCGCCCGGTTGACGACCCTTCCTGATGGGTCGGCGATTGGACGGGCCCGCGGCCTCGGCTCCCCCCCATGTCAAGTGATCCGATCCCCGTCCTGGGGATCACCCCCTTCCACCGACCGGATCCACGCCTGGTCGCCGCCCTGGTGCGCTGTGGCGCCACGGGGATTCTCGATCTGGGTCGAGAGACAGCCGCCGCCCGCGCCGCCCTGGCCGAAACCGCCCGGCTGTCACCGGGCCCCTTCGGCGTACGCCTGGCCGCCGATCATCTGCTCGATCCCGGAGAGCTGCCCGAGTCCGTGGATACTGTGGTCCTGCCCGCCAGCGTGGCCATCGGCCCCCATAAGACCGCAGCCGCCCGGCGCATCATCATCCAGGTCACCAGCCTGGACGAGGCTCGCGCCGCCCGGGACGCCGGCGCCGACGCCCTGATCGTCAAGGGCCACGAGAGCGGCGGCCCCGTCGGCGAGGAATCATCCTTCATCCTCCTCCAGCGCCTGGTGGCCGCCATCGACCTGCCGCTCTTCGTCCAGGGAGGCCTCGGCCCCCACACGGCCGCCGCCTGCCTGGCCGGCGGCGCCGCGGGCCTGGTCATCGACTCCCAACTGGCCCTGGTGCGCGAATCCACCGTCCCCGCCGCCCTGCGCGCGATCCTGGCCACCCTCGACGGCTCCGAGACCGTCCTGCTCGCCGGCCACCGGGTGCTCTCGCGCCCGGATGTGCCCCTCGCCAAGGACTTCGCCCGGGCCTCGGCCACGGAGGTCGCAGCCCACCTCGGGGGCAGCGACCTGACCCGCGAGTTGATCCCCCTGGGCGAGGACGCCGCCCTGGCCGCCCCCCTGGCCCGCCGCTTCGCCACCGCCGGCGGCGTCGTCCAGGCCCTGCGCGCCCAGGTGCGCGAATCCGTGGACCTGGCCCGCCAGCTCGAACCCCTGGGCCCCGGCTCGGCCCTGGCCGTGGAGTTCGGCCTGCCCTATCCCATCGCCCAGGGCCCCATGTCCCGGGTCAGCGATCGGGCCGAGTTCAGCGACGCAGTCCAGACCGGCGGAGGCCTGCCCTTCACGGCCCTGGCCCTGCTGCGCGAAGAGCCGGCCCGCGACCTGCTCCTGGCCACCGCCGACCGCCTGGCCGGCCGCCCCTGGGGCGTCGGCCTGCTCGGCTTCGTCCCCGCCGAACTCCAAGCCGAGCAGCTGGCCGCCATCGAAGTCGCCCGCCCCCCCTTCGCCCTGATCGCCGGCGGGCGCCCCTCCCAGGCCCGGCGCCTGGAAGAGGCCGGCACGAAGACCTTCCTGCATGTGCCCTCCCCGGGCCTGCTTGAGTTGTTCCTCAAGGAGGGTGCCCGACGCTTCATCTTCGAGGGCCGCGAGGGCGGCGGCCATGTGGGGCCGCGCTCCAGCTTCCCCCTCTGGGAAGCCCAGATCGCCCAGTTGATGGAGTTTCCCCAGCCGGAGGAGCTCCAGGTGGTATTCGCCGGCGGCATCCACGACGCCCGTTCGGCGGCCATGGTGGCCGCCATGGCGGCGCCCCTCACGGCCCGCGGCATGGCAGTGGGTGTCCTGATGGGCACCGCCTACCTCTTCACCGAAGAGGCCGTCGCGAGCGGCGCCATCCTGCCCGCCTACCAGGAGAAGGCCATCACCTGTACGGACACGGCGCTCCTGGAAACCGCTCCGGGCCACGCCACCCGCTGCGCCCAGACGCCCTTCGTGACCGCCTTCCAAGAGGAGCGCGACCGCCTGGAGAAGGCGGGCACCGAACAGCGCGAGATCTGGGCGCGCCTGGAGGAGATGAACCTGGGCCGCCTGCGCCTGGCCTCCAAGGGCCTCGAACGCACGGATGCCGGCCTCATGGAAGTGGACACCGCCGGGCAGGAGCGCGGCGGCCTCTACATGATCGGCGAAGTTGCCGCCCTGCGCGCCGCGCGCACCACCGTCGCCGACCTGCACCGGGAAGTGAGCGCCGGCAGCGTACGCCACCTGGCCAAACTCGAGTTGCCCGAGCTTGAGAGTGAGAGCCAACTCAACACACCTGCGAACATCGCCGTCATCGGCATGGCCTGCGTCTTCCCGGACGCAGATGATCTGGACGAGTTCTGGGCCAACATCGTCTCCGGCCGCGACTCGATCACCGAGGTCCCCGCCGAACGCTGGAACCCGGACATCTACTTCGACCCGGAAGGCCGCGCCGGACACACGACGCCCTCCAAGTGGGGTGGCTTCCTGGACCCCGTGCACTTCGATCCGGCCAGCTTCGGCATCCCGCCGGCCTCCATGGCCTCCGTGGAACCGGTCCAGCTGCTCAGCCTGGAGGTGGCCCGCCGCGCCCTGGCCGACGCCGGCTACGCAACACGCGAGTTCGACCGCGAACGCTGTTCCGTGCTCTTCGGCGCCGAGGGCGGCAACGACCTCTCAGGCGCCCTGGGCTTCCGCGCCCTCTTCCCCCAATACGCCGGCGAGCTGCCCGAGGGCCTGGACAAGCACCTGCCCCAGCCCACGGAGGACACCTTCCCCGGCGTCCTGGCCAATGTCATCGCCGGCCGCATCGCCAACCGCCTGGATCTAGGTGGCATGAACTACACCGTGGATGCCGCCTGCGCCTCGGCCCTGGCGGCCCTCGAATCCGCCGTGCAGACGCTCTGCTGCGGCACCAGCGACATGGTCCTGGCCGGCGGCGCCGATGTGCACAACTCGATCAACGACTACCTGATGTTCTCCAGCGTGCACGCGCTCTCGAAGAGCGGCCGCTGCCGCACCTTCGACGCCGGGGCCGACGGCATCACCCTGGGCGAGGGCGTGGGAGCCGTGGTTCTGAAACGCCTGGCCGACGCCGAACGCGACGGCGACCGCATCTACGGAGTGATCCGCTCCGTCGCCGGGTCCTCCGACGGCAAGAGCCTGGGGCTGACCGCCCCGCGCCGGGAAGGCCAGGTGCGAGCCATCGAGCGGGCCTGGAAACGCGCCGGCCGCTCCCCGGCGGAGGCGGGCCTGGTGGAAGCCCACGGCACGGGTACGGTGGTCGGCGACCGCACGGAACTGGATTCCATGACCGAGGTGCTGCGCGACGCCGGCGCCCTGCCCGGTTCCATGACCCTGGGATCGGTTAAATCCCAGATAGGCCACACGAAGTGTGCCGCTGGCATCGCCTCCATGATCAAGGTCTGCCTGGCCCTGCACCACCGGGTGCTGCCGCCGACGCTCCATGTGGAAGAGCCGAACAGTTCCTATGACAAGGCGACCAGCCCCTTCCTCTTCCGCCGCAGCGCCACGCCCTGGGCACCGCGCCCGGCCAATGAAGACGGCTCGCTCCCGCCGCGCATCGGCGCCCTCTCCTCCTTCGGTTTCGGCGGCACCAACTTCCACGCGGTGGTCGAAGAGCACGACGATCCCATGGCCATCCAGACCGGCCTGGCTCCCTGGTCCGCGGAGCTCTTCCTGGTGCGTGGCAACACGCCCGAGGCGGCCCGGGAGCTGCTCGACGCCATCGAAGGGCAACTGGATGTGGAACGCCCCTGGCGCCTGAGAGATCTGGCCCGCAGCACCTGCGACGCCAACCCTGAACAGCCGGTCAGGATGGCCTTCGTTGTCCACGACCTGGATGAGTTGCGCGAGACCCTGCGTGAGGCCCGCGCCGGCGAACAGGGCCCGCGCCTCTTCCAGCGGACCGACGCGGATGACGAGCAACAGACCCCGGGCAGCGTCGCCTTCCTCTTCTCCGGCCAGGGCAGCCAGTATCCGGGCATGGGTGCGGACCTCTTCGCCGCCTTCCCCTGCCTGCACGAGATCATGGCCCGCGGCGCCCCCTGGGCCGATCGCATCTGGCCCGCCCAGAGCTTCTCCCCCGCCGAACGCCGGGCCCAGGCCGAGGCCCTGACCGACACCCGCGTGGCCCAACCGGCCCTGGGCATGGTGGAGCTGGCCGGAGCTCGCATCCTCGAAGTCTGTGGCGTGCGCCCGGACATGCTGGCCGGGCACTCCTACGGCGAGCTCGCCGCCCTGGCCGTGGCCGGGGCCCTCGACCCGACGGAACTCCTGGACCTCTCGGAGGCCCGCGGCCGTGCCATCCTCGACTCCGCCGGTGACGAGCCGGGCACCATGGCCGCCGTCTCAGCCGGCCCGGAGGAAATCGGCAGCGCCCTGCGCGGTGTGGAAGGCCTGGCGGAGCTGGTCCTCGCCAACCTCAACGCCCCGCGCCAAACGGTCATCTCCGGACCCAGCGCCGCGATTGCCACGGCCCTCGAACACCTGGAGCAGGCGGGCCTCGCCGCGCGCCCCATCCCCGTGGCCTGTGCCTTCCACAGCTCCGTCGTCGCCGGCGCCGAACCGGCCTATGCAAAACACCTGGCCGCGGCCCGCGTCTCATCTCCCACCATCCCAGTCTGGTCCAACACCAGCGCCACGCCCTATCCGGAAAACGACCCGGATGCCGTGCGCGCCCAATTGGCCCGCCACCTGGTGCAGCCCGTGCGCTTCACGGACCAGGTGCGCGCCATGCACGCCGCCGGGGCGCGCATCTTCATCGAGGTCGGCCCCGGTCGCGTTCTGACCGGCCTGGTGGGCAAGATCCTCGGCGACGCCGAACACCTGGCCGTCTCCACCGATGCCCGTGGCGAGGCCGGCATCCCGACCTTCCTGACGGCCCTGGCGCGCCTGGCCGTGGCCGGGCTCGAAATCGACTGCGAGCCCATCTTCACCGGCCGCGGCGCCGAGCACTTCGACCTCGCCTCTCCCCCCGACCGCATCTGGCCGCCCATGACCTGGCTGGTGGACGGTTTTCGCTCGCGCCCCCTCCGGGGCGAGATCCCCGCAACCGGATTGATTCCCATGGAAAGACCCCCGACCCCGGTGGTTCCCGCCGGCTCCCAAGCGGCCCAGGCCGGCCAGGCCCCCGCTGGCTCCCGCGAAGCCGTCGTCATCGACTACCTGCAGAATGTGCGCGAGCTGGTGGAGGCCCAACGCCAGGTCCTGCTCGGCTACCTGGGCACGACCCCCGCGGAACTGGCGCCCCAGGCTCTCGCCCCGGTGCTCGCCACGCCCACGCCCGTGCAGGTCGTGCCCATCAGCGCCCAGGCGCCGGTCACCCCCGCACCAAGTACAACTTTTCCCCCGGAACCGCCCACGGAAGTCGACCTGGAAGCCACGCTGCTCGCCATCGTCAGCGAGCGCACGGGTTACCCCCTGGAGATGCTCGAAATGGACCTCGACATGGAGGCGGACCTGGGCATCGACTCCATCAAGCGCATTGAGATCCTGGGCGCCTTGAACGAGGCCGCCGGTCTGGCCGGAGCCGACGAAGACAAGCGCGACGAGCTCGTCGAACAACTGGCCTCCATCAAGACCCTGCGCGGCATCCTCGAGTGGATCGAGGAGAACGGGGACGCCGACGGCCAGGAGAACCCCGACGACACCCCTGAAACGGAAACCACACGGCAGGCCCCCGCAGCAAGTCACCGCCTGGGCCGCTTCCTGCTCCACATGGAGGAAACCGCGCGGCCGGATGCGAACCTCTCGTGCCTCGAGGACCGTGTCTTTTGCATTACGGATGACGGCGACGGATTGGCGCGGGCCCTGGCCGTCAAACTAGAGGCCGCCGGAGCGCGGGCCAGTTTGATCAACGGGAAGAGCACCGTGGACTTCGATGGCGTGGACGGTCTGATTCACCTGGCGAGCCTGCCCAAGGGTTCAGGCCCCGTCGAGGTCAAACGCCTCTTCACCCTGGCGCGCCAGGCGGTCGAGGCCGATGTGCGTTGGATCATCGCCGCCACCGGAATGGGCGGCGGCTTCGGGCGCGATGCCAACGGCTTTGGCTACGAGGGCCAGGGCGGCGTGGCCGGGCTCCTGAAGAGCCTCGCCAAGGAACGCGAGGGCCTGCGCGTGCGCGCCCTGGACCTGGACCCCCACGCGGGCAGCGAAACCCTGGCCGAACAACTCATGGTCGAGTTGACCTCGGACGATCCCCTGGTCGAAGTGGCCTGGAGCGACGGCAAGCGTCACAGCCTGCGCGCCGTGGCGACGGAGGCACCCAAGGAGCGCACGAGCTCCACGGACGCGGCGGGAGTGGCAGATGGCAGAGGGCTCGACAAGGCTTCAGTGGTGCTGATCACAGGCGGCGCCCGTGGCATCACCGCCCGGGCGGCCATGGAACTGGCCCAGCGTTCCGGCTGTACCCTGGAGTTGGTCGGACGCTCGCCCCTGCCGGAGGACACTGAGCCGGCGGAGACCTCAGCAGCAGCTGACGAGGTCTCCCTTAAGCGCACCCTGGCCGCCGCGCATCCGGAGAGTACACCGGCTGAACTCGGTGCCGAGGCCCGACGCATCCTGGCCGCCCGGGAAGTGCGCTCTACCCTCGTCCACCTCAAGGAGAACGGGGCGCGCGTCACCTATAACTCCCTCGATGTGCGTGACGACGATGCCTTCGGGGCCCTGGTAGATGACATCTACACCCGCCACGGCCGCCTGGACGGCGTCATCCACGGCGCAGGAGTTGTGGAAGACAAATTGCTCATCCACAAGAGCAGCGACTCTTTCGACCGCGTCTTCGACACCAAGGTGTGCGGTGCGTTGACGCTGGCACGCACCCTGCGTGAGGACATCGGCTTTGTGATCTTCTTCTCCAGTATCTCGTCCACCTTCGGCAACCGTGGCCAGGCGGACTACGCCGCCGCCAACGATGTGCTGGACAAGTTGGCCCACCACATGAACGGGCGCCTCGCCGGGCGCGTGTGCTCGATCAACTGGGGCCCCTGGGATTCCGCCGGCATGGTCTCCCCGGAGTTGCGCCGGGAATACGAACGTCGCGGCATTGGCCTGATCGACCTGGCCGAGGGCGCCGCTTCCCTGCTGGACGAGATCCTGCACGGGGACAAGGAAGCCTCCCAGGTGATCCTGATGAGCGCCGACCCGGAGAGCTTCAGCTGACGGCGCGGTGGGCTCCGACCCTCAGCCCCGGCCCGACGACATAGCCGTCGTCGGCATGGCCTGCATCTTCCCCGGTGCCGGCGATCTCAAGACCTACTGGAAGAACATCCAGGGCGGCGTGGACGCCATCCGTCCCGTGCCCGAGGGGCGTTGGGACAGCGTCTTCTACGACCCCGAGGCCGCCGCCGCCGGACGCGTGGACCGCATCTACTGCAACCGGGGCGGCTTCATCGACGACTTCGCCCAGTTCGATGCCGCCGCCTGGGGCGTGATGCCCGTGGCGGCGCGGGCCAGCGAGCCGGATCAGCTGCTGCTGCTGGAGGTGGCCGCCCGCACCCTGGCTGACGCCGGCTATGGGGACGGCGCGCACCCGAGACGCTCCCGCCCCCTGCCCCGGCGCGACACCAGCGTGATCCTCGGCCGGGGCGGCTACCTGAACGCGGGCATGGCGCGCCTGGTGCAGAAGGTGCGCGTGGCCGAGGAGGTGACCGACTGCCTGCGGCGCGTGATCCCGGGCATCAGCGAGGAGCAGGTCGAAGCCGTGCGGGCGGAATACCAGTCGAAGGTGGGGCACATCGGCCCGGACACGGTCATCGGCCTGGTGCCCAACCTGGCCGCCAGCCGCATCGCCAACCGCCTCGACCTCCAGGGGCCGAGCTACACAGTGGACGGCGCCTGCGCCTCTTCCCTGATCGCCGTCGACCGCGCCTGTGCCGACCTGCGTTCCGGACGCAGCGATGCGGTGCTGGCCGGTGGTGTGCACATGACCCACGACGTGACCTTCTGGAGCGTCTTCTGCCAACTGGGCGCCCTTTCCCACTCCGGACAGATCCGCCCCTTCGACGCCGGCGCCGACGGCCTGCTGATCGGTGAGGGCGTGGGCCTGGTGCTCCTCAAGCGCCGCGCCGACGCGGAGCGGGACGGCGATCGCATCCACGCCCTCGTGCGCGGCAGCGGCGTCTCCAGCGACGGCCGCGAGGCGAGCCTGATGAACCCGCGCGTGGAAGGTCAGTTGCTGGCCCTCGAAAGGGCCTGGGAAGATCTGGGCCTCGACCCGACCGCCCCGGGCACCCTGGGTCTGATTGAAGCCCACGGTACTGGTACGAACGCCGGCGATGGCGCGGAGCTGGAGACCATGGCGCGCTTCTTCGGCGGGCCAGCCGATGACCGGCGATCCTCGCCGGTCATCGGTTCGGTCAAATCCATGATCGGCCACGCCATGCCCGCCGCCGGCATCGCCGGCTTCATCAAGGCCGTGCTCGCCGTGCGCGACGGCGTCCTGCCGCCCACGCTGCACTGCACGACTCCCCACGACGGCCTGTCGGCGACGCGCTTCCGCACCCTGGCCGCGGCGGAACCCTGGGAATCCAACGGCCAACCGCGCAGGGCCGGCGTCAACGCCTTCGGCTTCGGCGGCATCAACGCCCACATAGTCCTGGAACAGCACACCGCCACCACCCCGGCGACCACCACCTCCAGCACCACACCCGACCACGCCACAAGTGGCACGGCCACAAGCGGCACGGCCACAAGCGGCAAGGCCACAAGCGGCAAGGCCACAAGTAGCACAGCCACACAGGATGACACGCGGGCAGCGGCCCTGCTCCTGGCCCGGGCTGACAGCGCTGCCCTGCTGGCGGCCCTGGACGAGGCCCTGGCCGGCGGCACGCCCCGGCGCGGCAGCGGCCCGGCACGCCTGGCCGTTCTGGATCCGACCCCCGAGCGCCTGACCAAACTGCGCCGCACCGTCGAACGGGGCCGCCCCTTCCACGGGCGCAAGGGCATGTCCTTCACGCCGGACGGCCTCATCTCCCGCGGCGGCAAGCTGGCCTTCCTCTATCCCGGCGTGGACGCCCAGTTCCAGCCGCGCCTGGGGCAACTGCCGGAACTCTTCGGCGTCGAACTACACCCGGAACTCGCCGGCGACCGAGCCCTCGACTTCGCCCGCAGCTCATCCACCACGGATCTGGAGAAAACCGGCGTCGCCATCGTGCTCCTGAACCGCTTCTTCACTGATGTGCTCGCCAACCTCGGCCTCCGGCCAGACATCGTGGCCGGCCACTCCATCGGCGAATGGAGCGCCATGATCGCCGCCGGAGTGCTGCCCGCCGACGCCGTGGAAGAGGTCATCTCCCAACTGCGCCCGGGCATGCTAGAAGTGCCCGGCGTGGTCTTCGCCGCCATTGGCTGCTCCATTGAAAAGGCGGCCGAGGAAGTTGGCACCATCAAAGTCCCCGGCAACCAGGCCACCAGCGACACAGCCGCAAGCGACACAACAGAGACTGGCCCGCACGGGACCCACGAACTGGCCGTCAGCCACGACAACTGCCCACACCAGTTCATCCTCTGCGGGCCCGAAGAAGCGGTCGACGAAGCCCTGACGCGCCTCGCCACCGCTCGCATCATGTGCCAGAAGCTGCCCTTCCGCTCCGGCTTCCACTCGCCCCACTTCGCCGAGTTTGTCGAGCCCATCGCCGAGCTCACCGCCGCCATGCCCATGGAATCCCCGCGCCTGCCGCTCTACTCGGCCACGACCTGCGCGCCCTTCCCGGCCTCAGCCGCGGACCAGGACGGCACCAACCCCATACGCCAGCTGTTCCTCGAACACCTGACGCGCCCGGTACGCTTCCGCGAGCTGCTCGAAACCCTGCACGACGACGGCGCTCGTGTTTTCCTGCAGGTGGGCACCGGCAGCCTGGTGGGTTTCGCCGGCGATGCCCTGGGAACACGGGAAC
>DASCNH010000034.1:0-2690 GCA_036011365.1 Planctomycetota bacterium | reverse complement strand
GCAGGCTGGCAAGAGACCACGGTGGAGACCACGGCGGAACAGGGGTCGCTATAGCGGGCTCCGATGCGTTCGCCACACAAGCGGGCCTTGGCCTTGACGCGCTCCAGGATGTCGGCGCCGAAGAGGAGGTGCTCGCCGGTGTCGGCGGGCGTCTCCGGGCGCAGCGGGCTGGGGAAGCAGCGCACGAGGTCGAGCTTCTCCTGCCAGACCGGCCCGAGGTCAATGATCAGGGGTGGCTCGAAGCGCTTGTGGCCCATGAAGTGCAGGGGGCGCTGCGGGCGCCGCGCCGAAACCGCCAAAAAACAAAACTCAAAGGGCTGCCGGGAGGGTTATATATAGAGAGGAGGGCAAAGTCGCCAGAATACACATGGCCGCAGTAGGCTAGACAACCAGAAGGCGCCGGGCTTCCTGGCCGTAACACCGCCGACCCAACCACCACGGGCCACACGGCTCGGCCCCATGAATACACGCCCGGCCATACGCACTCTATTCCACGCCGGGCTTCTCTCGCTCCTGTTTCTCGCCCCTGCGGCCTCCGCCCAGCGCGGCACGACCAGCGTGCGCGTCAAGCGCCTGCCCACGCCCCAGCCCAATCTCTACCCGGCGGGTTTCGGCGTCAACTCACCGCGGTTCAACCGCATGGCCTCCGGTCAGCGCCCGACGATCATGCTCACGGGCTACTGGTCGCCCACCAATGGAATGCTGCGCAGCTTCAGCGCGAACCCTCGGCAGAATCCTGATGGGTGGATCGGCTCCAACTGGGAGGGACGCGGCTATGACGTGTACGCTTTTTTCCCGGAGTACCCGAACGGCGGATACCAGGGCGAGGGAGATTTTGAGGTCGACTACCAAGACACCTCACAAGATTTTTGGCCCATCGCCGCCGACCTGGCCCCCATAGCCATCATCACCTTCAGCCTCGGCTACGCCGACAACAGCTGGGAGCTCGAGCGCGTCAACCGCAATCACGCCCAGTGGGTCGACGACTACACGCCGCCCTACCAACCCACCCCCTCACCCCCGGACGCCTCTCTCCCGGCCGAGGAGCGCCGCTTGTCCAGCCTGCCGCTGGACGATGTCGTCGCTGCCATCGAGGTCATGAATCTGGAGGATGCCGATCCCTACATAGACATGGGCGGGGGCGGAGGAGGCTTCTTGTCCGAGTTCATCGGCTACCACGGAGTCTGGTACAAGTCCCTGCACGACGACCCAAGAGATCCTGACTGGTGTGTGGCCGCAGGACACGTGCACGTCGGCGCCCTGAACAGGCTCTTTCGCGCCCGCAAACTCTCCAAACAGGTCGTGCGAGCGGTAATCCGCTATGTGGATGAGGTCATTGGCGTCTCCGGCGGACGCACCGAGTGGTTCTGTCCCACGAGCCCCGCCACCGGCTCCACCGGCGCCGTCCTCACCGTCCGTGGCTCCCACTTCCTCTCCCAGAACGACCTGGAGCTATACACGATCCAGATTCCGCCCCTCCAGCTCGGCGTCCCCTTCTGCGGTTCTGGCCAGACGAGGCCCGCACCTTTTGGAGACGGACAGGCCTGCATCCCGCAGCCCCACCTCCGCCTCGGCCCACCACGCCTGTCCACCACCGGGCGCGACCTGACATTGCCGCTCGACTCCACCCTTCCCGCCCAGGCCTCCGCATTCGCGCAGATCACCGCCGGCTCCACCTGGAACTTCCAGGTCTGGTACCGCGACACGGGTTCCGCGGGCGCCGGCCACAACCTCACGAGCGCCATTGGCTTGACCTTCGCACCTTGAGGCGAACTCTGAGATAGGCAGGCAGGCCTGTGAGCAGCGTGCCGCGCCGAAACAACCAAAAACGAGAGTCCGTGGTATGTTGAGTGTCGGGTGTTGACACATGTTGTTGCCCCGACAACCCTCCTATGAATAAAACAGGCCTCGGTTCGGAGTCCGCGCGCAGCCTTGCGGCCACACTTGTTCTGACGCTGATGGCCGGGCAGGGGCAGGCCCAGGGAGGCGACCCCCTGGACGACATCGTCCTGTTGCCTTTCATTCCGAGCGCTGTGCGCGTGGCCATGCCGATTCCGGCGAAAGTCCTGATCTATAACCCCCTCGAAGGCGAGGGGCCCATACACCTTGAACGCCTAGAGGTACGCGTGGGGCGTGACATGATCGGCGAGTTGTTCCTGGACGAGGACCTGGCCGGAGGGCGGGAGTACGGCGTGTTCCAGGCGCTCCTGGAGCGCCTGCCCCAGGAGGTGACAGAACGGCAGCGGGAGAAGCGTTATTTCGCGGCGGACACAGAAGCGGAGTTTGTGGGACTGGAGGTGTTTGAGAAGCAGGCGGAGTTACGACGTCGCGTCGCGGCGTACCGAGAGTCCCTGGAGGCTGGTCAGGCGCAGACCTTTATCGAGCGGGAGGTGATCGTGCCCCTCGACCAGGTCTTCCCCCCTGCGGAAGTCCCGGGTGCGCAGGCGACGCTACGCTTCATTCTCTTCTACCAGACCGCCGATGGCGGGCCCGCCACGGCCAGTGCCGAACAGACGCTCACCTGGCTCGGGCCCGCCGCCAGCCTGCCCGACGGCCTGACCTCGCTGGGCTCGAACTCGTCGGTGCACTTCGGGGACATGCATGTGCACAGCTGTTACGGCGAAGCCCTCAATGCCTGCGGTGATGGAAACTGCTATGCGGAATCCCTTCAGCTATCAGGGTCGTTCACC
>DASCNH010000033.1:0-19246 GCA_036011365.1 Planctomycetota bacterium | reverse complement strand
GTGCGGGCAGTTTCCGGATCCAGGGAGAGGGCGAACTGATCCTCCCAGCGGAAGCCGAAGCGGGCGCGGCTCATGGCGTCGTCCCAGGCCCGGGCGCCGGGGTGCTCCTTGGCCAGATCCGCGGCGTGGGCGGCGATCTTGTAGGCGAGCATGCCCTGCTTGACATCCTCCGCGTTCGGCAGGCCCAGGTGTTCCTTGGGTGTCACATAGCAGAGCATGGCCGTGCCGTGCCAGCCGATGACCGCCGCGCCGATGGCGGAGGTGATGTGGTCATAGCCCGGGGCCACATCGGTGGTCAGGGGACCGAGCGTGTAGAAGGGCGCCCCGTGGCAGGCCTCTTCCTGGCGCGTGACGTTCTCCTTGATCTTGTGCAGGGGCACGTGGCCCGGGCCCTCGATGATGACCTGCACGTCGTGGCGCCAGGCGATCTCAGTCAGCTCGCCGAGCACATCGAGCTCGGCGAACTGGGCCGCATCATTGGCATCCGCCTGGCAACCGGGCCGCAGGCCGTCACCCAGGCTGACGGCCACATCGTATTCGCGCAGCAGTGCGCAGATGCGCTCGAACTCCGTGTAGAGGAAGCTCTCCGCGCCGTGGGCCTGGCACCAGCGGGCCATGATCGAGCCGCCCCGCGAGACAATGCCGGTGACGCGCTCCCGGGTGAGGGGGATGTGGGCGAGCAGAACGCCGGCGTGGATCGTGAAGTAGTCCACGCCCTGCTCACACTGCTCGCGCAGGGTTTCGAGGAAGAGCTCGATGTCGAGCTGCTCGATCTCGCCGCCCACCTTCTCCAGGGCCTGGTAGAGGGGCACGGTGCCGATGGGGACCGGGCTGGCGCGCAGGATGCGCTCGCGTGTCTCGTGGATATCCGGGCCGGTGGAAAGATCCATGACCGTGTCCGCGCCCCAGCGACAGGACCAACGCATTTTCTCGACCTCTTCCGCCACGGAGGAACTGATGGCGCTGTTGCCGATGTTGGCGTTGACCTTCACCAGGAAGCGCTTGCCGATGATCATCGGTTCGCTCTCCGGGTGGCAGCGGTTGGCGGGCAGGACCGCGCGCCCGGCGGCCAACTCGGCCCGCACCGTTTCCGCTTCGACGCCCTCGCGGACGGCCACGAAGGCCATCTCCTCTGTGATCACTCCGGCCCTGGCGTAGTAGAGCTGTGTGGCGCGGCCGTCGGGGCCCGGCTTCCGATCCGCGATCCAGGGAGAGCGCAGGGGTTCGAGGGTCGTGGCACAGCGGCCCTCCCCATCGCTGGCCGCCACGGGCTCCGGGCCCGTGGTGTCGTAGAGATCCAGGGGCGCCTCGCCGCCGCCCAGATGCACGCGCCGCACGGGCACCTCCAGGCGCCTGCCGTTGTGCTCCACCACCTGGTAGTGCTTGTGGGCGGCGGGAACGGGAGTGTCGTCGGTGTGCTTGTCGTGCATGGCTTTCCTACGCCGGCATGATCCGGATCAGGTTCGAGGGGTGCTTCTCAGGAAACCGCAACGGCGCGGGGCCCGCCCCCAGCTGGACCCCGGCAGTCTAGCCTCCGGCGCCGCCCCTTGCCCGCCTCACCCGCCACTCTGTTTGAGAGGCGCCCGTCCCCCGTGGGCGGCTCAATCCTCACTCAGGCGCCAGAGCGCCCAGGCGGCCACCGAAGCCAGGGGGCGCCAGCGCTCGCCCCGGGCCAAAACCTCCCGGGGACGGGGCCGCTCTGCCAGGCCGTCCAGGCGGCGCAGCCCTTCCTGGATGGCGAGATCCGTGTGGGGCAGCACATCCAGCCGGCCGAGGCGGAAGAGCAGCAGCATCTGGGCACTCCACTCGCCGATGCCCCGCACGCTCGTCAGGCGTTCGACGATGGCCCCGTCGGAGAGGCGCCCGAGGCTTCCGAGTACCAGGCGGCCGTCCTCCACCCGCGCCGCCAGATCGCGCAGGGCGGCGGACTTCTGGCGCGAGAGGCTGGCGGCCCTGAGGCGCTCAGCGGACATGGCGAGCAGCTCCTCCGGGCGTGGGAAGCGCGGCCCCGGCGTCAGGGCCCGGGCGCGCCCCCAGATGGTCCGGGCGGCGGCCCCGGCCAGCTGCTGGAAGACTATGGCCCGGGCCAGGTACTCGTAGTGGCTGAGGCGCCGTTGCTGCGCGGCGGGAAAGCCCGGAAACGGGGCGAGCCGCCGGAGGGCCCGGCCGAGGACCGGGTCGCGCCGGGCCAGGGCCCGCACCTGTACCGCGCTGGGGGAAGCCATGGCGAAGTTCTACCATCTGCGCGGCCCGCAAGGCCCGCCCGCTCCCCCACTGCTTCCCAGCGGCCGACGGGGAGGATTCCGCGGGTTTGTTGCCGCACCGCCTTGTCCCCCATCCGGGGGGTGTCTATCTTCCCATCAGGTAAGTGAGGAAGCCCGTGCGCCGGCCCGCGCCCGGTCCCCTCCTTAAATATCTCAACCCCGCTGCCTACCCCCCTGCCAAGCCCCGTCCTCCTGGGACGGGCATTGCCCCTATCAACATGATGGCTTCCACTCGAAAGAGCGCGGTGCGCACCATTTCCAAGGCCAAGGATATGTCCAACTCCTCCGGCTTCGACGAAGTCCACACGAGCAAGGAGATGAAGCTCCAGGAGCTCTACGGGATCAATGTCTTCAACGACGCGGTCCAGCGCCAGATGCTCCCGCGCAGCGTCTACCAGGCCCTGCGGCGCACCGTGGAGAGCGGCGCCGAGCTCGACCTGGAGATCGCCGACGCCGTGGCCAGCGCCATGAAGGAGTGGGCCATCGAACGCGGCGCCACGCACTACACGCACTGGTTCCAGCCCATGACCGGCCTGACCGCCGAGAAGCACGACTCGTTCCTGACACCCGGTGGCAACGGCGAGCCGCTGATGGCCTTCTCCGGCAAGGAGCTGGTGCGCGGCGAACCGGATGCCTCCTCCTTCCCCTCCGGCGGCATCCGCGCCACCTTCGAAGCCCGCGGCTACACGGCCTGGGACCCCACCTCGCCGGCTTTCCTGCGTGAGGCCGCCGACGGCGCCACGCTGACCATCCCCACCGCCTTCTGCTCGTGGACCGGCGAGGCCCTGGACAAGAAGACGCCCCTCTTGCGCTCCTGCGAAGCCATCGGCACCCAAGCCGTGCGCCTGCTGCACCTGATCGGCGAACAGGCCGTCAGCCGCGTCTACCCCACCGCCGGTGCGGAGCAGGAGTACTTCCTGATCGACCGCGAGTTCTACTTCCTGCGCCCGGATCTGGTCAGCGCCGGCCGCACGCTCGTCGGCGCCAAGCCGCCCAAGGGCCAGGAACTGGACGACCACTACTTCGGTGCCATCAGCCATCGCGTCTTGACCTTCATGATGGAAGCCGAACAGGAGCTCTGGAAACTGGGTGTGCCCATAAAAACGCGCCACAACGAAGTGGCCCCCTCCCAGTTCGAGTTCGCCCCCTACTTCGAGCACATCTCCGTGGCCGCCGACCACAACATGCTGACCATGGAGGTGCTGCAGGATGTGGCCGAACGCCACGGCCTGGCCGCGCTCCTGCACGAGAAGCCCTTCGCCGGTGTCAACGGTTCTGGCAAGCACCTGAACTGGTCCCTGAGTGACGACCTGGGTCACAACCTGCTCGACCCGGGCAAGACGCCCCACGACAACCTGAAGTTCATCCTCTTCCTGAGCGCCATCATCCGCGCCGTGGACCTGCACCAGGATCTGCTGCGGGCCTCGGTGGCCGTGGCCGGCAACGATCATCGCCTGGGCGCCAACGAGGCGCCGCCGGCGATCATGAGCATCTTCATCGGCGACAACCTGCAGGAAGTGGTCGACAGCCTGGTGGAGGGGCGCGCGCCGGCCGTGGAGGCGTCCGAGAGCGGCGGCGATCTGCGCCTGGGCGTCAGCGCCCTGCCGGATCTGCCCCGGGACGCCACGGACAGAAACCGCACCTCGCCCTTTGCCTTCACCGGCAACAAGTTCGAGTTCCGCGCAGTGGCCTCCAGCCAGTCAGTTTCCTACCCGTCCACGATCCTGAACACCATCGTGGCCGAGTCCATCGATTACATCGCCAGCCAGATCGAGGCGCGCTCCGAGGCCAAGGACCGCGGGTCCATGATCCAGGAGATCGTGCGCGAGACCCTGTCGCAACACGGCCGCGTGCTCTTCACCGGCGACAACTACTCCCGTGATTGGGAAGCGGAGGCGGAAGAGCGCGGCCTGCTCAACCTGCGGACCACGCCACAGGCCCTGGCCTACTTCGCCCGGGACAAAAACACCGCGCTCTTTGATAAGTACGGTGTCTTCAGCCCGCGTGAGACCATCTCGCGCAGCAATGTGCTCTTTGAAAAGTACATTGGGCGCATCCACATCGAGGCCCTGTCCCTCAAGGAGCTGGCGGGCACCGTGATATTGCCCACGGCCATCAACTGGCAGGGCAGCCTGGCGGAGTCCATCAACGCCACCATGAGCGCCGCGCCCAAGGTGCAGCTGGATACCCAGCGCGAGTACCTGGAGGAGGTGGCCGGAGCCACCAGTCGCCTGAAAGCATCCTGCGACAAGCTGACGGTGCTCTGTGACCTGGCGAGTGCCAAGGAAGAGGAACTCGAAATCAGCGCCCTGGCGACCTGGTACTGCGCGGATGTGATCGCCGCCATGGACGCCGTGCGCGCCGAGGCGGACCACCTGGAGAGCCTGGTGGACGACGACATCTGGCCCCTGCCCAAGTACCGGGAACTGCTCTTCGTCCACTAGGGCGCGGACCAGCAGGACAGCCATGGGGTCCAGGCGGGAAGGTGGCGGCCAGCGAAACATGCGCGTCGCCATGCTAGCCCTCGGCCTGCTGCTCGGCGCCTGCTCCACGGACGACACGGCCTACTACGCCGGGCGCGGAACCAAGCGGCACTCCGGCCAGCGGGCCGGGGAACTGGAGACGGGCACCTGGACCTATTGGTACGAGAACGGCCAGGTGCGCGAGCGCGGCGAGTACGCGGACGGCAGGCGCACGGGCCTCTGGACCCAATGGCACAAAAACGGCCAGGTGCTCTCCCGGGGGACGCGCGTCTTCGATGAAGAGACCGGGGGTGCCCTGCGCCACGGCCCCTGGGTCTTCTGGCATGAGAACGGGACCCTGCGCTCCCGGGGGTCATACGAGCGCGGCGAGGAAGTCGGCACCTGGGAGCGTTGGACAGAGAAGGGTGCCGTGGAGGACTGATGCTCCGGTATTGGCCGGGAGCAGGCGCGCGTTCGCTATCCGAGGCCTGGCTTCCTAGGCTGGGTGCCATGCCCCTCGGAGAGCACACTTCACTTTCCTGGCTGTCGGCTCGCTGGTCCTCTCCAGCAGTTGCCGCTCGCTGCCCCCCAGCGCCACAACCTCCGGCGCCGTAGAGCCCACCATGGAAGACACGGACACGATGGAACTCCCCGAACTCATCAACAAGTGCTGGGCCGGACACGACAGTGATCCCGGGGGCATGGCCGCCCTGCTGCGGGAGCACACGGCTCTGGTCAAGGACGCCATGGATGCGGTGCAGTTCTCTGGCGTCTTCCTGCACCTGGTCGGCTCGGAGCTGGGCGACTGGGCCGGGGCCGCCGATCAACTGGACGGCCTGCTGAGCGATCTGCCGGAGGCACCCGAGTTGGCCCTTGTCCTGGTGCAGGTGGCGGTGGCCCGCAGCATGGCCGGAGAGGAGGAAGCCGCCGGCGCCGCCGTGGAACGCGCCATGACCCTGGCCCCGGAACCCAAGGCCGCCATCCCGGCCCGGGTGCAGCTCCTGGTGGCCGAGGCCAAGGCCGGAACCGGTGCCTGGCCCGCGGCCCTGGAGCTGCACGGGAAGGCCCTGGCCACCATTCGTGGCGGCGTCAGCACCGCCGGCCTCATGCGCACCCTGGCCGTGTGCTCCAACAATATGTCCACAGCCCTCCTGGACGGCGGGGAACGCACGCCGGAACAGACCGGGGCCATGGTGTCCCTGGCCGAGGCGGCCCGGGAAGCCTGGCTGGAGGCCGGCGGCTGGATGGAAGACGAGCGGGCCGATTACCTGCTGGCCCTGGTCATGACCGCCGCCGGCGATCCGGCCGCGGGCCTGGTTCACGCGGACCGGGGTCTGGCCACCATTGCCGCCCACGGGGAAGACGGGGGCGAGCCGGTGGACGAGGCCTTCCTCAACCTGGCCCGGGCCCGGGCCCTGAAGGCCCTCGATCGAGGCTCCGAACAGGCCACCGCCCTTGAGCGGGCCACGGCCCTGGCCATCGATTTCACCGACGGCCTGCGCGAGTGGTTCGACGGTGAGCTGGCCAAGTCACGCTGACGGATCGGAGGCGCCAGAATCTGCCAGATTCTGGCGACTTCTGACTTCTGATTGGTCAACAATCGGAATCTGGTGTCGGGTGCCGGGAACCACTTGCGTTCCTACTGGTGAACTTCCGGGGGCTCTCCTGCGTCAAGAACAGGAGCCCCCCCTCGCCACCCCCCTCACCTCGTCCCAATGATCATCTCAACGACCCTCCTCGCCACCTTCCTCCAGGTAGCCGCCAGCTCCCTTCCCACGGGCCAGGCACCCGCCCTCGCCCCCCCGGCTCCGCCCAGCCTCTGGCTGCCCGCACCGGCCCGCATCACGATTGAACTGGGCGAGGATCCGACCATCACTTCCCACCTGACCGTGGCCCTGGAGGGCGCCTTGCTCGGTCGGGACGGGGATCAGCCGGTGGCTCGCCGCCTCACGCTGACGCTACCCGATGGCGCCTCCGCCATCGCCGAGGTGGAGCGAACCGAGCATCTGGCATCCGGAGCGGACCTCTGGTACGGCCAGCTGGCGGGGCGCTCTGACTCCCCCGTGACCTTCGTGCGTTTCGGCGACGCCGTGGCCGGCACAATACGGCGCGGCACCGATCTCTTCCGCGTGCGTTACGGCGGGCCCGGGGCCCATGTGGTCAGCGCCCACCAGGAGGATCGTTTCCCCACCTGCGGCACGGGCTCCGGCCAGACAGGCCCGCGCACCGGCTCCCACGCCGCCACCTCGCCGCCCCCCAACACGCCGCGCACGGCGGCCGAGGACACCGCCGATGTGCTGGTGGTCTACTCCCCCCAGGCACGCAGCGCCCGGGGCGGCCACGACGCGGTCAAGGCGCTGATCGAGCTGGCCGTGGCGGAATCCAATCAAGCCTACGACAACAGCGGCACCAACCTGCGCCTGCGCCTGGTGCACATGGTGCAGACCGATGACGAGGACTCCACCTTCTCAAACAACCTCTCTGACCTGCGCGGTCAGAACGACGGCCGCTACGACGAAGTGCACGCCCTGCGCGATGAATACGGCGCGGACCTGGTGGCCCTCATCGTGCGCGATACGGACCTCTGCGGACAGGCCTACTTGATGACCAACGTCAGCCACTCCTTCCGCAACTGGGCCTTCAGCGTGACCTCCCACATCTGCGCCACGGGCTACTACACGTTCGGCCACGAGTTGGGCCACAACATGGGTTGCGCCCACGATCGGGACAATGCGTCGAACGGCGCCTATGCCTACTCCTTCGGCTATCGCACGCCCAGCAACAGCTTCCGCACGGTGCTGGCCTACTCCCCCGGCAGCCGCATCCCCTACTTCTCTACGCCGGACAAGTCTTTCCAGGGCCAAACCCTGGGCATCCCCCACCCGAACCAGGACTCGGCCCACAACGCCCGCGGCCTCGACACGGCCGCGTCCACCATCAGCGGCTGGCGTTGCGCCGTACCAGAGGCCTACGGCGACCCCATGGTGACCAGCGCCTGGGATCAGTTCCAGCTGGACTTCA
This sequence comes from Planctomycetota bacterium, assembly GCA_036011365.1. GTDB lineage: Bacteria > Planctomycetota > UBA1135 > UBA1135. The sequence goes on along the minus strand of DASCNH010000033.1, from coordinate 11,499 downwards.
CCGGCAGCGCCGAGGAAAACGGCAGCGGCAACCTGGAGCTCGACGTCAGCGGCGGCCTCGCCGGGCAGCTCTGCATCTTCTTCTACGGCACGGCCGCGACGGACGCGCCCTTGCTCGGCGGCACGCTCCTGGTGAGTGGCCCGACGAGGGGAGCCGCCCGCAGCCTGAATGCCCAGGGCGTAGCCTCCTGGCGCATCCTGGATGACCTCGCGGTGAGCGCCGGCCAGAGTTGGTTCGTTCAGGTCTTCGCCCGCGATCCCAGCAACCCCGCCGGAGCCGGCGCGGTCCTCTCGAACGCCCTGCGCATCGACATCTGCGACTAGCCCGGGCCAAGGCAGCGGGTTCTTGTCCCTGGCCAGCCAGCGGCGGTCTCGTCAGGAATCGGCCGCTTGGGAGTCTTCCGCGTCCGCGTGGGCGTTGACCGCCAAGGGCCGGTGGGCCACCTCGTCCAGATTGACCCAGCGCGTCTCCTCCAACTGGGGCAGATAGACCTTCACCCAGCCGTTCCAGCGCTCCAGGACCAGGGCCGGGGACTCCTCCTGGTGCTCTTCTCCGGGGATTCGCATACCACACCTTCCGCAGCCCCGGGAAAAGCGGGGAAACTGATCGCAGAAAACTACTCCAGGTCGTCGGGAACGGCCCAGGTGAGGCGCTCAGGACCCCGCAGGCGGCGTACTTGGTACTCTGCCTTCTGGGCCCGGCCCCGGTCCGGGAAGGGCCCGTAGACAGCACCCAGCCCCCAGGGCCGGCCGCTGCGCGTGCGCCGGGCGCCGCCCGGCACGTCCCCATTGTGCTGGGCCAGGCGCCGCTCCAGGTCCGTCGTCACTCCCACATAGGTCGCCCCCGAGGAGGGCGAGACGAGGACGTACACGGACCATTCAGTATCCATCGCCCCTAGTGTCGCAGTCGGCGCCAGGGAGTAAACTCCCAAGATCATGGAAACCGACCAGCCGATCGAAGAAGAAGAGCTCGCCCCCTTTGTGATCGAGGGCGCGCGCTCCAGCCGCTCCAAGTGCAAGACCTGCCGTCGCAAGATCGACAAGGAGGTGCTGCGCCTGGGTATCCTGCTCGAAGGCCCCTATGGCACGGGCTACCTGTGGCATCACCTGAAGTGCGCCGCCAAGCGCCGCTTCGAGGATGTGGAAGAAGCCTACGCCGCCGAGGCCTGGAAGGAGGCCAAGGTTGTGCCCGCGGAGATTCCCTCCCTCGACGAGCTGGCCAAGCTGCGCGAGGTTGCGGATCAGAAGAAGAAGGAGCGCAAGGAGATTCCCTGGGCAGAGCTCTCCCCCAGCGGTCGCAGCAAGTGTGTGGCCTGTGGCGAGCCCATTCCCGAGGGCAGCGTGCGGGTCAACCTCGGCCGCATGGTGGAGTTCGGCAATCAGGTGCGCACCAATCCGGTCAAGGTGCATCCGGCCTGCGTGGCGCACCAGCTAGGCGAAGCGGACTGCGACACTGAAGGCCAGACCTTGGCCCAGGACCTGCGCGCCAACAGCGCGGGGCTGGACGCGGCGCTCCTGGATGAAGCCCTGGCGCAACTCGACGCGACGAGCTAGTCGCCGCCCGATTCAGGAGCGCGCCTGGGCCAGCATGGCCTCCAGGCGGTCGAGGCCCATGACGAGGTTGTCCATGGGCGGACCGAAGGAAAAACGCATCCACTGTTTCCAGGGCGACGGGCCCCTGCGCAGCTTCCCGGGATTCACATCGAAGTACTCGCCGGGCACGGTCATGACCTTGTGCTGCAGGGCGCGTTGGAAGAAGGCCACGCCATCGCTGAAGGGCTCCGGCAACTCAGCCAATGAACCGAAGCAGTAGAAGGTGCTCTCGGGCTCACGGGCGAAGGTGACACCCATCTCCTTCAGGCGCCGCACCATCAGATTGCGCTTGGCGGCGAAGGCCCGGCGCAGGGCGTCTGTCTCCTGGTCAGCGCGGGCCGGCTCCAGCACGGTCAGCGCAGCGGCCTGGGCCACGCGGCTGGGACCGCCATCGATGGCGCTGGCCGTGCGCGCCATGGTCTCCACCATGGCCGGTGGCCCGATGGCCCAGCCCATGCGCCAACCGGGATAGCGATAGCTCTTGGTGAGCCCATCGAAGATCACCACCGGTTCTCGATTCACATCATCGACAAAGGGTGCCGCGCTGACCGGCCCGGCGCCGGCCACTGCCGCGCCGCCGCCGGCGGGGGTGTCGTAGATGAAGTGGCTGTAGAACTCATCGCTGAGTAGCGTCAAGGGACGCTGGCGCGCCAGTTCCACCAGGGCCCCAAGCTCTTCTCCACGGATGACATTTCCGGTGGGGTTGCAGGGGTTGGAGAAGAGATAGGCATCCAACTCCTCCTTGTCCGCCACGCCTTCCAACTGCTGCGCCGAGACCGCGAAGCCCGCCTCCTCCGGTCCGGCTATGGGAACCGGCCGCAGGCGATCGAGGTGCATGTTGAACATGTCCTCGTAGGCCGTGTAGTCCGGCAGCTGATAGCCCACATTGACCGGGCCCAGGGCGGCCATGGCGCGCGTCAGGGCCAGGCGCCCGCCGCAGGCCACGGCCACATTGGCCGCCGTGTACTGGCTGCTCTTGTCCTTGCGATAGAGGCGGTTGTAGTGCTCGGCAATGGCGGAACGCAGCTCGTTCGTGCCTTCCAGCGGCCCATAGGCGCAGTCCGCCGGATCCAGCCTGACTTCGAGCGTGCGCGGCGGCGCTCCCTCCAACTCCCCCACCTCGGGCTGCCCCTGGCCCAGGTTGCACCAGTCCGGGTGGCCGTTGTAGAAGCCCAGCCGCGCTGCTTCGGCCACCACATGAATGACCCCCATGTAGGGCACTTCGCGCAGGGCGCCCAGCTCAGGGCCAACCCCGGAGGTGGCCCCCGGCAGTCCCTGGACAGCCTCGCTTTGCGCTGACACGCCGCTCAAGGGCAGAAGGTCACTTCCAGCCCGTCGGACAGGTTGAAGTTCGCTCCCCCTGCCAGGGGATCCCGGTACCAGAACTGGAAGTTCCAGGTCTCGCCAGGGTCGACTTGTCCCAGGGGTGCCGGCGGATTGGTGATATCCAGGGCGAACTGGGCCTCGCCGCTGCCACCGGTGGAGATCGGTGTCAGCCGGTAGAGGGAGCCGCCCACGCAACGCGCTCCATTGCCGAAGGGCACCGCCACCTGATTGGCGCCGTAGAAGAAGATGCCGAACTGGCTGGTGGGCAGGTTGTGGGCCTGGAGCGTCAGGTCGTTGGCGGCCACGCTGGTCGTGCCCAGCCAGTCCATGTCGGAAGCTGAGCCGGTGGAGTTGCTGCTCGCCGTGCAGTAGGCCAGGGGATCGGGACAGGAGGAGCCACCGCTGTACTTCATGATGGCCCCGACCTGCATGTTGTTGGCGCCCACGGTCCAGCCAGTATTCTCGTCCACCATGGCGAGTTGCACCGGACCGTAGGGGGCGCTGAACGGATCGAGATCCCAGGTCGTGCCACCATTGAAGGTCTCGTAGAGGGAGATGATCGGGTTCAGGCCACCCGGGTGCCAGCCGACGGCCCAGCCGTGGTTGTTGTTGAACATCTGCACGGAGGCCATGTGCAGGTCCGTGTCATTGGGCAGGCTCTGCTCTTCCCAGGTTGCTCCGCCGTCGGAGGTGTGGCAGATGATGCTGTTGGTGTCGCCATCGGCTGCCACCCAGCCGTTCTGGGCATCGGTGAAGTGCATCCAGTAGGTGGTGTAGTTGGTCGTGTGCTGGGTGGTCCAGGTGGCTCCGCCGTCGGTGCTCTTCTGGATCACGCCCAGGTACTGCCCGGTGCCGTCGTCATCCGGAAAGTCACCGCTGGCCAGCCAACCCACATTCTGGTTTACGAAGAAGACCGACTTGGCCCAGGCGCCGCTTTGGGACTCCACGAACTGGAAACTGCTGCCCCCATCCGTGCTGAGCGCCACGCCATCGGGCGAACCGGCGAAGCCACCGGCGAAGCCCGCCACCCACAGGCGCTGTTCATCCAGAGCGTAGAAGTCACTCCAGGCCGAAGTGAACTGGGCTCCCGGCATGGGATCCATGGCGGTCCAGGTGGCACCCCCATCGGTCGTCTTGGCCGCGCCCGGACCAAAGACGGACACACCGCCCATGTAGCCCACATTGTTGTTCACCATTTCCACATCGAGCAGCAGGAGGCCGATGTTCGGATCCGTGAAGACCCATTCCCAGGTCTGGCCGCCATCGGAAGTGCGCCCCACGTGGGGGCCGATCCCGTCGGTACCGCCGGCGATCCAGCAATGGTTGGCATCCGTGGCGTCGAGGCCGAGGGAGATGTTGCCCGTTTGTGTGTACTGCACGGACCACTGGCTTTGGGCCCGAACGTCACCGGCCCACAGGGCGCTTGCGGCGAACAGGGGTGCCATGAAACGAATGTGACTGGGGCGCATGGGGATCTCCTGAGGAAGTGAGGCGGCGGGCGGAAGGGCGTGGCCCCATGGTATGGGACAGGGCGGCGGACTGGAAGGTGAGAACCGGGTCCCCTGCCAGGACAGGAGGCCCGTGTGGAGCGACGCCTGGGGTAGTGCGACGCCAAGGGGCGGCCGGCGGGTTCCCCAGCCCTCGCCATCGCCAGTAAAAAAACAGGCGCCCGCAAACCTCCCTGCTGTCAGGCAGAGGTCCACGGGCGCCGCTGTGCTGGATCGCTCTCTAGTAGAAGAGCACCTTGAGACCGTCCGTGAAGTTGTAGCCGCTGCCAACGCCCGGATCGCGGTACCAGCCCTGGAAGTTCCAGGTGGACCCGGCGGTGATCAGACCCGTCGGGGCGGGCGGGTTGGCGAGGTCCATGGTCTTCACACCTCCCCCGCTGGCGTCGAGCATGACCGGCGGGTTGAGGCGAATAATTGGTGCTCCAATACACAGCACGCCGTTGCCCAGGGGCAGGGAGTTTTCGCCCGCTCCGTAGATAAAGAGCGCCGGCTGGCTGGCGATGCCCTGGCCCAGGCTCAGCTCGAAGTCATTGTCAGCCACCACGCAGCTACCGGCAAAATCAAGCGTCGCCGCGGCGCCGGTGGAGTTGGCGTTGCTGGCGCAGTACAGGATGCGGTCGCAGACCGTGCCCGTTTCCATTTCCAAGTGCAGCCCATCGAACTCGAAGCCGGCAATCACGGTCGCCGGATCGCCGCTCTGCAGGCGGATCTCATTGAACATGAAATCGCCCAGGGTCGTGTCGAGGTCCGCCACGCCCACGGGATAGTCGTCGACTGGGCTCAGCCATAGGCGAATGCGCTCGTCACCGGGCAGGAAGTCAATGCGGTAGACGAGTTGTGTCAGGTTGTCGCAGGAGCTCCCGACAATCGTCTCGGCGGGTCCACCGGCCCAGGGGTTGTCGTGCAGACCCCATTCGTCGCCGCCGGAAGGACACCCGAGGAAGACCTTCTCCCCCACCCACTGCTCGAAGAGTGACAGACCGCCGTAGACATCCGTGGCCCCGGGTACACGCCGGGAGGCGAACCTGATCCAGATGGTGGAGTTATCCACGCCGAAGTTGTTGCCATAGACATCCGAGCCCCAGCCAGAGGCATCGATGGTGCGATAGGATCCCTGGTCCACCCACTGCAGGGCGCACAGGCCTCCGGTGGCGTCAACGCCGGGGGAAGCGACCACGGCGTTGTCACCGCTGTTGCCGGACCACCAGGCAGCAGCCCAGCCGGTGCCGCCGGCCTGGCCGCCCAGGTTGCCGTCGGCGTAGTCGAATGATTCGTAGGCGATGGTCGTGGTCTGGGCCTGCAGCAGGGCGCCGCTAAAGAGCGCCGCCGTGGCGGTGAGGAGCGTTGTGGTTTTCATGGTGTTATCAGGTGTTTGTCGTTGGGTTTGCTTGGTCTCCGCGCGGGAACGGCCCGTCAACGGGAGAAGATGAGTGCCGTGTAGGGCGCAATGGTCAGATCAGCGTGGAAGGGCAGGCCGTCGTAGCCGCCCGCATTCGCGCTGATGTCCGTGCTGGGGTGATCGCCGTAGCTGGCGTCGTAGACGCTTGAGTCGCTGTTGAAGCGCAGGTACCAGGTGCCTCCGGCGGGCAGGCCGATGCGATAGCTGGGCCAGGACACATTGGCAAAGTTGGCCACCACGACCACATCGTCGCCGGCGCCCCCCTGGTCCCAGCGATGCCAGGCCAGCACCTTGTCACCATCATTCACGTGGAAGACATTGGTGTGCTGGCCCTTGAGCCCCGCCGTGAGCCCGCTGCTGTTGCGCCGCAGGCCGATCAGGTCCCGGTAGAGGGCGTGGATCCCGGCAAAGGTCGTCGCCTTGGTCCAGTCGATGGGATCCGTGTCCGTGAAGTAGCCATCCTCCAGGAGCTCCTGGCCCTGGAAGAGCATGGGAATACCCGGCGAGCTGAGCACCACCACGCCACCCAGGGTGGAGCGCTTCTTCGAGTACCAGGAATCCGCGTTCCCTGGCCAGATTTCCTCGGGCACCCGCGAGCGGCCATTGGCCACCTCATCGTGGGACTCGGTGTAAATCACGCGCTCGAAGGCGTCGCCGTTGTAGTTCTGCAGGATGGCGTTGCGCACATCCCACATGCTGCGGTCCGGATCCGCCGGGCTGACGAGCGCCGCGCGCAGCGGGTGCACGAACATGGCATCCCACTGACTGTCAAAGCCCGCTCCGCCGGCCCCCGTGTCCTTGGTTATCCAGTCGTTGGGCGCCCCGTACATGTCCTCGGCGATGTTGATCTTCCAGCCCTGGTAGGCGTCCACTTCATCGTTGCACCACTGCATCAGCGACCAGCCCTCGGGCAGATCCCCCCAGGGCCCCAGGCGCATGGTTGAGGTGGAGTCCCAGCGCAGTCCGTCGAGGCGCACGTCCTCCAGCCAGTACATGGCATTGTCGCGGATGTACTGGCGCACCTCCGGCCGGTTGTAGTCCGGACGCGTGTCCCCCCAGGCGGTCTGGGCCCGGTCATCGTTGTAGAAGTAGATCCCGCCCCAGCCAGCACTGCTCCAGCCGTCGAACTGCCAGAGATCCATGTCCGTCGGCCCCCAGTGGTTGTAGAGCACATCGAGCAGCACGGCGATACCACGCCCGTGAGCCTGCCTGACGAACTCCTTGAGGCCGACCAGGTGACCGTAGATGGATTCCACGGCGAAGGGATGGCTGTAGTTGTAGCCCCAGGAGTAGTCCGCCGGGAACTCGCACACGGGCATCAGCTCGATGGCGCTGACACCCAGGTCAGCCAGGTAGTCGAGCTTCTGCAGGGCCGTGGAGAAGTCGCCGGGAGCGCCGCCCACCGCATCGAAGAAGGTGCCCACGTGCAGCTCGTAGATGATCAGGTCGTTCCAGTCCGGCGTGGCGTAGTTGTCGCTGCCCCAATCGAACAGCTCGGGGTCGACCACCAGCGAAGGCCCGCTGGAGTTCAGCAGGTCCTTGGCCCGCGGATCATTGCGCCACAGGCTGCCCGTGGGGGTCGTGATCACGAAGCGGTACTCGGTTCCGTCCCCCACGCCGCGCACATCGCTGGACCAGGTTCCGGCGCTGCCGTCGCCGTCGAGGCTGAGGGGCGTGGAGAGTCCCGAGAAGTCATTGAAGTCCGCCGCCAGGTGCACGGCCAAGGCGTTGGGAGCCCAGACACGGAAGGTCGTGCCCGCGTCCCCCCCGGGACCGTCATTATATGGAATGGCGCCCAATCCGGGACGGCTCGACGGATAGCCCTCCCGGTACCAGCTGATGTCATAGGCGGTACCATTCGGCCGCCAGACGCCGATCTTCCAGGTGCCCGTGGTGAGCGGGGGCAGATCGTCGATGCTGAGGGCCAGGCTCTCGGTGCTGGTCCCGGGAGTGCGCGCACTGGCGTCGTACTCGAAGGGAGTCGGGTGCGCGCCTCGCCTCAGGAACAGATCCGCTCCCCCGCCGCTGACCTCCGTGGTTTCGATGCGCAGCTGCCCGTCCCAGTCGCGGATGTCCACCGAGTAAACATCCATGTCCCAGCCGGGCCGCGTCGGCCGAAGGGGCTGTTGAGCTGAACTCTCCGCCCAAAGCAGGCAAAGGAACATGCCAACCAATGCGGGGGGGGCAGGGGCGCGCATGGGCCAGATTCTAGCACAGTGCGCAAAACGTGGCTCTCTCGTGGAGGGCAACACGACGGGAACTGGGGGCAGCCGCCCCTGAACTCCCGGAGGGTGGTAGCGGTGGAGGGATTTGAACCCCCGACACACGGATTATGATTCCGTTGCTCTAACCAACTGAGCTACACCGCCCTGGGATGCTCCGGGGCTCTCCCCGGACCCGCATGCCACACGCGGGCAGGGAAGTTATCCCCGACGGAGCCCGCGGTCAAGTTCCCGGCTCCGGTACGGGGCGAGGACCGGTGGCGGAGGCGGGCCGAACGGGAGGCCCCCCCGGGCGGGCACGGGCCTCAAGCCCCCTGCCCGCCCTGGCCGATAGGTGAGGCGTGGAACTCCGGTGCCGCCGGACCGCGCCAGCATGTCCTCCGAACCCCGAACCCAGCACCAGGGCGAACCCGAACAGCCCGGCGGTGTGCCCTGCAATAATGGTGGCCGCCTCGCCGAAAACGGAGGCCCTGCGGCGCCCCCGGACCTGCCCTTGACCCCCTGGGTAGAGCTGCTCATCGAGTGCCACGAGGTCTCCCTGCGGCGGCGCATTCTGCTGGAGGCGGTCCTGGGCTTCGAGGGCGTGACAGGTGCAGCCCTGTGGTCGGAGAGCCAGGGCGACGGTGCCTGGACGGAGATGCACTCCCTCTCCCGTCCCGGGGAGCCGCATCCGGAGACCTTGCCCGCTCCCCTTGACCTTCTGCCCGCCGAAACACCTGCCGCCCAAGTGGAAGCCGCGGCGAATCCGGCCCGCCCCCCGAGCGGCGCCGGGGCGGACCGGACCCGACGCGGCGCGCGCATCTTGCTCCAGGGGCGCGCTCCCCGGCGCACCGCATTGGTCTGGACATCTGCGCCGGATTGCCACCAAGGCCAGCAGAGGGCCCCTGATCACGCCCCGGGCGACGCGGGCCTCCGAGCTCTGCTGGCCCTCTTCGTCCTCACGGAAACCCCCGCCCCGGCCCTGCCCCACTCCCACGGTCAACGGGAACTCAGCGCGCCCTCCCCGCGAGCTGACGACCTGGACGACGACGCCCGCCGGGCACGCCACGACCTGCGCAATCTGATGGCTGGTATCCTGGCCGCCGGAGAGCTAGCCGCCGGCCGGGCCGGCCCCCTCGGCCCCGGGGAGCGCCAGCGCTTCGCCGCCATCTTGGATCACGAATGCCGCCGAGCGGGGGAACTGATCACCGACGGCCTGCACGCCCCCACCGGAGGCTCCCGGGAGTGTGCCCTGCCCATGCACACGGTGCGGTCGACAGTCAGCGCCGAACGCCCTCTGTTTGAAGCCGCGGGCATCGAACTCGAGCTGACCGTGGACCTCTCCCGACGCCTGGCTCGCACCCGGCTGCGGGCCGGGGACCTGTCGCGCATCATGCACAACCTGCTGACCAACGCTCGGGAAGCTTTTGGGCCGCCGGCTGCAGTGCAGTCCCCGGCGCGGCGCTCCCCCACGGTCACCGTTCACCTGAGCACCATCCAGCGGCAGAGCGGCGCCTGCCTGCGCCTGCGCATCCAGGACAACGGCCCCGGCATACCCGGGGAGATTCGCGCACACATTTTTCGAGACGGCTTCAGCCACGGCAAACCCGGAGGCAGCGGCCTGGGTCTGGCTGTGGTGCGGGACTGTGTGGCCCGTGCGGAGGGCCAGATCACCTGCCAATCACTGGCATCCGGTGGCACGCGCTTCGAACTGACGCTGCCGGCCGCCTCCTAGCTGGCAGCGCGCCCCAGGCCGCAGCCTCCAGATCCGTACACAGCCGGACACAGACTGACCGCACGCACCGCACCTCCCCGTGCCCCAGGCACATGCCTGCGGCGGCTTCTTTTTGCGACTTTCAACTCCATCTCACCCCCTGGTGGACTACAATACGCCTGTTCGCCAAGAAGGCGCGGCTACTTTTGCGAGCGGTTCCGCGCCCGGGAAGCTTGGCGAACTCTCCTCTCTCCCTGGGGCAACAGTTTTGCAGAGCTGTTGCCCCTCTTTTGTGCCCGCACTCGGCCATCCAAGGCGCCAAGATGCACCGAAATGCCTGGCAGGAGGCAGCCCGTACGCCGCCGGGCACGCTGGAGGATCTGGGCGTGCGCTCTAACCGTTTATTGACGGATTTTTCTTGCCAGCGCCGGACGGCCCCGTAGACTGCCTGCGTCCTTCGGGAAAGTGCGGTTACTTTTGCGAGCGGTACCGCACTGGGAAGCCCGGAGGACTCTCCTCTCTCCCTGGGGCAACAGTTTTGCAGAGCTGTTGCCCCTCTTTTTATGCCCACACCCCGGGCACCCGGTGGATTCGGCACCAGTGCCGGCCCCGTGAACGGCGTTCCATAGGGGTGGGGGGCAGTGCGGCCCGCCCACGGGTAAAAGTACGCCACAATGGGGCTCCCCGCCCGTTCCCCGCGCCCCTGACCCCGGGGCAAAAAACCCGCCCACGCCCTTCCCCCCCCGCTGGCGGCCTACCTATAATCCACGCTCCATCAGGAAGCGTACGAGTATTTAGCAAGCGTACTCGTGCACCAAGCTCCTGATGGTTTCTCCTCTCTCGGGTCGGCAGTCCTGCAAAGGCTGTCGACCCACTTTTTTTGCCCGCGCTCCTCACGGGCACACCGGGGCGGCCAACCGGGGCGGCCAGGTGATGCCGGGGCAACGGAACACCATCAACGCGCCTGGCGCGTTTTGCCTTCCCAGTTTTCCGGCCTCCCCCTAGAATCAAGGAAGGACCGCCGGGTGCGGGTCATGTGCGCAAGCCATGATCCCGAGCGAGAACCCGGCGGCTCCATAACCTCCTCGGGCCGGCAGCTGCGAGACTGCCGGCCCACTCTGTATCCATGGCCGCGGCGCACGCCTGGCCGCCGCGCACGCTGCGCCAGTTTTGGCGCCTGGCTAGTCAGGAGTGATTGGATGCTGGCGCGGGAAGCCGCCCCACCACGCGGCGGCGCCCAGTCTTCCATGCTCCCTGGCGCCGTACATGCCCCGGGGAGAGGTCAAGAGGCCGCGCCACCTGCGCGGTAGTGCGCGGCGTTCCGCGTCTCGCCAGCAAGTCAGCGGCGCCACGCGGGAGACCCAAGGCCACGGGCGAAGACAACTAGGGCGCAATGATCCAATCGATCAAACCGCTGCCGGGCCAGGCGTGGCGATACAGCGTAAGCCGACCGCTGACGGGATCGAAGTCGTAGTCCACGCCGAAGATCGGTGTCTCGTTTCCGGAGATGTCCACAGCCGGTTCCACGGCAAAGCCCGTCAACACGATCTCGTCGGATTCAACCGGATCATCGCCAAGCCCCTTGAAGAGCGTGATCTTGATTTCCCGGGCACCGGACTCGGTATCAAAACCGGCGGCCGCGGAGTGGAGTTGCAGTTGTTCCAGGTTGCTCGTCTCTGAAAGGGCAAACCACTGCTGGCTACCGGCATCCAGAGGATCGCCGGGGTCCAGATACCAAGTCCAACGGGTGAAGGCCTCG
>DASCNH010000032.1:0-21218 GCA_036011365.1 Planctomycetota bacterium | reverse complement strand
CACAGGCGGCGCCCAGCCCCCGCCGGGGGCTGGGCGCCGCCTGTGTGCTGATCTTGCGCTTCTGTCCCTCAGGCGCTCGCCACGCGGGAATCTGTGGTCCGCAGGGCGCCGGTGACGAGATCACCGACTTCGCTGGTGGGCTGGTCACCTGTGCTGACGCCTTTGATACGGCCATCGCGCAAGAGTGTGGCCACGGCGCTCTCGATGGCCGCGGCGGCTTGCTGCTCGCCCACGTAGTCGAGCAGCATGGAGGCGGCCATGATGGCGGCCACGGGGCTGGCGACGTTCTTGCCGGCGTGCTTGGGGGCCGAGCCGTGAATGGGCTCGAAGAGGCTGACCTGGCCCGGGTGGATGTTGCCGGAGGCCGCCACCCCCATGCCGCCCTGCACCATGGCACCCAGGTCGGTGATGATGTCGCCGAACAGGTTGGGGGTCACGGCCACATCGAACCACTCGGGATTCTTGATCATCCACATGCACGCGGCGTCGATGTAGGCGTGCTCGGTCTTGATGTCCGGGTACTCGCTGGCGACTTCGGCGAAGGTGCGCGTCCACAGGTCGTGGGCGCGCACGGCGTTGGCCTTGTCCACCAGCGTCACCGTGCGACGCTTGTCGCGCGCCCGGGCCATTTCGAAGGCGTAGCGCACGGCGCGCTCGACGCCCTCGCGCGTGTAGACCATGGTCTGGGTGGCGACCTCCAGGGGCTGGCCCTTGTGCACGAACCCGTGCATGCCCGCGTAGGCGCCTTCGGTGTTCTCGCGGATGATGACCATATCCACATCGTCCACACTCTTGCCCTTCAGGGGGCAGAGGCGCTCGTCAAAGAGCTTGATCGGGCGCAGGTTGATGTAGAGGTCCAGGTCAAAGCGCAGGCGCGCGATGATGCCATACTCAATCTTGCCCACGGGCAGGCGCGGGTCGCCGATGGCACCCAGAAAAACAGCCGCCTGGCCACGGATTTCATCGAAGGCCGCGTCCGGCAGGATCTCACCTGTCTTCAGAAAGTGTTCGCTGCCGTAGGGATAGTCCGTGCGGCGCGTGGCGAAGCCGAAGACTTCCGCGGCCGCCTCGAGCACCTTCAGGGCCTCGGTAGTCACCTCCGGCCCGATGCCGTCGCCGCCGATTACTGCAATATCGTGTGTTTTCATGATTGCTTGCCTTCAGCCCACTGGGCTTACCCAACTTCACTCCGAACGTAACCCGGGGGGGCCGTCGGAGGGAACCTCAACCCGGAACATTCCGGGTTCATAGGCCGCAATGCGGCCCAAAACAGCACTGGCCGCCACGCTGAGCGGCGAAGCCAGGTACAGGCTTCCCGGACCACTGCGGCCCGCGAAGTTACGATTGATGGCGCTGATGGAGACCTGGCTGCCCTCCTCGCTGACGCCGGGGCCGCAGCCGATACAGGCTCCGCAGCCCGGAGGGATCAGCTCCGCGCCCACGGCCGCGAAGAGCTCCGTGTAGCCACGCTCCGCGGCGTAGGCGGCCACCGCCTCGCTGCCCGATTGCAGCACCAGCCGCGTGCCGGCGGCCACGCCCAGCCCCGCCTCGTGGGCCTCGGCCAGGACGGCGGCGTACTGGTCCATGTCGGCCTCCTTGCCGGCGGTACAGGAACCTCCGTAGGCGATGTCGATGGGCACCTCCTGCAGGTCGTCGATGTTGCGGCTGCGCGTGGGGTCGCCGGGCTCGGCCACCATGGGCGCAAGCGTCGAGAGGTCGATGCCATGCACGCCGCCGTCGTAGTGCGCCTGCGCATCCGGCGACACAAAACGCGCCGCCAGGGCCTGCGCCGCGACGGCCTCCGTGCCCTTGCGGTGCTCGGCGATCCAACTCGCCGTGAGCGCGTCCCCCTCGACAATGGCCGAGCGCGCGGAGCACTCCGTCGCCATGTTGGTCAGGGTGGCCCGCTCGTCCATGCTGAGCGCGGCCAGGCCGGTTCCGCCGAACTCCATGACGCGGTTCAGCGTCAACTCCGGCACGGCATACTCGCGCAGGATAAAGAGCATCAGGTCCTTGGCGCTGCAGTTCTCCGGCAACCTGCCCGTGAGCTCGAAGCGGATCGACTCGGGCACCTCGACGAAGGTCACGCCGGACTGGATCAGGTTGGCGTACTCCGTGGCGCCCACACCCCAGGTCAGGGCGTTGTTGCCACCGCCCATGCAGGTGTGGCTGTCCGTGGCTTGGATGAAGTCGCCCGGATCGATGAAGTCCTCGCGGGCGATCTGATGGCAAATACCCGGCGAAACGCCGTCGCGGGCCGAGTAGTCGCGCACGCCGGTGTGGGCCTGGAACTCGCGCTGCATGGAACGCAGGGTCTCGACCTGGTCCATGAAGGGGGCGAAACGCGCAACGCTGCCGGCGTAGAGCAGGTGATCTTCAAAGACCGCCAGCTTGTGGGCGTTCTTGACGGTGTAGTCCGCGCCGTAGGTCTCGAGCAGGAAGTGATGCACCTGGGCCGTGGTGAACTCGTGGCTGTAGCCGCCGTCCACCTCCACCAGGCAGGCATCGCCGGGCTTGACGCGGCCGCCGCCCTCCACCCGGTCGGCGCTGTCAACTCCGGGGTTGGCCAGATGAGCCGCAATGATCTTCTCGGCCATGGTCATGGGGCCCGCAGCGTGGCTGGGTTGCGTGACGCTCACCTCGCCCGCCTGCCAGGCCTGGGCGAAGGCGAACAGTCCACCGCTCTCAAGGATGGCGCGCGTGATCGGGTCGAAACGCCCCGTGAACTCGCGCAGGGGAAGCTCCTCGCCGGCCTCCAGGCGTGCGAGCTGCTCGTAGGAGCCCATCAACTGACCGAGGTTCACATTATTGCGTTCATGGATGGGCGCAAACGAAGCGGCGATCACCAGGTGCACGCCGCAGTAGCGCTCGGCCTGGGGCGCCGTCTCGCGGCTCGAACCGGTGCCCTTGCGCTGCCCGGAGACGATCACATCAAAGCCCCCATCCATCAGCGCCCGCGTCTCGAAGACGCGCTGGCCGGCCTCATCCAGGAGGCCCGCGTAGGCGTCCAGGGCAATGTCCTCGGGACGGTAGCGGAAGCAGACCCAGGCCGGCGTCATGACATCCGTGTTGATGTCGCTAAGAAGCTCGCCCGGGACCACTTCGGCCATGGAGTAGTCCACCTCGCCGCGCAGCTGGGCGCGCACCTTCAGCGCGTCCTCGAAGAGGAACAGGACGCGCCTTCCAGGGCGCAGGGAGACAACACGGGTGCCGTCCTCCCTGGTCTTGATCAGGGGGTTCACGGTGGGGATTCCGGTTCGGTCAGGCCTGGGGGTTCTCGATCAGCATGGCGATGCCCTGGCCGCCGCCGATGCAGGCCGAAGCCACGCCCAGCCGCACACCGCGCCGTCGCATTTCCTGCATCAGCGTCAGAACCAGCCGCGTGCCCGTGGCGCCCAGGGGGTGGCCCAGGCTGACGGCCCCGCCGTTCACATTGACCTTGTCGCGCTCCAGGCCGAGCTCCTTCTCGCAGCCGAGGTACTGGGCTGAGAAGGCCTCGTTGATCTCGAAGAGATCGATTTCGTCCAGGGACACGCCGGCGCGCTCCAGGCAGGCCCGAATGGCGGGCACGGGTCCCAGGCCCATCTCCGTGGGATCCACGCCCACGGAGGCGTAGGAACGAATCGTGGCCCAGTGATCCAGGCCGTCGGCCCGGGCGCGCTCGGCGCTGGTCACCATGACCGCCGCCGCGCCGTCCACGATGCCGGAGGCATTGCCCGCCGTGACCGTGCCGTCTTTTCCGAAGGCGGCGCGCAGCTTGGCCAGGCCTTCGATGGTCGTATCCGGCTTGATGTGGTCATCCGTGTCGATGATCGTGTCACCGCGCCGCCCGGGAATCACCACGGGCTCGATCTCCTCGGCGAAACGTCCCTCGGAAACCGCCGCCGCACCGAGCTGGTGGCTGCGCAGGGCGAACTCGTCCTGGGCCTCGCGGGAGATGTCGAGGCGCTTGGCCACCTTCTCAGCGGTCTGGGCCATCATCAAGCCCGCCAGGGGGTCGGTCAGGGCGGCGAAGAGCGAATCCTGCAGCTCCGGCGTGGAGCCAAAGCGAAAACCCTCGCGTCCGCCGTAGAGCACAAACGGTGCCTGGCTCATGCTCTCCATGCCGCCGGCCAGCACCGTGCCCGCCTCGCCCAGCTGGATCATTTGCGCGGCATTCACCACGGACTGGATGCCGCTGCCGCACAGGCGGTTGACGGTCAGGGCCGGCACGGGCTCGCCCAGACCCGCCTTGAGGGCCACGTGGCGCGCGCCGTAGATGGCGTCGATGGAAGTCTGCAAGGCGTTGCCCACCACCACGTGCTCCACGCTCTCCGGATCGACTCCGGAGCGCGAGACCGCGGCCTTGGCCGCATGGGCCCCGAGGTCCAGGGCGGAGATGTTCTTCAGTTTTCCGTAGCCCGGGGTTCCGGAGTACTCGCACATGGGGGTGCGGGCTCCGCCGACGATGACGACTTCAGTGCTCATGGTGTGTGTGGTGTTCGCTTTGCGCTCTTGTGTGTGACTATCTGAATAGGATGTGGGGATCAACGCCCCTGGTGGAGTCAACGCCCCTGGAAATCCGGCTTGCGCTTTTCGAGGAAGGCCGTCAGGCCCTCGCGCATGTCGTCCGTGGTGGCCGCCAGGCCGAACATGTCCGTCTCCAGGGCTTCACCGTCCGCCTGGCTCATGTTGATGCCGCGCGAGATGGCCTGCATGGCAAAAGAGAGCGCCAGCGGTCCGCGGGACAGCAATGACTTGACGAGCTTGGCCGTGCCTTCTTCCAGCTCCTCCGGGGCGAAGACGCGGTTGACGACGCCGGCCTCGTGGGCCTGGTCAGCGCTGAACATGTCGCCGGTCAAGACCCACTCGCGGGCCACGCCGACACCGGCCACGCGGGCCAGGCGCTGGGTACCGCCGTAGCCGGGCAGGAGGCCCAGGCTGACTTCAGGCAGCCCCAGGCGCGCCGCGCTGCTGGCCGTGCGCAGGGTACAGGCCAGGGCCAACTCGCAGCCTCCGCCCAGGGCGAAGCCGTTGATCATGGCCACGGACGGCTTGCCCATGTCCTCCAGAGCCCGGAAGGCAGCCTGGCCGCGGGCGGCCACGGCCTTGGCTTCCAGGGGCTGGAGCTTGGCCAGCTCATTGATGTCGGCGCCGGCCACAAAGGCCTTGTCGCCGGCACCGGTGACGAGCACCACGCGCACGGAATCGTCATCCCTGAGTTGCCCGAAGGCGCACTCGAGTTCGCCGATGGTCTGGGCGTTCAGGGCGTTCAACACCTTGGGACGGTTGACGGTCACGCGGCCTACGCCGTCCGCGACCTCGACCAGGATGTTCTCGAAAGCCATCGCTAGGCCTCGGCGGCTACGCGCTGGATGGTGACGCAGGTGATTTCCACCGGGTTGACCGGCGTGGAGCCTTCCCCGCCGGGCTCGGTCGGCGCCGTGGCGATGGCTTCAAGGGCCTCATCACCGCTCAGCATGCGCCCGAAGGCGGTGTACTGACCATCGAGGAAACCGGCCTCGCCGTGGCACAGGAAGAACTGGCTGCCGGCAGAGTTGGGATCGTTGGAACGCGCCATGGAGAAGATGCCACGCACATGGGGCGTGTCGTTGAACTCCGCGTCCACGCTGTGGCCCGGACCACCGGTGCCCCACAGGTGGGATTTCTCGAGGTCCTTGGTATTCGGGCAGCCGCCCTGAATCATGAAACCGGGAATGGTGCGGTGAAAACGGGTGCCATTGTAGAAACCCGCCTGCGCAAGACTGACGAAGTTGGCCACATGCTTGGGGGCCTTGTCCGTCAGAAATTCGAGGGTGATGTTTCCGGCGCTGGTTTCGATCGTGGCGGTGACGCCTTGGTTTGAGTCGGTCATTGGTTGGTGTCTGACAGAGGATTGGGTTTGGACGCGATTAGTCCTTAGTCGCCGGGGCACGAACCACGACGGCACTGAGAATGGTTTGGGGAGACTTGGGCTTGTTGGTGCGCAGATCGCGCGGGGAACTGACGATGGCATCAATCACCTCCGCGCCACTGGTCACCTGGCCAAAGGCCGTGTACTGACCGTCGAGGGACGGGTAGGTGGCGTGCATCACGAAGAACTGGCAGGAAGCCGAGTTGATGTCATGGCCCATGCGCGCGGCGGAGAGCACCCCGCGCACATGCTTGCGATCGTTGAACTCCGCCGGCAGCTTGCGCGGGCCGTTGCCGGCACCGGTGCCCGTGGGATCACCACCCTGGATCATGAAGCCCGGAATGCAGCGGTGGAAACCCAGGCCGTCGTAGAAGCCAGCGGCGGAGAGGTCGAGAAAATTGGCCGAGTGAACCGGGGCCACATCCGGCCAGAGTTCGATCCACATGGTGCCCTGGTTGGTCTCCATGACGACGCGGTAGGCCGTGAGCTGTGCGGGAGCCATGGAGAGGAAGTCGAGCCCCTTCTCCACCGGCTGGATGGGAGTGATCGTGCGCAGCGCCTCGGTCCCGAAGAGCTCCAGGGTAAAGGGGCCGCCGGGGGGCTTGGCCGCCAGGGCCGGCCCCAGGTCGAAGGCCAGCTCCAGGCGGCTGCCGGGCACCAGGGACAACTCCCCGTCTCCCCGTTCCGCCAGGGGCTTGCCGTTCATGGAGAAGGCTCCAGGGCCGAGCATCCAGGTCTTGAGCGTGGCCTGCTCCGCACCCGCCTCCACGGTCAGGCTGACCGCGAAGGAACGCCCGGAGATGTAGTTCTCGGCCGACTGCCATGAGACCGTCGGGCCACCGGGGGCGGCGAGGAGCAGGGCCGGTGCCAGGAGCGTCAGAAGAGCGCTCATGCCTTTTTGTCCCCATCCCAGACGTAGAAACCCTCGCCGCTTTTGCGACCGAGCTTGCCGGCGGCGACCTTGTCCTTGAGAATCTGGGGAATGCTGAAGGCGGCCTCGTCCGGATAACGCTCAACCCAGCCCTCGAGGATCGAGAGGGTCGTGTCGAGGCCCACGTAGTCAGTCAGGGTCAGCGGCCCCATGGGGTAGCCGCAGCCGAACTGCATGGCGGCGTCGATGTCCTCCTTGGTGGCATCGCCGCGCTCTAGCATCAAGAGCGCCTGGCTCATGTAGGGCACCAGCAGACGGTTGACCACGAAACCCGGCGTGTCCTTGCAGGAGACGGGCGTCTTCTTGCAGGCCTCGCCGAAGGCGCGCGCGGCGGCGAAGACCTCTTCATCGGTCTCATCCGTGCGCACCACCTCCACCAGGCGCATGAGCTGCACCGGGTTGAAGAAATGCAGGCCCACCATGCGGTCCGGACGACCGGAGGCGGCGCCCATCTCGGCGATGGGGAACGAAGAGGTGTTGGAGGCGAAGATCGTTTCCGCCTTGCACAGGCCCCCGAGCTCCTTGAAGAGGCCGTTTTTGACATCGAGGTCTTCGACGATGGCCTCGACGATCAGGTCACAGTCCGCCAGGTCAGCCAACTCCATGGTGCCGTTGATGCGTCCGCGGGTTTGGGTGGCCCAGCCATGGGCCTCCTCCTCGGTCAGCTTGCCCTTCTCCACCTGCTTGGAGGCGAACTTGCCGAGGCTCCTATCGATGCGGCCGAGCCCGGCGTCGAGAGCCTCCTGGTCCCCTTCGAGGGCGATCACGGTGAAGCCCGCCTGGGCGGCGATCTGGGCGATGCCATGGCCCATGAGGCCACAGCCGATGATTCCGACTTTTTCGATGTTCATGGTGATGTGTGTGGTGTGGGGCTCAAGCGCGTTCAAAGGGACCCGAGCGGTGGAGGGCCGTTGCCATGCCCATGCCTCCGGAGATGCACAGGGTGGCGAGGCCGTGTTCGGCCTCCCGGCGGGCGAGTTCGTGGAGCAGGGTCACGACGATGCGCGTACCCGTGGCCCCGATGGGGTGACCGAGGGCAATCGCGCCCCCGTTGACATTCAGGCGTTCCATGGGCAAGCAGAGCTCCCGATCGCAGGCCAACACCTGGGCGGCGAAGGCCTCGTTCAACTCGATCAGGTCGTAGGACTTGGTAGACAGACCGTTGTGCTCGACCAGGGCATTGACCGCCGGCACCGGCCCGATACCCATGATGGTCGGGTCCACGCCAGCCTGGGTGGCGGCGCCGATCCAAGCCAGGGGCTCGTAGCCGAGTTCCTCCGCCAGGGAATCCTCCATGACCAGAACCGCCGCGGCACCGTCGGTGATGCCCGATGAGTTGCCGGCGGTGACGGTGCCTTCTTCTCCGCCGAAGACGGCCGGCAGCTTGGCCAGGGATTCCAGCCTGGCATCCGGTCGCGGGTGTTCGTCGGCGTCGATAATCGTCTCCCCCTTGCGCGTCTTGACCGTGACCGGCGCGATCTCCTCCGCGAACGATCCTGCGGCCACGGCGGCGGCGCACTTCTGTTGACTGGAGAGGGCGAAGGCGTCCTGTTCCTCCCGCGTGATCTCCAACTGACTGGCCAGCTTCTCGGCGGTCTCCCCCATCACCATGTCCGTCAGCGGACAGACAAACCCGTCCTTGTACATGGCGTCCACCACCTTGCCGTGGCCCAGGCGATAGCCGCGGCGCATCTTGGGCAGGAAGAACGGCAAGCCGCTCATGGACTCGGTGCCACCGATCAACAGCGCCCGGTTGCGCCCGCTGGCGATGGACTCCGCCGCCAGGTTGATGCCCTTCAGGCCCGAGCCACAGGCCATGTTCATGGTCCAGGCCGGAACGGAATCCGGCACGCCGGAGCGATAGCTGATCTGACGCGCCACGTTCGGCCCGCCACCGGCCTGGCGCCCGTTGCCCATGATGACCTCGTCGAGCCGCACCGGATCAAAAGAGGCCTCCGCGAAGATGGCGCTCACGACGGCCTCGCCCAGATCCGCCGCCGAGAGATCCGCAAAACCGCCCAGGTACTTGCCGATGGGCGTGCGCTTGGCGTGGGTGATGACCGCGCGGGGCGTGCGTCTGGCGGAGCTGGTGGTCATGGTCGGCGGTCTTTAGTGGGTGTTTCTATATAAAGGAAGGAGACGATCCCGAGGCGGCACCGGGCGGTCCGTTTCCGACAGTCTGCCGGACCCCGGGGGGCGCTCTCGGCACTCCCTGGCGGAGAGTTGGGCGGGCCCCAGGCGGAGATTGGGGCAACTAGGATAGGTGGCCCGAGCCCTGACCGCAAGACGAACCGGCCAGCTCCCGAGGTTCACGGCAGCCAGCCCTTCCCAGGCCGCCGTGAAGGTGGATAATGGAGCCCAGGGGAAGCGGCCCGGTGCCCTCGACCTGGCCCGGCCCAGTTCCCTCCCGCAACACCTTGAACACGCGCCCCGATCCCGAGAAAAAGCCCCCCGCAGGCACCACCGAGGCCCCTCCCCCCCGGTCTGCGCCGGCCGCGCCGACTCCCCTGCCGCCGCCCTCCGGCGAGGCCGCCCCCCTGGCCGACGACCTGGCGGACGATCTCCATCCCCGGGCGGACGCGGCCGCCGAGCTGAACGGCGAGCAGACGATCAACGATCCCGCCAACCCTCCCGGCCCGCTCCCCGCCCCGCCCGCCGCCAGCGGCACGGGCGAGCCCCGCCCGCCCCGCGCCCGGCGCTCCATGCGCGGCCCCTCGGCCGCCGTGCCTTCCCCCCTCCTGACCCAGGTCTCTCCCCTGCTGGATCTGCTCAAGGACGACTCCGCCAGCATCCGGCGCCGGGTCAGCCGGGAGCTCCTGGCCCTCGGCCCCCGCGTGCGCCCGGCCCTTGCCCGCGCCGCCCGCGGCCCGGACGCGCGCCTGCGGGGACGCGCCCGGGAGCTGCTGCTATTCGCCGAACGCCGGGTGGCCGCCCGGCACCTGGCCCGCACGGCGGCCCACGGCGCGCCCCGCCTGCAATCCGGCCTGCTGCGCCTGGAACGCTTCATCGATCCCTCATTGGACGCGCGCCCCTACCTCAAGGCCCTGGACGCCATGGGCACCGAGGTCGCAGGCCTGGCCGCCGCCGAGCCCAAGGGCCTGCTCCGCCCCCTGGCCCTGGTGGATTACCTCTCCGGCCAGCTCTCCTTCAGCGGTTTCGACCCAGAGGCCACCCCCGCCCCCACCCTGGCCCATGTGCAGCTCCACCGCCTGCTAGAAACCAAGGAGGGCCTGCCCCTCACCCTCTGCACACTCTACGCCCTGGTCGGACGCCGGGCGGGCCTGACCGTCGACATCCTGCCCCTGCCCGGCCGCGCCATGGTGCAGCTGACCGCCGGCGAGGAGCGCGTGCTCATCGATCCCTTCGACGGTGGCCGCCCGCGCAAGGAGGTTGATCTCGTCGACTACCTCGCCCACCACGGCCTGCCCTACCGCCGCGCCTGGTTCCAACCGGCACCGGACGCCGTTCTGCTCCAACGTCAGATCGTGAACACCGTGCGCTGCCTCCGCGCCCGGGGGCTGGACCGCGAGGCACGCCTGCTGCGCGTTGCCCTCGGCGCACTATCACGCAGCTCCCGCCATTCAAACGGCCGCTCCGCAGGTGCGGACCGCAGCGGGGAACAGCACTAGTCCCATGAGCGACGAAGCGTTTCCGGCCGGCTGGCCGCCCCAGGACGAAGGGCAGGCGCAACAGAATGCGCCCCTCTTCCCCCTGCCCAATGTGTTCCTCTTCCCCGGCCATGTGATGCCGCTGCAGATCGTCGAGCCGCGCTACCGCACGATGATCGAAGACTGCCTCGACGGTCCCGGGCGCATCGTTCTGGCCGCCGTGCACCAGGGTCACCACGGGGAACTTGAGGGCTCGCCGCCGGTCTGCCCGTTGGCCGGCCTGGGAGAGATCGCCCGTCACGAGAAGCTGCCGGACGGACGCTTTCTGATCTGGCTCGTGGGCCTGGCGCGCGTGCGCATCGAGGAAACAAACAGCGACAAGCCCTATCGCCAGGTGAACTTCGAGCTGATCCATGAGGTGCAGCCGGATCCGGAGGAGGCCGAGGACACGCGCGAGCGCGTGGTGGAAGCCATCCTCCTGCGCACACCCCAGCTGGAGGAGCTGCCCGACAATGTGCCCCTCAGCTATCTGGCTGACCTCCTGCTGCAAAGGATGCCCCTGGAACAGGAGGCCATGGAGGGCGCCTACGGCGAATTCGACGCCGGGCGGCGGGCGGAGCAGGCCCTGGCCCTGCACGAGTTGACGCCGATCCCCGAACCGGAGGAAGATGATTCCGAGGGCCAGGACGGTGACGGCGATGATCCCGCAGGCGGCGTGGATCCTTCGCTCAACTAGCCCGCATTCAATTCCCGACTCTGCCCCGGAACGCCCGAGCTGTACGCGGGCCGGAGGGCGGCGGAGCTGGCCACCTGTGCGCTCCGGCGAGAAGCGGCGTCATGGATTGGGACCGAGCGTGACGATCACCGGAGCGTGGTCCGAGGGCTTGGCGCCCTCCCGGGCGCCGAGTTCCACCTCGACGCCGGTGCAGACCTCCAGGGCCTCGGTGGAGAGCAGGAAGTGGTCGATGCGCAGGCCCTGACCGCGCTGGTAACCCCGCGTGCGGAAGTCCCACCAGGTGTACAGACCGCCTTCCTCGTGGAAGCGCCGGAAGGCGTCCGTGTAGCCCAGATCCATGATGCGTCCCAGGGCCTCGCGCTCCGGCGTGGAGCACAGGATGCGATCGCGCCAGGCTTCCGGGTCGTACACATCGCGATCGTCGAAGGTGATGTTGAAGTCGCCGGTGACGACCACCTTTTCCCCGGCCGGAAAGCGCTCTGCCATATACGCGCGCACGCGCTCCAGCCAGGCCAACTTGTGAGCGTACTTGTCGCAGCCCACCTCGCGCCCGTTGACCACATACAGGTTGAGCAGCATCACATCATCAACGGTGGCCGCAATGACCCGCGCCTCTTCGCCCTCCCCATCACCGGGCATGCCCCGGGTCACGTCCTCCAGACCCCTGCGCGAGAGGATGGCCACACCGTTGTAGGTTTTTTGGCCGTGGCAGGCGATCTGGTAGCCCAGGTCCTCGAAGGGCTCCGTCGGGAAGAGCTCGTCGATGACCTTGGTCTCCTGCAGACAGAGCACATCAGGCCCGTGCTCCTCCAGCCAAGGCAAGATACGAGGCAGGCGGGCCCGCACGGAGTTCACATTCCAGGTGGCAATCTGCATGGGGACAGGATTCACCTGGCAGCCGGCCGGTGCAATGGGAAAGCGTTTTCGATGCCTGAAAAGGGGATTGCTGGGATTTCCGGTGCTTTCCATGCCGACGAAACAAGTCCACGGTTTCCCTTGGAGAGGGGGCTCCCTATGCTCCCCGGTCCGCCATAGGACAACTGGCGAAGAAAACACTTGGCAACAGATCAACAAAAAGGACGTGCCGGCGGCCGAGGCCGCGGCGGACAATCAGGCGGTGGAAGGCGGGGAGGCTCCGGCGGCGGACGCCCCCGCGCAGGCGGCGGCGGCGGCGGGCGCGGCGGCCCCGGTGGCCCCCCGCGCCAAAGTACCAAGCCCCGCGGCGGCCCCGTGGACCCCCTGCACCCCACGGAAACGCCCCCGGACATCCAAGACTTCCACGAGTGGGAGCTGGGTGACGACCTCCAGAACACCATCGAGGAAATGGGCATCTCGAAGCCGACGCCGATCCAGGCCCTGGCCATCGGTCCCGTACTCGATGGCAAGGACGTGATCGCCAAGGCTGAGACCGGCACCGGCAAGACGCTGGCCTTCAGCGCGCCGATCATGGCGCGCATCGACCCGGACCGGGCCACGGTCCTGGCCCTGATCCTCTCCCCCACCCGCGAGCTGGCGGAACAGGTGGCCACGGTGATGGCGGAGCTCGGCAAGCCCCGCGGCCTGTCCGTGGCCCTGGTGGTCGGCGGCGAACCCCTCGGTCCCCAGGTCGAGGCCATCCAGAATGGCGCTCAGGTGATCGTGGCCACGCCCGGCCGCGTGCTCGATGTCTACGGCCAGGGCTTCCTCAAGTTCCCCTGGACCGAGTACGTGGTACTCGACGAGGCGGACAAGATGCTCGAGATCGGCTTCCTCGACGACGTGAACAAGATCCTCGAGAAGACGCCGGAGGAGCGCCAGACGCTGCTCTTCTCCGCCACCTTTGATACGGCTCTCCTGCGCCTGGCACGCAGCCAGACCACGGATCCGGTCGAGATCGCCACGGCCTCCGGCCTGGCCACCGTGGACACCATCGCCCAAAGCCACATGCGCATGCCCGAGGAGGACCGTGTCCTGGCTCTGATCCGCCTCGTCGAGCGCAGTTCAGAGGAGGATGTATTCCTGGTCTTCTGTGACCGGCGCGTGGATGTGGACAAGCTGCTGCGCCGCATGGAACGCGAGACATTCTCCGTGAAGGCCTTGCACGGCGGCTATGACCAGGCTGCCCGCTTCCGCGTCATGAGCGCCTTCCGCGAGAAGACAGTCAAGGTCCTGTTGGCCACGGATGTGGCCTCCCGCGGCCTGGACGTGATGCATGTCAGCCATGTGATCAACTACGATGTGCCGCGGGATGTGAGCGACTACACGCACCGCATCGGCCGCACGGGCCGCGCCGGGCAAAGCGGCACGGCCATCACCTTCGTGACGCCTGCCAAGAGCCGCTACTGGCGCTTCGTCGAGAGCCAAGCCACCTGGGAGATTCCCGAAGAGGATGCCCCCGGCGCCGGCGGCGGTCGCGGACGCGACGGGGCCAGGGGACGCGACGGGGCCCGGGGACGCGGCGGTGAGCGGGGCTCCCGCTCCGCCGGCGGCCGCGGTGAGCGCGGTGAGCGCCGTGGCGGCGAGGGCCAGCGCTCGACCGGGGAAGCGGGACGGGGCCAGCGCCGCAGCGACAAAAAATCCTCCGAGCGTGGCGGTGGCAGGCGCGGCGGGCGCTCCACAGATGGCGGAGAAGCTGGCTCGCGGCGCGCTGAAAGGCGCCCGCGGGGCGCGGGCGGCGGCAAGCCCCAGGACTCCCCCAGGTCAGCCACCAAACCCTCCCCCAAGTCCCCTCCGCCCGGCAGCGGCGGCTTCGGCAGCGGAGTGAACTGAGGCCCGGCAACTAGAGTCTCCAGACTGGAATCGCCTACTCGGAAGATCCAAGAGAAAGCATGGGCGGCGAAAACCCCTACCAAGAAGAGGTCGAGGCGGTCCGGCCGTCCAGGGCCTATGCGATCACCTTCCTGCCCGCGGGCAAGCGGGTGGAGGTCAACCCCGCCGAGCTGCCCTACTCCCGGGACGGGCTCGTCGGCTCTCTGCTGGAGATCGCCCTGGGCCACGAGATTGAGATCGATCACGCCTGCGGCGGTGTCTCCGCCTGCTCCACATGCCACGTGATCGTGCGCGAGGGCCAGGCCTCCTGTTCACCGGCCACCGAAGACGAGGAGGACATGCTCGACCTGGCCCCGGGCCTGGCCCCCAACTCGCGCCTGGCCTGTCAGGCGGTGCCCGACGGTTCCTGCGCCGAGCTGGTGGTGGAAATCCCCGACTGGAACCGCAACGCCGTCCAGGAAGCGCCCCACTGATGGACGCGGCCCGCGAGGCCCACCTGGCCACGCCTAGGGGCTTTTGCGCCGGCGTCGACCGCGCCATCGAGATCGTCGAACGCGCCCTGGCCATCTGGGGTGCACCGGTCTTCGTCCTGCACGAGATCGTCCACAACCGCCATGTGCTTGAGGACCTGCGCAGCCGCGGCGTACGCTTCGTCGACGAGCTGGGCGAAGTCCCCGACGGCTGCGTCCTGATCTTCAGCGCCCACGGTGTCTCGGAACTCGTGGAACAGGCAGGCCGCGCGCGGGACCTGCGTGTCATCGATGCCACCTGCCCCCTGGTGACGAAGGTGCACCAGCAGGCCGGGCGCTACGCCGGCCGCGGCCTGGAGCTGATCCTCATCGGCCATCCGGGCCATCCGGAGGTCGAGGGCACGCGCGGGCGCATCGACGGCAGCGTGCACGTGCTCTCCACCGCCGCCGAGGTCGAGGCCCTCGTGGTCCAAGCCCCCGAACGCCTGGCCTATGTCACCCAGACCACGCTCTCCATCGACGACACGCGAGAAGTAATCGAGGCCCTGGAGAAGCGCTTCCCAACCATCGCCGGCCCGGACCTCGCGGACATCTGCTACGCCACGCAGAATCGCCAGAACGCCGTCAAGGAACTGGTGTCCCGCGTGGACCTCTTGCTGGTCGTCGGCTCCCGCAACAGCTCCAATTCCAACCGCCTGCGCGAGCTCGGAGAACGCAGCGGCCTGGAGTCCCACCTGCTCGACCACGCGGACCAGATTGACCCCGACTGGTTAGCCGGCCATCGCGCTGTGGGCCTCACCGCCGGCGCCTCCGCCCCGGAAGCCCTGGTTCAAGACATCCTGGCACGCCTCAAGGACCTGGGCGTCACCACCATCCACGAAGCCGCCGGCGAAGCCGAAGACACCGTCTTCAGCATGCCCGAGGCCCTTGGCTAGCAGCCTGCGCCCCGGGCGGCGCTGATCAGGTCCGCGGCGTAGTCAACACCAGCGGGAGTGCGGGAGCCGTGCCAGGAGATCAGCTCCCCGTCGGCGCTGCGGAAGGTGGCGCGGGGCAGGCCGGTCAGGGCGGCCAGCTCGTCGGCGTGGGTCTCGTCGAAGGGGAAGGGTTCGGTGCAGAGCAGGACGAGGTCCGGGTGGGCGAGGGTCAGCTCCTTGGGATCGAACTCGCCGTAGCGGTCGATTCTGTCGGCGAAGACATTTTCGGCACCGGCCAGGCTGATGAGGTCGCTGGCATAGGTATCGGCGCCGACGGCCATCCAGGGTTGACGCCAGATCAGGTAGGCGAAGCGCACCGGGCGCTGGTTCGCGGCTCGGGCCCTGGCCCTGGCCCGGTGGGTTTCCACGGCGCGGGCCAGGGATTCAAAGGCATCGGTCCCGCCCGGATGATCGCTGCCCGCCCCCAAGGCCGCGCCGATCACGCGCACCATGTCCGTCGTCTCAAGGACGGTCTTGGGAAAGGTGGAGAGGCAGTTGAGGCCGGCCTCCTCCAGCACCCGGACATCCTCCAGGCGGTTCTCCTCGTCGTTCAGCAACACGATGTCCGGGGCCAACTCGATGATGCGGGCGATGTCGGGTGTCTTGGTGCCGCCGACCTTCTCGACAGCACCCACGGACTCCGCTGGATGGATGCACCAGTCGGTGAGGCCCACGAGTTCTGCACCGCGTCCCAGGTCGAAGAGCATCTCGGTCAGGCTCGGGCAGAGGGAGATGATCCGCATGGGCGCGTCAGGTTCAGGCGTCGGGGGCTGCGCTCCCGCGCGGGTCACCGGGAACCGGTGTCAAGGCAAAGCGCCTGCCGTCGCGTTCGATGCGGCCGAAGGCGTGCACTGGATCATGGTAGAAGAGGCCGGTCCAGGCGCCGGATGCGGCCCGGGCCAGCCACTCGGAGCGCGCTTCGTATGAACGCACCACGTCGATGTCATAGGCCATGATGTAGGGCGGCTGGATGTGGTGCGTGGTGGGCACCACATCGGCCCAGAAGACGGCGAGGTGGTGGTCCGCTTGATGCTGGCCCAGGCCGGAACCTCCCAGGGTGAAGAGGCTGACGCCTTCGGAGTGACCGCCGAGGGTGTGGGCCCAGAGGTCGGGCAGGAGCTCACGGCCTTCGTTGTAGCCGTCTGTCTCGAATGCCTCCAACAGACCGGCTTGCTCGACGACCTCAATGTCACTCCAGCGGTATGAGGCGGCCCGGGCGTGGTCCGGTCGTCGGGCGCGTTCGATTTCCAGGTGCGGCGCCAGGTGCCGGGCCCGGGGGAAGCGCGGCGCGAGTTCACCATCCTGCTCGCGGACCATGGCGCCGATGTGATCGAAGTGGCAGTGGGAAGCGAGCACATGGGTTATCTCGTCAGGGGCAATGCCCAAGGCCCCCAGGGATTCCTCCAGGGAAACCGTCGTGGAGAGGTGGTAGATGTCCCGCCACTTCTGCTCCCAGCGATCGCCGATGCCGACTTCGATCACGACCTTGAGGCCATCGCGCTCGGCCAAGAAGGGGCGTAGGGCCAGGAGGATCGTGTTGTCCGCTGCCGGGGGCGTGAGAGTCTGCCAGATGTTCCTCGGCACAACACCCCACATGGATCCACCGTCCAGGCGGAAGTACCCGTCACTGAGCGCCGTGATGCGCCAGGGGCCGGCCTGCACCGTCCGCGGCTCCCACTTTGGCAGAGCTTCCTCGCCGGGGGCAGGGACCATGCTAGAGCGGCGTATCGCGCAGGATCTGGCGGCTGATCACCAGGCGCTGGACCTCGCTGGTGCCCTCGCCGATGGTGCACAGCTTGGCGTCGCGCCACATGCGTTCGACTGGGTACTCGCGGCTGAAGCCGTAGCCACCGTAGATCTGGATCGCATCATAGGTGACTCGCATGGCAACCTCCGAGGCCTGCAGCTTGGCCATGGCGCCCTCGGTAATGTAGGAGCGTCCGGCATCCTTGAGGCGCGCGGCGTGGTAGACGAGGTGCCGGGCGGTGGCGATGCCCGTGGCCATGTCCGCCAGCTTGAAGGCCACCGCCTGTTGAGCGGAGAGTGGCTTGCCAAAGGCAATGCGTTCGCCCGCATAGCGTTTGGCACAGTCATAGGCTCCCTGGGCGATACCCAGGGCCAGGGCACCGATGGAGATGCGCCCGCCGTCCAGGGTTTTCATGAAGGTCTTGAAGCCATCCTCTTCCGAGCCCAGCAGGTGGTCGGCGGGGATGCGCGCGTCTTCGAATACCAAGCTGGCCCAGTCGGAGCCACGCATGCCTAGCTTGTGCTCGCCTGGCTCCAGGCTGAAGCCGGCGGCCTCGCGGGGCACTACGAAGGCACTGATGCCCTTGCTGCCGGCCTGCTTGTCCGTGACCGCCGTGACCACGAAGGCCCCGGCGTGGTTGGCGTTGGTGATGAAACACTTGCGCCCGTTGAGCACATAGTGATCACCATCGCGCACGGCACTGGTCTGGGTGCCACCGGAGTCGGAACCGGCATTGGGTTCGGTCAGGCCGTAGGCTCCCATGTACTCGCCGCTGATCAGCTTGGGTACATACTGATCCTTGAGGGCCTCGCCGCCGAAGGCATGGATGGGCCAGGTGCCCAGGCTGACATGGGCGGCGTAGGTCAACCCGGTGGAACCGCACACGCGGGAGATCTCCTCAACGGCCAAGACATAGGCCAAGGTTCCCATGTCGGCACCGCCATAGCGCTCATCAAAGGGAATGCCCGGCAGACCGAGCTCCACGATCTGGTCCCAGGTTTCCTTGGGGAAGCGGTGGGCTTCGTCGATCTCGGAGGCCTGGGGCGCCAGCTCGCGGTCAGCGAACTCGCGCACCATGTCCTGGATCATGCGCTGGTCCTCCGTCAGGTCGAAGGCGTGTTTGATATCGGGCAACTCTTGCATGGGAGCTCGTGGTCTGGCTTTTGCGGTCGGTGACTTGGGGCCGGTGATTGGCGGCCGGTGACTTGCGGGAGGTTATCAGTAAGGCGAGTCAGCTCAAGTCAGGTCAATTTTCCAACCATCCGTGCGCCGCGGACGGTTGCGGGTGGAACTAGTGCGCGCAGCTGCTGGCTTGGTAGCAGCGCTGCGCGCTGGAGCTTCCGCATAGAACTCCCGGCTGCGTCCGGCACCGACCCAAGCGATCAGCGCCTGGCGCGAGAACTTCCATTCGCGGCCGATCTTGCGCGCCGGCATCTCGCCCGCATGCAGGACCTTGTTGAAGGTCTTGACGCTGACGCCCAAGAGGGCCGCGGCCTCGTCGATGTTCAGAATGGCCTTGTCCGTGTTTGTAGTCATCAGCTGTCTCCTTGCTCCGCCCAGCGGCGGTTCATCTCGGTGTCAATCCAGTTGGCAATGTCATCTGTACTGCTGCCCGGCCCGAAGAGCCGCGCGTAGCCGCCCTCTTCCAGGGCAGTCATGTCGTCGGCGGGGATGATCCCGCCTCCCACCAACAGGGTGTGCCCCATGCCGCGGGATTCCAGCTCGGCCTTGACGCGCGGGAAGAGCTCCATGTGCGCGCCGGAGAGGATGGAGAGTCCGACCACATCAACGTCCTCCTGGGCGGCCACCTCGGCGATCATCTCCGGCGTCTGGTGCAGGTCTGTGTAGATGACCTCCATGCCGCGGTCGCGCAGGGTACTGGCCACGGTCTTGGCTCCGCGGTCATGGCCATCCAGGCCAGGCTTGCCCACCAGGACTCGAATAATGCGTTGGTTCATGCTGCTTAGAGGGTCTTGGGTTCCTTGAACTCGCCGAACACATCGCGCAGGACGGCGGTGATCTCCCCCAGGGTGCAGTCCGCATGGGCGGCGGCCACAAAACACTCCATGAGGTTGTCCGTGCAGAGGGCCGCCGCGCGCACGGCTCCCAGGGCGGCTTGGGCCGCGGGCTCATCACGCTCCTCACGCAGGCGGGCCAGGCGCTCCTTCTGCTCAGCTTCCACGGCCGCATCGATGCGGTGGATGTCGATCTCCGGTCCACCCTGATCGTCATCTTCGTAGCAGTTGACGCCCACCACGCGCTTGGCGCCGCGCTCCACATCGTTCTGGTAGCGCACCGCGCTGCGGTGGATCTCCTTCTGGAAGAAGCCTGCCTCGATGGCGGGCACCACGCCACCAAGCCGCTCGATCTCGTCGAAGTAGGCCTGGGCGTGCTCCTCCAGGCGATTGGTCAGGGCCTCAATGTAGTAGGAACCTCCCAGGGGATCGGCCACATGAGCCACCTCGCTCTCCTCCGCGATCACCTGCTGGGTGCGCAGGGCGATCTTGACGGCCTTCTCCGTGGGTAGGGAGAGGGTTTCGTCCATGGAGTTGGTGTGCAGGGACTGGGTTCCGCCGAGCACCGCAGCCAGGGCCTGGATAGTGGTGCGCACGATGTTGTTCTCCGGCTGCTGGGCGGTCAGGGAAACACCGGCGGTCTGAGTGTGGAAGCGCACCTTCCAGGAGGCCTCCTGGCGGGCTCCGAACTCGTCGCGCAGCTTGCGCGCCCAGATGCGCCGGGCCGCACGGAACTTGGCAATCTCCTCAAAGAAGTCCAGGTGGCTGTCAAAGAAGAAGGACAGACGCGGGGCGAACTCATCCACATCCATGCCCGCGGCGATTCCCCGGCGCACGTACTCCAAGCCGTTCGCCAGGGTGAAGGCCAACTCCTGGGCCGCCGTGGAGCCCGCCTCGCGAATGTGATAGCCGGAGATGGAGATCGTGTTCCACTGGGGCACATGGCTCGCGCAGTAGCTCATCAGGTCGGTGATCATGCGCAGGGCCGGTTCCGGCGCCACCAACCAGGCGTGCTGGGCCTGGTACTCCTTGAGGATGTCGTTCTGAACTGTGCCGCGCAGGGCCGCGGCGTCGATGCCTTGGCGTTCGGCACAGGCGATGTAGAAGGCCAAGAGGATCGGCGCCGGACCGTTGATCGTCATGGAGGTCGACACCTTGTCCATGGGGATGTCGGCCAGCATGGCTTCCATGTCCGCCAGGCTGGAGATGGCCACGCCCACCTGACCCACCTCGCCGCGGCTGATGTCATCGTCCGAGTCGTAGCCCATCAACGTCGGGAAGTCGAAGGCCACCGAGAGGCCGGTCTGTCCCAGCCCCAGGAGGTAGCGGAAGCGTTCGTTGGTCTCCCGTGCGGAACCGAAGCCGGCGAACTGCCGCATGGTCCACAAGCGCCCACGGTACATGGTCGGGTGCACCCCACGCGTGAAGGGAAAGGATCCCGGGTGACCGAGATCGGCATCCGCGTCCAGGTGCACATCCGCGGGTCCGTAGAGGGGCTTCAATTCCTCGCCGGAGAGGCTCGTGAAGTTGGTCTCGCGCAGCTTTGCGGCGGAATAGGCCTTCTGCCATCGAACTCTGGCGTCCACGCCCTGAACTTCTTGGGTGTTCGTCATGCTCAGCTTCCTGTACTTGGTTCCAGTTTTTCCGCGATGCTCTGCACCTGGTCGAGGATACGCGCTAGGGCCTCTTCCGCCGCCGCGTGGGGTGACGGGCAGCTCGCCAGCAGGCGGCGCGTCTCAGTCCGGTAGCCGTGTTCGTTCCAGAGCGTCTCAACCAGGCGCTCACCCACCACCCGCCGCACCTGTTCAGCCCGCATTTCGGCCCGCGCCCGCTCCAAGGGTTGGCCGGCAATGAAGGCGCGGTGTTCCCCGATGGCAGCAAGCACACCCTCCACGCCCTCGGCCTTACCGGCGCTGCAGGCCACCACCTTGGGGCACCAGGCACCCTCGGCCAAGCTGCGCAACTCCAGTGCCTCTTCCAAATCGCTCAGCAAGCGATCTGCACCGTGCAGGTCGCACTTGTTCACCACCAGCACATCCGCCGTCTCCAACAGGCCGGACTTCATGGCCTGGATGCCGTCGCCGGCTCCTGGGCAG
>DASCNH010000031.1:0-14482 GCA_036011365.1 Planctomycetota bacterium | reverse complement strand
ACTTCAGCAGCGTATAGACCGTGTAGGCCGTGTGTCCCGCGCCGTATTCCGGGTGAACGCCCCAGGAACCGTCCGCGTACTGCCGGTCGATGAGGAATTTCACTCCGCGATCAATGGCCTCATTTACGGCCTGGCTTGGCACACCCTCCCAACGCCCCATGCCAAAGGCCCACCCACCTCCGCCGTTCACGACCTTGGCCAAAATGTGGTTGGTACCTTCGGTGAGTTCCAGCCGCACTACATCATCGGCGATGTTAAGACCCCGGACCACGGCGCTCTCCCGCACCAACCGGCCATTGATCCACAGGCGCAAGCCATCATCGCTGCCGAGTTCGAGCTCCAGCTCACCGGCCTCATCCATCTCCAGCGTCCGGTAGAGATAGGCGCAACTCCTGTCGCTCCAGGCCCCCTGGGCCTCATCCGGCTTGAGCACGGCATTCAGATCGATGGTCCCCACATCCAGGGCCAACGGATTGACCACCCCAGACACCTGCCGCCAGGTCATGGCCCCGAACTTGCCGCGATGCTCCTTGTCCAACTTGACCTGCGCCTTGCCAGCCTCCATCAAACCCAGATAGCGCTCGATGACTGTCGCCTCAGCCATGTTCGTGGGGCCGACCCCGTAGGCGAAGGGACCTATCGCGTGCCAGGGGCCCCACTCCTGACCGGAGACATGGTCCGGATCAGCCTCAGCCGTTGGCACATCCAAAGGCACGCCTGGAAACAGTGGCTCATCCCGAGTCAGTACCGCATCCCGGTGGAACCTGGTCTTGATCCACTTGCGTGAGAGGGCCTGGTCGAAGATGCTGATTTCACGCAGACGCCCGTGGTGCAGAAAGTCCTCGTTACTGTCCCGGTATCCGGCAAGCACCACCGGAGCCAGGCTCGGATAGAGGATGTCGCCGCTCTGAAGCGTGCTGCTGTTGTCCAGCTCCCCGTTTACATAGAGGCACAGTTCCTCTCCGTCATAGGTCCCGACGATGTGGTACAGACGCCCCAACTCGTACTCTGACTCTCCCTCCAGATAGGTCATCACGCCATCGCCGTCATCGGCACCGACGGAGGCCAGGCCCAGGTAGAAGTGCTGCCTGCCATAACCGAGCACCCAGCCCTTTTCCATTCCGCCATTGTCCTGAAGGACTGAGATTACGCCCCCGTAGTCGGATGCTGTACTGATCGACACCCAGGCCGAAACCGTCAACTCCCTGGTGGGCAGAAACTCTCGCACCTCGCTCAGGTCAGCGGCCACCACGGCGCGGTCGTCCACGCCATCGAAAAACAGCATGCCCCCGGAGGAATCCTCCAGCTCCAGTGGGCCGCCGCTGAGCGCAGCCGCCGGTCCAACCGTGGCAACGAGCGAGTCCCCATCCAGGCTCGCCGCATTCAGGCGCCAGGCCATCACGGGCTCAGCCTTGCTACCGGATGATGCCGCACCCAATGCAAAGAGCGCGCACAACAAGGGTAGCTGGAGAGTAGATACGTGCAAATGCATCGGGAGGCCCTGATTCTAACCCGGAGCCCTTTACATGGACAAGAAAAGGGACTTCAGGGCACAGCACCTCAGTGTCTAGAATGAGCCCCATTAATAGAATCGCCCTGACAGCCGCTCTCCTGCTGACAGCTGCCTGCAACTCAACCCCGCCCCAACCAGCTGCGTTTCCTGGCACTCCGGGTGTGGGCGCCGACCAGCTGGCGCGCCTGAAGTCCCTGGAAGGGAAGGTGGGCAGCCGCCGATGGCGCTGAAGGTGAGGGTCTGCTCTACGAAGTAATCGCCAACGGCAGCGCCGTCATGGAAACAGTCTTCGAAGGCCAGCCCCATGAGATGGTGACCCTGTTCACCATCGAAGGCGACACGCTGGTCCTGACGCACTTCTGTGCCCTGGGGAACCAACCCTGCATGCGCGCCAGGGCCACGGACAACCCGGCTGAAATCGTCTTCGATTTCGTCAGCGCCGGCAATCTCGCGTCACCCGACGAGATGCACATGCACGACGCCCACTACCGTTTCCCGGGCCCGGACCAACTGGAGTCCTCCTGGACTCTGTGGGCGGGCGGCGCCCCCCAGGAGGTTCACAGCAGCGTACTCGTACGCGCGACGCCCTGAAGGCCGGCTACTTGTCGTCCTTTTCCATGGCGCGCCGCAGCAGGGCGCCCAAGTTCGTGCCGGCCTTTTGGTGCGTGCCTTCCTCCAACACTTGATCGATCACATCGGATTCGACGGCTTCGTCAGAGCCCAGAACGGCCCCGCGACTGTCCAGACGTGAGAGCGAAATGCGGCGCGCGCCGCTGTCGAGTTTCTGCACGCGCACGGCCACCTCTTCGCCCATTTTCAGCACATCCGAAGCCGTGCGTATACGCCCGGAACCCATCTGCGACACATGCAGCAGTCCGTCCACTCCGGGTTCCAGTTCGATGAAGGCACCGAAGTCGGCCAGGCGCTGCACGGTACCCGTGATGATGCTGTCCACCTGGTGTCGCTCGGCGAAACCATCCCAGGGATCCGCCTCCAGCTGCTTCATGCCGAGGCCGATGCGCTTGCCACCATCGGTGATCTCCAGCACCTGCACTTCGACCTCCTGACCAACCTTGAGGGACTCTTCAGGATGTTCCAGACGCTTGTGGGAGATGTTCGACACATGCATCAAGCCCTCGATGCCACCGATGTCGACGAAGGCTCCGTAGTTCTCCAGGCGCGTGACCTTGCCGCGCAGGACACTGCCCGGCGCCAGCGTTCCGAGAGCCTCCTCGCGTTTCGCAGCAGCCTCCACCTCCAGCACCTTGCGCCGTGAGAGCACGATGCGCTTGCGCCCCCGATCGATCTCCGTCACCTCGCAAACAAGCGCCTGCCCAGCATAGGCGGCCAGATCATCCACGCGGCCGATGGCGACCTGGGAAGCGGGCATGAAAGCCGAGACGGAGCCAATCTTCAACTCGAGCCCCCCCTTGTTCATGCCCGTACAGGTGGCTTTGGCCAGGGAGCCGACCTCCATCTCCTCCCAGGCAGCGATGGCCTTGGCCTCCTTGATGGAGAGCAAGTTCAACTCACCGTCCTTACCCACCAGGGAGACCTTGAGGCGCTGGCCTACCGCCGGTGTTTCCTCGAACTCCGCCAGGGGCACGACGCCCTCATTGCGCGGGCCGAGTTCCACAAAGACATCAGCGCCGGTGATACCGACGACCACGCCGTCCTGGAGCTTGGAGTTGGCGTGGGAATCTCCTGACAAGGGCGCGCCAATGTCCTGGAGATTAACGCCATCAAGCGAGGCGGCGATTTCGGCTTCCAGGCTGTCCTGGGATTGGCCGTCCTGGGATTGGCCGTCCTGGGACTGGCTGTCCTGGGGTTGATGGTGGTCGGGTGTCATGGCTTTCGTATGGCAGGGCCGGGTTTTTGGGGCGGCATTCTACACCGGATCATGCCGCCGGTGGGAGGTCATGAGCAAACAGCGTCAGACCAGTTGCCTGTAGCCCGCTGGACTGAGCCAGTAGCTGCCGTCGGCCCGGATCATGACCAGGCCATTCTCCTCCAACTGCACGAGGGCGCGTTTGGCGTTTTTCTTGCCCATGTGCGCCGTGCGGGCCACGGCTGCCAGGCGCGCCGGGCGCTCGCGCAGGATCGCGCGTAGCAAGCGCCCGTGCTTGCCCTCCAGGCGGTGGGTGTGGGGATCCGAGTGCCCGAGAGCGCGGCTCTCCATCCCATCAGCCCGGCGCGTCGAACTCCCGTCACGGACGAAGACCACATCCTCGCCGTCCTCAGCCCAGACCGCCACGGGCCGCTCGGCGCTCGGCTCCACGCAGACCTCCAGCACGCACTTTCCCTGGGCCTGGCTCTCGCTGATGGCCAGGCGCACCTCACCCACCAGAAGTTCCCGGACGATGCGTTCAAGCTCCCCTCGCACGGCCCCGGGATCGGCCAGTCCCACAGGCTCACCTCCGTCGGAAATCCCCACGCGCAGCAGCCCGCCGCAGCCATTGGCGAAAGAGCAGATGGTGGCCGCCACCCGCTCGTCCTTGGGGAGCACAACCTTCCACTCCAGCTCCGGTCCCTCGCTCCCCCCCCGCGCCCGGTTGCGGTGGCCCATCAGTCCCTGTCCCCAGTCTGCTCCCCGTCATCCCCCACATAGCCCAGCCCGCGCAACACATCGCGCTCTGCATCGCTCAGCTCAACCTGTGCCCCGGGCGCCGAGTACTGGCGCGCGAGCAGGGCTTCGGCGGACCGCAGGTGCCTCGTCAGCTCCGCCACGCGTTGCGCCTCCCCCGACGCACGATCCCGCTCCTCGCGCATGTCTTCGAGCCACGAAAACAGGAGCGGCGCAGCGCGCCCCCCATCCGCAGGCAGGATCAGCTTGTCCGGGCCTTCGCGCCAACTCGATAGGGGCGGCCCCCAAAAGTTGCCGTGGGCCAGGACGGAACGGTGTTCGGCGCTACCGGCCGCGCTCCGCGCCAGGGGCACCAGGCTGTGGCCGGTGAACTGCTCCGGCGCGGCGATGTCCGTCAGCTCACATAGCGTCGGAGCCACATCCACATGCCCCACGCCGGCGCTGACCCGGCCCGGCGTCAGGCGCCCGTCAAGGCGCACGATGAGCGGGATGTGCGTCAGCTCTGAGAAGAGCGTGTGCCCGTGTTCAAAACCGCCGTGATCCCAAAACTCCTCGCCGTGATCGCTAGTCAGGACCTGCAGCGTATCGCCGGCCAGCCCCAGATCCTCCAGGCCGTCGAAGAGGCGCCCCACCTGCCCGTCCGTATAAGCCACTTCACCGTCGTAGAGCTTCTCGGCGCGCTTGATGATGCTGCGGTTAATCTCCAACTGCCCGGCCCGCAGGCGGATCATGTGTTCTCGCGTGCCGAATACATAGTCGCTCGTCTCACGGTCCTCTGGCGCGGCAAAGCGCCTCCTGAAGGGTTGCGGCGGGTCGTAGACCGCATGTGTATCGAAGTAGTGCACGAGCAGGAAGAAGGGCTCGTCGCCCTGTTCTTCCATCCAGGTCAAGGCTGCGTCCGTTGTCTCCTCCGCCGAGCGCACCTGGAGGTTGCTCTCGAAGTGACGGGCGTCGAGGTGCTCGAACTCCCGCGTCAAGCCGAAGGTGCGATCCAGGAAGGCCACGTTGACGATGGCTCCGGTGGCGTAGCCGCGCTCTCGAAAAACTGAAGCCAGGGTGCGCACCTCGGGATCGAGGGCGGTGAAGTTCGGTAACGACCCGCCGGCCCCGTGCTGCAGCGGGTAGAGCGAGGTCAAGAGCGAGGCCGTGGCCGGCAGGGTCCAGGGCGCGTGAGACGAGGCGTTTTCGAAGACCACGCCGCGCTCCGCGAAGGCGTCGATATGGGGAGTCAGGTTCCGCTCGCCTCCGTAGGTGCCGAGCTTGTCCGCCCGCAGCGTGTCGATGACCACGAGCAGCACGCTCGTCCGCTTGGCTTCGCCGCCACAGGCAGCGCAAAAGCCAAGTGCCGCGATCAGGAGCCAGCGGGGGCGGCGGCCGGTGGGCCGTGAGGACCACCACAGGCTGGAGAGCATCCCGGCCCCCATCAGGGTCCGCTCCTTTGGGGCTTATTGTCTCGGTAGAGTTTCATGGTGGCGCGCAGGGCGGCGGCTCGCCGCGTCTTGCCGCTGGATACGGCCAGATCGAGGGCCCGTTGGGTGGTGGCCCGGGCCGCCGCAAAGTTACCACGCTCGGCCTGGGCCGCCGCCAGGGTAGCGAGCCATCTCGGTGATTCCCCCCCCGC
This sequence comes from Planctomycetota bacterium, assembly GCA_036011365.1. GTDB lineage: Bacteria > Planctomycetota > UBA1135 > UBA1135. The sequence continues at coordinate 8,764 of DASCNH010000031.1, read as the reverse complement.
TCCCAGCACCTGGCCCATCAATGCCTCGGCTCGCGCCCCGTCGCGTACCGCGTCAACGGAACAGGTGGCCAGCAACCAGGCCAGCTCGTGCTTGTGCTCCAGTTGCTCAGGCTCCAACTCCAGCGCGTGCCCGAGATGCTCCGCAGCGGCGCCCGGGTCGCCGGCCTCCAGCAGGGTGGACGCCAGCAACTTGTGCGTTGCTACCGAGGTCTGGTCGGCGGCCAATAGAACGCGCCAGTGGCCAATGGCCGCCTGGAGCCTGCCCGCGCGTCGCAGGGCCAGCGCCAGGTTGTGGCGCGACTCCGTTCTTCCCAGGTCCCGGGCCAGGGCCGCCTCCAGTAACTCCAAGCCCTCTGCTAGGCGGCCGCTGTCCACCAGCAGGCTACCGAGATTCGTCAGGGCACCGGAGTGCTTGGAGTCCGCGGCCAAGGTGGCGCGGTAGTGTTCCTCGGCCGCCGCAAGCTGCCCCGCAGCCATCGCCTGGAGAGCCAGGCTGTAGTGCACGTCCGGCGCATGAGGAGAGGCGCGCAGGGCCTGCTCGAATTCCGCCGCGGCCGCCGCGGCGTCACCGGCACGGGCCTGGGCGTGCCCACGGTCCATGTGCCACTTGGCACGGTTCAGCGGCTGGCGCAGGGGGCTCTGGCTGGCCAGGTAGAACAGGACTGCGAATGACGCGGCAGCCATCAGCACGGCTCGCCCACGCTGCCGCCGCAGGTGACGCCAGGTACAGACGCACGCTTCGCTTCCGAGCAGAATCAAGATGGGCAACACGGGCAGGCGGTAGCGGGCCGCCGCGAAGAATGGCAAGACGGACAAGAACCAGATGACGAGCAAGCCCGCGCTCCAGCTGACCATGGGGTGGCTTCTCCGACGGGCCAGAATGAGCTGCGCCAGGCCCACCAGGGCGGCGGCCAGGTAGAGGGGAAAGGGACCGGGCAGGTGGGCGAGGATGGGCGAGGCGGCGCGCTCCAGGGGCAGCACCTTGTTGTGGGATACCTCCGCCGGGCCCCAGAAGAGGGCGGCCTTGCGGGCGGTCAACTCCAGGAACTCACCGGGGGAGTCGGCTACGAAATCCAAGGCCTCAGAAGTGAAAAGGGCCGAGGCGGAGCGGTGGTCCAGGGGGTGGCCCTCGCGGCGCTCAAGGGCACGCAGGATGGCCGGGTAGTCGTAGAAGTTGTCGAAGGAGCCCAGGCCGGGGATTTCATCGCCGATCAGGCCCGTGGCCCGGGGGTTGTTGCCCAGGAGGAGGTTCAGGCCGGCGTTGGCGGAGATCAGGACGGGCTCGCCGGAGACGATCAGGTTGCGCGCGGTGGCCGGGGCGATGGCGAGGGCCGTGCCGAGCAGGCAGGCAGCCATGGCCGCCGGACGGGAGCGCCCGCGAGCGCCGGTATCCGGGTTCCTGCCCACGCCGGCAGGCGTCTTCCGCAGCACCCACAGCATCCAGAGCAGAAGCGCCGGAAGCCCCAGCAGGATGTTGGAGCGCACCAGGGCCGTGCCCCCCAATGCCAGGCCGGCGAGGAGGGCGCGGCGAACGCCCGGGGCGGCGGCCCAGCGATCGCAGGCGGCGGCCAGCAGCAGCAGCAGGAACATCAGGAGCGCCGGCTCGTGGAGCTCCGTCTCGAAGTACAGCGAAACCCAGTTGGTGCTGAAGAGGGCGGCGGCGCCCAGGCCCGTGGCAGGGCTGAACCAGCGCCGTCCGAGGGCGTAGAGCAGTACCGTGCTCAAGAGGCCGAGGAGGGCTTGGATGAGGCGCGGGGCCAAATAGCTGCCCCCGCTTGCCGCGTAGACCGCCGCCAGAAACCAGGGGTAGCCCGGCGGCCGCAGACAGGGGCTGGTCGCAATCTGCGGGTCGGGCAGGTGTTCCGGGGGCCTCCAGTCCGGCTGGACCAGGGACCGCGCCCAGTAGTCGTTGAAGCCAGCATCGATGGCCGGATAGGCGAAATCCGGGGCCTCCGCCGCCTCCAGCAGGCGGGCCACCCGCAGCCCGGCCCCCAGGAGCAGGATCACCAAGAGCAGCAGCCCCTCCCGACTCCTCGCCCATTCAACAAGACGCGCCATGCCAGGGAAGGTACATGAGACTCCCCACCGACGGGGAGCGGACGCTAGGCTTTTCGAGCCGCGCCGCCCCCGCGGCGCCGACAACCCCCGGACAATCTGACATGAGTGACGATTTCTACTGCGACCAGGTGCTCAGCGGACGCACGCGCGTGACCATCGTGCGCGAGACCGAGCGCGTCCTGGCCTATCTCCACACGCGCCCCTTCTGGCCGGTGCATATCGTGGTCATCCCGCGCTTCCACGTGCCATCGTTGACAGACCTCGGGGGCGCTGACCCCTCGATCCTGCAGGAGTTACTAGAGGTCGTACGCGAAGTCGCGGCGGAGGTCACCGCCGAACATGGTGCCTGTCGCGTGCTGACCAACCTGGGCGACTACCAGGACTCCAAGCATCTGCACTTCCATATCAATAGTGGCGCCCCGCTTGACGCTGGCGCCCGGGGCTCCGAAACCTGAGGCGGCCAGTGGACCCCGTCACCAGCTCCGACGCCTGGCGTGTGGCCGCCCTCTTCGCCATCGAGGGCCGCCTGACGTCCATCGAGCCCCACGACCGGGGACACATTCACCGCACATTCATCTCCAGCTGGGAGGAAGACAACCGTCGGCGGCGCTTCCTCCACCAACGCATGAACGACCATGTGTTCACGGACATCCCGGCCCTGATGCACAATGTGGAGCTGGTGACCAGCCACTTGAGGGGAAAACCCGACTGCGGGTTTCAGACGCTGGTGCTGGTGCCCACACGGTTGGGCCGCGCCTTCCTGGTCGACAGAAGCGGTCCCTGGCGCACCTACGAGTACGTGGAGAGTACCGAGTCGTTTGACCGCTGCCGCAGCCCGGAGCAGGCCCACCAGGCGGCCCTGGCCTTCGGTCATTTCCAGTCACAGCTGACGGATCTGGATATCAACCGCCTGCGCGAGACGATCCCCAACTTCTTCAGCTCGCCCCACCGCCTGGTCCAGTTCGAGGATGCCATGGCCGGCGATCCGCGCGGGCGCGTGGGAGGGGCGGCGGAGGAAGTGCGCTTCGCCCTGGCACGCCGGGACATGGTGGACCTGTTCGAGAGACGCCTGACGGCCGGGGCCTTTCCGCGGCGCGTGGTGCACGGGGACACCAAGCTCAACAATGTGCTCTTTGAGAGCGGCACTGATCGGGCCGTGTGTGTGGTGGACCTCGACACCTGCATGCCCGCCTGGTCCCTCTATGACTTCGGCGATCTGGTGCGCTTCACGGCGGCCACCAGCAGTGAAGACGAAACCGACCTGGAGCTGGCCGGCGTGGACCTGGAAACCTATCAAGCCCTGGCCCAGGGCTACCTCGCGGCCGCGAGCTCATTCCTGACGAAGGAGGAGGTCGGCCTGATGCCGGCCGCCGCCAGCCTGGTGACCCTGACCGTCGGCTTGCGGTTCCTGACTGACTACCTCTCCGGGGACAGCTACTTCCGCACCACGCGGGAGCACCAGAACCTCGACCGGGCTCGGGTCCAGTTCGCCATGGTCAGATCCCTGGAGGAGGCGGCTGGAAAACTGGGCGTGGGGCGCCTCTAGCGCCCAAGGGCGGGCCTCCTTGCCGCTGGGAAGCCGTTTTTCAGGGTACCCTCAAGGAACCCGCACTTTACGGACGACGAGCGAAACCCGGGGCCTGGTTGGGGTTTCCCATCCTGTCCGGGGCAGTTCCCCGGAGAACCGTCTACGCTGGTACAAGACACCAGCCCCAGAGAAAACCATGAAGATTACAAGCCCCACGCTCCTCTCCGCCCTCCTCGTCACCGCCTTCTCCCTGCCGGCCACCGCCCAGGACCGCGAGGCCCTGCGCCAGCGCTTTGATGCCAACGGCGATGGCGTTCTCGACAAGACCGAACAGGCCGCCGCCCGGGCCGCCGTCAAGCGCCGCGTCGCCGGCCGTGATGGACAGGCGCCCGAAGCCAGCGGCGGAGATCATGGCCAGGACGCCGGGGGAGGCCGCCGGGGCCTGGACCCCGATAGCCGCCTGAACATCTTCGACCTCAACGGCGATGGCTTCCTCAGCGAGAGCGAGAAAGCCGCCGGCCGCTCGCGCTGGAAGGAGTGGTCGGATGCCCGCACACCCAACCGTGAAGGCAACCAAGACCAAGCGGGCCAGACCGGCCAGGCCCAGGGGCGCAGAGTGAGAGCCGAGCGCCTACGGGGCCTGCGCGGGCAGGCGGGTACGCAAGAGCAACACGCCGGCCACCAGGGTCCCGGCCAACCCATCCCCCCGGGTAGCCGCCTGGCCATCTTCGATCAGAACGGTGACGGCTTCCTGAGTGAAGGCGAGAAGGCAACCGGACGCTCCCGGCTGAACAACGCTGACATCGGCCAAGGTGGCGGCGACGGCGGCCCCCGCAACCAACAAGGTAGCGCTGGCAAGCAACAGGGCAAGAACTTCGTCGGCCCCTTGAAGCGCTTCGACCAGAACGGCGACGGAAAGCTCAGCGACGCCGAACGCACGAAAGCCAGGAAGGTAGCCCAGAACGCGCGTGGCAACAGCCGCGGCCCGATCAAGGGCTCCGACCGAGGCAAGCGCCGCATTGACCAACTCACCCCTGAACAACGCGCCAGACTGCGCCAGCGCGCCCAGCAGAGCAATCAGATCCAGGACCGCCGCCGCTTCCTTCAACGCCAGAAGGCCAACAATCGGCGCGGAGCCCAGCAGCAGAAGGATCGCGGACAGCGCCGGGGAATCTGACAACTGAACCACCCCCTGCCCATGGGGCGGAGGGATGTACTCCGAAAATGCGGGGCCCGGCACGAACTGCCGGGCCCCGCTCTTTCGTGCCCCCTACTCTGCACACCGCGTGCCCTGTCAGCCCCCCATGAATGCCTGGCGGATATCCTGGCCACCGCCCGTTCGACCGGAAACGCCCGCTAGGGGAGCTGCATCGCAGGCCACGCTACCTCGCTTGGTTGCAGCTGAGCGGTTGGTGTGGCCCCGGATTCCGGACCTGGCCATGCGCTATCCGGGAGCTCTGCCAACGCAGCCGGAGGGCCTGTTGGGGCCCGCTGCGTACTCCCCCGTGGCCGCGAGGCGCGGTGCACCTCTCGCGCCCAGCTCAGCTGTTTCGGTGAGCCTGGTGACAGGCCCCGCAGGCAGCCTTCAGGCGATCCATGCTGTCGCCGGCCGTGACCTCCAGCTGGGAAACAGCGGATGGAGCGGCCGAGGCGTCCTCAAGGGCCCTGACCAAGGCAGCGGCGTCGGAGTGCGATTCCGCTAGGATGTCGCGCAAGCTGGCCGGACGGACGCGCACATCATCCAGCTCAAGTGCGGCCCCATAGAGCTCCGCCAGTTGGCGCGCCTCGTTCAAGGGAACGATGTCCGGGTGAGCGGGGTCGGCGCGCCAGCCGCCTTTGGAGAGCAGCACCAGGCGATCCCAGACACGCGAGGTTTCGACCATCATCGCCCGGAAACCTTCGAAGGGGTGGGCGGCGGGAAAAGCAAAGGACGAGGCGGCGGTCTCGGCGGCGGTGGGCAGGGGCGCACTGGCGACGGTTCTGTAGAGGCCGGCATACTTGGTGGAGGTGCCCATCCACTGGCGCATCTCTGCCAGGGCCTGGGTGCGACTGATGCCGTCCAGGACCAGGCGCCCCACGGCGGCGGCGGCGGGGCCGCGGTGGCGGCCGTGGAAACAATGCACGAAGAAGGGCGCCTCAAGTTCGCGGAAGGTCTTGGCCAACCTCAGAAGTTCATCCGGTGTGATGACCTTGTACTGGATCGGAATGTGCACATAGCGCAAGCCGAGTTCCGCCGCCGTGGACGCGTCGGGCACCTTGCCGTCCACGCTGATGATGGTCTTCACGCCGCGTTGGGCCAGGAGTTCCAGGGCCGCGGGAGAGCCGGGCTCGCCGCCGGAAATGACGTTGGGGCTGAGCACGAACAGGTTGTGCAGCTCCGGGTGCTCCTCACCGGCCGCCGCCGGCAACTCCAGGGCCAGGGAAGCCTCCAGGGCGCTGACACCGGCGGACAGGGGGGGCGCCGGACTCCGACGGCCCACTTCTCCAGGCCCTGAAACAGAGGTGCAGGCGACGAAGGCTAGGGCACAACAGAGTATCGCGCGGGAGGTCGAATGGTGCATGGAGGCGCGCGGGTGGACAGGCTCAGGGGGGACTAGGGCGTGCTTCCAATGCAACTACCGGACCAGCCACGCCGCCGCCGTCGGGCCGTTTTCGGGGCCGGGGAGGAGGCAGCCCGACCGAATGGGGCCACTCTACCGTTACGCCGTGGTTACGCGCAGCTTACTAGAAAACCGTCGACACGCCGGGCACGGCCACCGGATAGGAGCCGTCAGGTCCTGGCCGCACCTGGGGAGTTGCGTCCCAGGCGTAGGCCTCCGGTGACAGGTCAATCTCAGAGTTCAGGGCCTCCTCCCACTTCACGATCTTGCCCGAGTAGGTGGCCATGCGGCCCATGATGGCGGTCAGCGTGGCCTCGGCTCCGCGCTGGGCTTCGTTGTAGGGAGTGTCCGCGCGAATGGCGCTGAAGAGGTTGTCGTGCTCACGCTGGTAGGGGTCAGGACGCTCGGCCTCGAAGGTCCAGCTGCCGGCTTCGGTTTGCATGCTGGCGGCCCCGAGGTGGCTGGTGCCCAGGGTTCCGTGGGCGTGTTCCGAAACCTGGGTCCACGTGTCGGGCATGTGGCGGCACTGGCTGAGCATCTTCGTGCCGCCGGCATAGGTGTACTCGATCATGTGGTGATCGAAGATCTCGCCGTGCTCGGGCCCGCGCCGCACCAGCCGCCCGCCCTGTCCCTGGGCCGCTACCGGCGGACCACCCATGATCCAGTTGCCCACATCCAGGTTGTGAATGTGCTGTTCGACAATGTGGTCGCCACAGAGCCAGTTGAAGTAGTACCAGTTGCGCATCTGATACTGCATCTCGCTCATGCCTTCCCGACGCGGCTTGACCCACACGCCGGCGCTGTTCCAGTAGACGCGCAGGAGTTGCAGTCGGCCGATCTGCCCAGCCTGAATGCGCCGCACCGTTTCAATGTAGCCCACATCGTGGTGGCGCTGCAGGCCGACGCCGACCTTGAGGTTTTTGGCCTTGGCTGCCTCGGCAGCCGCCAGCACGCGCCGGACTCCCGGGCCATCAACCGCCACGGGCTTTTCCATGAAGACATGGCGGCCCAGCGCCACGGCGTGCTCGAAGTGCAACGGGCGAAAGCCCGGGGGCGTGGCCAAAATGACCACATCCACATCGAGCTCCATGGCCCGTTGATAGGCGTCGAAGCCCACGAAACACTGCTCGTCGGGAACGCGAACAGCCTCCGGATGGCGCTCCAGCAAGGCCCGCCGGGAGCCCGCCAGACGGTCTGCGAAAGCGTCCGCCATGGCAACCAACTCGACCGAGCCGGACGTGGAGAGGGCCTGGTTGGCGGCGCCCGTTCCCCGACCGCCGCACCCGATGAGGGCTACTCGCAGGGTGTCCATGGAGCGCGGCACCGCCAAGTCAAGCGCCAGGGCGCCCGTGACGTTCTTGCAACCGGGAGCCAAGCCGGCCGTGGCCCCTCCAGCCAGGGCGGCGCCCGATCCGGCAAGGAAGGAACGGCGGCTCGGGGAGGGACGGTGTTTCATGGTGCTGGCTTTGGGGGGAGAAGCGTGGACCGGAACAGGCTAGCGCCATAGCTGCCCCTCCGCAAAGCGCTTCCCGGAGATTGGCGACCATCTCCCCCCCCTCCCCTCTTGCCCGCCCGTGAATCAACCGCGGCCGTGCTATGATCTCGCGCCACCGACCGAACCCTAGTGCCTTCCCCCTGCCAGGGCCGGTCAGAACCCACCATGAACTCCCAATCAAACAGAAGCTCCACGGAAGAACAGGAAACCCACGCCAACTTCGTCGTCGCCGCCGTGGCGGCGGATGTGGGGGCGGGCAAGAATGGGGGCGCGGTCCACACGCGCTTCCCCCCGGAGCCCAACGGCTATCTGCACATCGGCCACGCCAAGGCCATGTGGCTGAACTACACGCTGGCCCAGCAGTTCGGCGGCAAGTTCAACCTGCGCTTCGACGACACCAACCCCGCCAAGGAAGACGAGGAGTTTGTGGACGCCATCCAAGACGATGCGAACTGGCTGGGATGCGACTGGGAGGAACGCCTGTGTTTCGCGTCGGACTACTTCGAGACGCTCTACGGCTACGCCCAGGAGTTGATCCGCGCGGGCCGGGCCTATGTCTGCGACCTCTCGCCGGAAGACACCCAGAAATACCGCGGCACGGGCACCAGGAGCGGCAAGAACAGCCCCTTCAGAGAGCGCTCCATCGAGGAGAACCTCGATCTGTTTACGCGCATGCGGGCCGGCGAGTTCCCCGACGGCAGCCGCACGCTCAAGGCCAAGATCGACATGGCCGCCGCCAACATGTACCTGCGCGACCCGGTCATGTACCGCATCCTGCGCGCCCACCACCATCGCACCGGCGACGAGTGGTGTATCTATCCCACCTACGACTTCACCCACGGTCAGAGTGACGCCATCGAAGGCATCACCCATTCCTGCTGCTCGTTGGAGTTCGAGATCCATCGGCCGCTCTACGAGTGGTATCTGGAGCACCTGCCGGTCCCCTCTCAACCGCGGCAGATTGAGTTCGCACGCCTGAACCTGACCTACACGGTGCTCAGCAAACGCAAGCTGATCAAACTTGTGGACGGTGGCCATGTCAGCGGCTGGGATGACCCACGCCTGCTCAGCCTGCGCGGCCTG
>DASCNH010000030.1:0-7514 GCA_036011365.1 Planctomycetota bacterium | reverse complement strand
GATTACCGGCGGCCGCCCTGCGGCTCCCCCCCGGCAATCCAGTGAGGCGTCAACTCGCCTGACGCCAGCAGGCGCACCAGTTTGAGGCTCTGGCGAACCCCCTGCTCCATGTGTGCGTAGTCCAACAGATCAGCCTCATCGCTAACCCGGTGATAGTCCCGGTGCATGTTGTAGGAAGACAGGGTCTGTCCCAGGATGCCGCGCATCACAAAGGCGTAGTTGTCCGACCTTTCATAAAAATGCTCCTCGGGCCGCTGATCAGCGAATATCTCGATGCCAGCCTCCCGCGCCTCGCCCCAGAGGGTGGTACGCCCATGCCCGGTCAGCCACAGGCCCCCGCCCCCCCCGGCGAGTTCATCGGGCCGCCCGATCATCTCGAAGTTGAGATTGAAGAGCGTGTCCGCCAGGGGCACCGCTGGATGGTCGAGGTAGTACTTCGTCCCCAGCAGCCCTTTTTCCTCGCCCGTTGCCAGCAGGAATACAACTGTGCGCGCCGGTGGCTCCCCGGCCGCCAAGGCCCCGGCCAGTTCAAGCACGGCTGCAGTCCCCGAGGCATCGTCGTCCGCCCCGTTGTAGACCAGATCGATTTCCCCCTCCGCCGCCCCTCTCCCGTCCCCGCCACCGGCAGCCAGGCCCCCCGCCGGATCACCGTGACCGCTTCCATGGCTGCCACGCTGGACCAGCCCCAGGTGGTCGTAGTGCGCGCTCAAGACAACCGTTTCCCGGGCCAGTTCGGGCTTCTCGGGCGTTCCCACGCCGGGCAGGATGCCAATCACATTGGCCGCGCCCGAAGGCACCAGCCCAAGGCCAGAATCCAGCCGTAGGGCGCTGATTCCTCCGCTCCGCAGCCTTTCCAACAAGTCCCCGCGGGGCACAACCCAGGGCTCCTCCTGGCCTGGAACGGGGCGCAGCCTGCCCTCGCCCAAACTCCGAGCCCGTCCCGGGCGCCGCGAGCCAGGGTAGAGCAGAAGCCCCCAGCGCGCCTCCGGACTCCCCTGCCCAGCCCCTCCGCCGCCGCTCCCCTTGCCGCTACCCGCGCCACCACGGGCAGCCGCCAACCACGCCCCCCGTGAACGTCGGCTCCCGTCGAGAAACAAGGCCACTCCGGAGTCAATGCGCTCCGGCATCTGCGCCTCCTCTGTCACCAGCACGACCCGTAGCCACCCGGTGTCCGCCAGCGGCAGATCAGGCCGCAGGTCATAATCCACACCCCAGGTAGCCACCGCTTCCCCGTGAGCCCCGCGGGTCTCGAAGACCGGCGGCCCCTCCCGCACTAGGCGCACCAGCTCCACATCTTGCAGGTACCCGCCATCATCCCCCGCCGGCTGCGCTCCCATGTCCTTTAGAATCCCAGCCAGGTAACCCGCAGCCCGAGCCCCTCCGGGCGTGCCTGTCTCTCTCCCTTCAAAGGCATCCGACGCGAGCACGCGCACATGGCGCTCAAGCTCGCTGCGGGTTATGGCCGCATCATGCTCCCGTTCAGTGACCGCCGGCTGCGCGGCAGGAGTGGCGTGGGCGACCGGCGCGGCGCAAGCATCGGACTCGGGCGCGGCGGAGACACCGGCGTGCCCGATACTCAGGAGCCAAGCCGCCGTCCAGCCCGGCGCCGTCGGACGCAGCATTGCTAAACCGAGGCGCGTGACTATCCCCACTCGTTCAGGCAACCAGCTCGCGCAGGGTGCGCAGCAGCTCTTCATTGGCCTTCGGATGGCGTACATGCACGCGCACGGTTTGCTCGCTACCGCGAGGAACATTCATGGTGTCCGGATTCAGGCGCCGGTTCACCTTGCGCGCCAACTCACGCGGCTTCTCCACGCTGAGCAGAATCCAATCACCAACGGATGGCTTGGGATGGACTCCCGGAATGGAAGCCAGGCGGGAGAAGAAACGATCCTTTTCGCTGCTGAGGTCGAAGACCATGAGGGGGGGTCCTTGGGCCGCTGGTACGCGGCGGGTCGGTGTCAGGGGATCGGCACGCCATGCCCCGGACACGCTCCAGGGTCTGGGCCTCTTAGCGCCCATCCGTGGCCACAGAGCCCGTCCCGCCGACCTCGCCCTTTGCCCGGAAGGAAGGGGCCCCACCCCCCTCGTCCCAGGGATAGGCCCACGTATCGGAGGGCAACTCGTTGTTCCACTTTATGGCGCACGGCCCTACCCTATCTTGTGTTGGTACGCCCTACAAGCACTACCTGCTGTCCAGGTGGCCATTTCACCGCACAGTCGCCGCTCCTCAACCGCCTCGCTTCAATGTCGCAATCAACGCCGAGCCCCGCCTACCCACTGAAGGTACGTGTCCCGGCTTCCACATCCAACCTCGGGCCCGGGTTTGACAGCCTCGGCCTGGCCCTCTCGCTCTTCCTTGAGGTGGAGCTGCGCGGCCCGCGCACGGATGGCGTCGGGGAACACCGCATCACCGCCGCCACGGGCGAGGCCAGCACCTGGCCCATCAAGGACAATGCCCTCCTGCGCGCCTTCTCCACCGGCATCGATCGCCTGGGCCTTACGGGCCCAGCTCTGTCCCCCATGGACTTCGCCTGCCACTCGCGCATTCCCATGGCCCGCGGGCTGGGCAGCAGCGGCGCCGCCATCGTCGCGGGCCTCCTGCTAGCCCGCGCCCTCGCACGTCAGTTCCAGCAGTCAGACATCGTCGACAACGCGACGCTCGCGGCTTGGGCAAGTGAACTAGAAGGCCACCCTGACAACACAACGGCATCCATGTATGGCGGCTGCACCCTGGCTCTCCCCGAGGCTAGGTCACTGCGGGTACTAAGTGTGCCCGTTGACCCGTCCATCTGCTTTGCCGTGGCCTGGCCGGAGGCCACGGTTACAACCAACTCCGCCCGCGCCGTGCTCCCCGCCAAGGTGCCCTTGGCAGACGCCGTCGAGAATGCGCGCCGCTTGCCTTTCCTGCTCGAGGGGCTGCGCACGGGTTGCGGGAAACTGTTGCGGGCCGGTCTCGCAGACCGCCTGCATGTGCAGTACCGGCTGCCGCTGGTGACCGGCGGACAGGAGGCAATCGAGGCGGCCCAGGTCTCCGGCGCCCACGGAGCGACGCTTTCCGGCAGTGGGCCCGCCCTGGTCGCCTTGTGCGCTTCCAGCACAGCAGCTGCCGTGGCCGAGGCCATGGCCGCGGCCCTCCAGCTACACGGAGGGCATCCGTCAAGTGGCCATGTGCTCAAGCTAGTGGAGGCTCCGCCCGGCGTCAGCTGACAAGAGCCCCCGCTCCAGATCGCGTCAACTGTTGCCGCCGTAGCCGTGGCGGAAGCCCTGCATACGCCGCCTGGGTTCCCTCCGGGCCCGGGCCTCTTGACCGGAGCCCGCTCCCATGCGGTTGCGCGCCTCGTTCTCCTCCTTGCGCACTGAGATGCTCGCAATAGCCAACAGGAAATCATGCAGGCCGGCCGGTGGCACACAGAAAGAGCGCATGCCCACACCGAGCAGGAGCGGGACGTTACGGGCGTAGATAGAGGTAACACCGAATACGGCCAGGGGCTTGCCGGCCGCGGCGCAGGCCGCTTGCACATCCCGCACAACGCGCAAGACAACAGGATGTAAACAGTCGAAGGAGTCCTTGAGGGCTCCGTTTTCGCGATCCGCAGCCAACAGGTACTGCTGCAGGGCATCGAGGCCGAGCAGCAGAAAGTCACTCTCCTCAGCCAGAGCACAGATCCCCAGGGCCGCCACGGGAGTCTCAACCACAACACCGAGTTGCACAGGTTCGGCTTGCGCGCCATCTGGATCTGAGCGCATCCCCGCCTTGCGCAGGGCCAAACGCTCCTCGAAGAGGATCTCCTTCACACGTCGCAGATCGCCAGGATCGGTGACCAGGGGCAGCGCCAGGCGCAGGGGAAGGCGCCGAGAGCTCTCCATGCTCGCCCGCAGCAGGGCCTGCAACTGACGGCGCAGGACGGGCTCCTTCTCCAGGAGGATGCGCACGCCTGCCATGCCCAGGCCGGGATTGGCCTCGCGCGCCCCGTGCAGATAGTCCAGGCCAAGGCTCGAATCCACATCCAAGAGGCGGAAGGTCAGCGTCTTGCCCCGGCAGTGTTCACAGACTGCCGTGTAGTGCGCGATCAACGACTCCACTGACGGCAACTTCCTCTCGACCAGAAAGGCCAACTCCGTGCGGTAGAGGCCCAGGCCATCCATGCCCAGCTCCGCGGCTCGTTCAACTTCCGGCAGACTGGCACAACTTGCCCGCACTTCGATGGCCTCACCGTCCGCAGTCGCATGCGGTCCCGTGGCCCACTCCGGCACCTCCCGCGCCACATCCGTGTCTGCCTCATCGCGGGCCGCCAGATACTGCTCCCGCACGCGTTCCTCGGGATTCACTCGCAGAGTGCCCTCGCTGGCATCCACCACCAGGAAGTCGCCCTCCTGCACGGACTGCAGCAGCTCCGGCACGCTGGTCAAGGTCGGGACACGCAGAGACCTGGCCAGGATGGCCGCGTGGCTCGTCATGCTGCCCTCTTCAGTGACAATGCCCAGGACATTTGTACCGGCCGCGCTGAAGAGGTCGACGATGGACAACTCGCGGGCTACGAGAATGTAGTCGCCCTCCGGCTCCGGCTCTTCGCTGGCATCTGTCTCCCGCAGGTTGCGCAGGACGCGAATACCGACATCGCGCAGGTCCACGGCTCGTTCCCGCAGTACCTCGCTCTGCACCAGGCGGAAGATACGATCGAAATCCGCGATCACCTTGGCAATGGAACCCTCCAATGACATCTGCTCATTGAGGATCAGGTTCTCCACATCCGAGAGGAAAACGGAATCCCGCAGGTAGGCACAGTGCGTGTCGAGGATACGCACATGATCCGCGGGCACGCGTCCATGCAGGCGCTCCTTCAGGGCCAGGAGCTCGTCGTTGGAATCGGCCAGGGCTCGGTGAAAGCGGTTCAACTCGTGCTCCACCTCATCTCGTGGCACGCGCCCCACCTGGGCTCGATCAAGTTCATAGGCCTTGCGGTGACACAATCCCACGGCCAGCCCGGGCACGGCCGGCGTTCCCTTGAGCAAGAGCGCCGGCGGCGCAGAGTCCCCGGCGGCAGCCTCAGCTTCGCCGGCGGCACACTCCGCGGCCACCGGCTCCGAGCTGTCTCCCTGCTCCGACGCCGCCTCGGGCGCTGCCCCCGCATCACCTCCAGCCTCGGCCTCCGTAAAAGGTGCTGCGGAAGTCTGCTTCGTCGCGGGTGCGTCGCCGGCCACCCGCTCAGCCTGTTCCGCACCGCCAGGAGCGGGACCGGGTGATGCCGCGCCAGAGGGGCTGGCGCCGGTGGTGTCCTTGCTTTTTTTCTTCATGGCAGGCCGAGGTATCAGACGAATCCCGTTTTCAGGTCGGTGCCGGATGCCGGGCGCGTCTATCCTATCCTCGAAGAATCCCTACCCCCTACCCCCTTCCGCCAGTGTCCAGCATTACTCCGTCTCAGAAGTACGCCCCTTCCGCCCAGCCCTCCTCCGGCCCGGCCCGGCCCACCGGGCTCGCCCTGGCCTGCGCTCTGCTCCTGAGCGGAACTGCCGCCGCCTGTGGTTGGTCTTCACCCCCAGGCCCGCCGGCAGCACAGGGCTCCCCCCAGGCTGAACAGCAATCCCAGGGAGCCCCTGACAACTCCCAACAGGGCGCCCAGGAATCTCCCCCCCAGCCCCTGGGTCCGCCGGTCTGGACCCCAGGCATTCCAAAAGAGCTCTTCGATGTGGTCAAGGTAGTCGACGGCGACACCATCCACATCGCCCGCCACGGGAAGGTGGACAAGCTGCGCTTCCTGTCGGTGGATACCGAGGAGAAGATCACCGGCAACTCATACAGCTCCCGCACCAAGCCGCAGACGGTTTATGGCGAAGAGTGCACGCTCTGGGCCAAGGACTTCTTCGCCGCCCTCTCCGTGGACGGCGCACCGCCCCGGGTCGGCCTGTTTTTCCCCGACGGCGAGGAGGAGCTCGACATCTACGGGCGCCTTCTGTGCCATGTGATCCTGCCGGACGGGCGCGACTTCAACGTGCTGCTCGTCGAAGAGGGCCGCAGCCCCTACTTCAACAAGTACGGCAACAGCCGCCTCTGCCACCGAGCCTTCGTCGCCGCCCAGGTCCGCGCGCGCGCCGCCGGTCTGGGTATTTGGAATCCGGCCACCAACCAGGCCACCACTCCGGGAGCCCCTTCCGTGCGCCGCCCCTACGGTGAACTCCTGCCCTGGTGGCAAGCCCGGGCCCAAGCTATCGACACCTTCCGTGAGCGCCGGGCCGCCGATCCCGAGTCCGTCATCGATGCCCAGGACGGCGAGGCCATCGGCCAGGCGGGCAACGGTCCTGCCCGGGAGATCGAGGTCTTCTGCCAGATCGACCGCATCTTCGAGGAGGATAACGGAGACCGCACCATCCTCTTCCGGGCTACGGACAAGAGCCGCGCCCTGCGCGCCCGCATTCCCTCCTCCCTGCGCGCCGCCCACGAAGCCCTCGAGCTCGATAGCCGCCGGGAGGCATTCCATCAGAACTACCTCTACCTGAAGGGCACACTGACCCCCGGCCCCCGGGGTTTCGAGATAATCTCCCGCTCCCCCGACCAATGGCGGCCGG
Source organism: Planctomycetota bacterium (assembly GCA_036011365.1). GTDB lineage: Bacteria > Planctomycetota > UBA1135 > UBA1135. The sequence goes on along the minus strand of DASCNH010000030.1, from coordinate 947 downwards.
CCGGGCCGGAACCGGCCCCGGACCTGGAGATCTTCCCTTCAGGCTCGACCTCAAAGTAATCCCGGCTCCCCAGGCGCTTTCCGCGCTCCGCTTTCATCACAGCGCTTGCCCGGAACGTGTGGCGCCGTGCCACCGGTCGACTCCGTCGCCGTGGCCGACGTCGCTCAGCTACGCGCCTGCCCCACCAGGTGCCCGGCCTCCGGCAGCACAATCTGCTCCAGGGCCAGCGCCAAGGCCTTGGGCGAGCCCGGCAGGGCCAGCACCACCTTGCGCTCCAATAGCCCGCCGATGGCCCGCGAGAGGATCGTCGCACTCCCGATCTCCTCCCGCGACAGCCAGCGAAAGAGCTCGCCGAACCCCGGTATCTCGCTGTCAAGCAGATCTCGCAAGGTGTCGTAGGTCACATCCCGCGCACTGATGCCGGTGCCACCGGTGGTCACAACCAGATCCACCTCAGGATCCGCCACGGCCGTGCGCAGCGCTCCGCGGATGGCGTCTGCCTCGTCCTTGACGATGTCCCGCCGCACGACCCGGTGCCCGGCCGCCTCCAGGCCTGCCACGAGGAAAGCCCCGCCCCGGTCCGTCCCCAGATCGCGCGTATCGCTAACCGTGATCACGGCAAAGCCCAGGGCACACGGAGCTTCTTCCCGATGCTGTTCAAGTCCCATGGAGCGCCAGCCTAGCGCCCCGGTCCCGCTTCCCCAAGCGCCTCTCGCACCGCCCGTCCTCATCACCGGGCAGGACGATGACGCCGCCCCCGTGGCCAGCGTCCACGGCCGCTCTGGCTAGTCGCCCCCCACCCTTACGACCTCGCCCAGTCATCCCTGGGCCGCAACCGGACACGTACTCCGCAAGTCCCCCCGGGGGGGGGAAGCTTGCTCCCAAGGTCCCGCCTGGTTGCAGGACGGCCTCAGAGAAGCCCACGACCTTGCCGTCATCATCACGGT
>DASCNH010000029.1:0-11514 GCA_036011365.1 Planctomycetota bacterium | reverse complement strand
CCGTGCCCGCGCCCGTGCCCGCGCCCGTGCCAGCGCCCGCGCCCGTGCCCGCGCCCGTGCCAGCGCCCGTGCCAGCGCCCGCGCCCGTGCCCGCGCCCGCGCCCGCGCCCGCAGCAGTTGCCGGACCACGAACAACCAGCGCCGCCGGCTGCCGGCGGCTCTCCGGCGGGAAACGCGGCACCAGGGGGATCTCCTTGACCAGCCGCTCGCCCGCGGCGAGGTCCAGGGCCAGCCTCGTCACATCTCCCCCGGAACAGCGCGCCTCGACCCCCGCCAGGGGACCGGCCAGGGACAGGCGCGCCCTGTGCGGCGCATCGGCCAAGAGGGGGGCGCCCTCCCGGCCAGTCCCAGCCCCCGGCACCGGGCTCCGCCGCAGGATCGTCCGTTCGTGCAGCCAGCCCAAGGGACTGAACGCAGCCGCTCGCTCCAGGGCCGTTGAAGATCCAGGCCCCTCGAGCCCCCGCCCCCAGGCGCCGGCCACGGCCAAAAGGGGCAGGCCCCAGATCCCCAGGGTCCACGCCAGGCCGTGGGCGTGCCAGGTCCAGGGCCGGCGCAGTGCCGCTCCGGCCAGGGCCCCCAGGGCGATTATCAGCGCCAGTCCGGGAATGACCAGCAGTGCACAGTTCCCGGGCCCCTGGCCAGAGGCCATATCCAGGGCCAGGCAGAGGCCCAGGGGCGGAAGCCCGAGGCCCAGGACCGCCGCCGGAGCCAGGGCTGTGCCCGCCGCCCGTCCCCGGGGACGGCCAGCTGGATCCGGCCCGGGCCGGCGCCGGGGTGCGCCTAGAATGATCATCCAAGGCCACAGGGAGAGGGCCAACTTCGAGAGCCCCCCGCTGGGCAGCCCCAGCCAGCCGCCGAAACAGGGAATCAGCGTCGCCAATAACAGGGCGAGCATGAGGCGGGCGGCGTTCATCTGGGAACCCACTCCGGTGCATCCCAGCGCACATCCCACAGGCTCCAATCCTCGCCGGCTCGCAGGCGCCGCAGGCCCTCGGCCAGATGCTTCCACTTGGTTGCCACGGGGAGCTCCCCGGGCTCGCCGGAGGCCGGCGGACGCCCGCAGAGCACCACCCGGCGCCCCTCCAACTCCAGGCGCATGCCCCCATGTTCGCCGGCGGGTTCCGCCAAGAAGGTGCCGTCGATCACAAAGGCTCCCAAACTGGCCAGATCATCCGGCGCCAGGTGCTGCCAGAGGGAGAGGGCCGTCTCGAAGGCCGCCCGCTGGCGACCGTCGGCGAGCACTGCACCGGGAGTCGGCGGGCCTCCCGACAGGGGCGGACCGAGCACCGGCAAGAAGCCAGCGCCAACAGCGGGCGGCGCGAATACGCTCCCGGGCAGGACCGTGCCCGCCTCGGAGATGAGCAGGAAATCACGCCCCTGGCGCAGGCAGGCCACGGGACTGTGCAAGCGCAGGGAGAGGCTGATGCCGTCGGGCCAGAGCACCTCCGCCAGACCGACCTCGGCCACGAAGGGCAGCGCGGCGACGGCGGCCGCCAGGCCGTCCACGGCGGCTCTGTCGCGCACATCGATCTCCCCGGCCTCGGCCAGGGTGCGTGCCAGGAGTGGTTCCCAGGCGGGCAGGAGCTGGGCCGCCCCACCTTCGAAGCGAAAACGCAGGGTGTCCACGCGCGTCAGCCCCCGGGCCCTCACGTCACCGGAGAGGGCGTAGAGGAGGATGACCAGAGCCGTCCCCCCCAGGATCACCAACCCGCGCGTGGCGGCGCGGCCGGAGCGGTCAGATAGCGCGGAGCTCACGAGCGCACTTCTTCCGCGGAAGAGCTCGGCGCGGGTCCGTCGCCCGGCTCACGCACCGGGATACGATCCCAACCGGCACCCGGACCAGGGCGCTGAACAGTGCTTGCTCCCTTCGGAGCCGGCGCCACGGGACCTAGTTGCGGGCGGTGACCAGCTTGGTGCTGGGCTCGGCGGCCGCGGCCTTGCCCGCCGAGCGGGAGGCGTTGGAGATGAACAGATCAAGTGTGTTCTGGATCTCCCGCAGTTCGTCATGGCTCATGGTGACGGCCTTGCTGCTGCCCTGGGCGTGCAGCTCATGGGCCAGCAGACGGGAGACGATCTTGAGGGTGGAAAGCTGGCGTTTGTCCATGCTGCTGTTTTCGAGGCGCTTCGACTCCATCGTGGTCTTTCTGGTACGTGAGGGGTGGCTGATGTATCCGTGACAGGCACTACCGGGGCGAAATGTATCCTCCCGGGCTCGGACGCTTCCGTTCCCGGTGTGCCCCTGATTAGATACATCCTCGGGGCGCGCGGCTCAAGACCGAGGGCCCGCTTAGTCGTCACAGCGCGAATCCCCCGCCGCCCCCACGCCATCCATGCCCCCCTCAGAACCCGATCCCAAGCCGCGGACCCGTCGCCGGGGCCGTGGCAAGCAGAGCTCCAGAAGACGTTCGGGGAAACACCCCGGGGGATCTGACGAGGCCCCCGCCGGGGACGAGTCCAGCCGGGCTCCCGGGCCCCAGGAGGCCGGGGGGTCCCATCAGCCCCGGGTCATCTGGAAGGGCTTCACCCTCAGTCCCTTCCAGGTCCAGGCCGTGGAGGCCATCCGTTCCGGGGCGAATGTCCTGGTCAGCGCCCCGACCGGCGCCGGCAAGACCCTGGTAGCCGAATACGCCATCGAAGAAGCGGTGGTCCGGGGCCGGCGCTGCGTCTACACGGCTCCTATCAAGGCCCTCTCCAACCAAAAATACAGGGACTTCCGCGAGGCTGGACTGGATGTGGGTCTCTTGACCGGAGATGTGACCATCAACTCCGAGGCCGCGGTACTGATCATGACCACGGAGATCCTGCGCAACGCGATCTTCGAGAATCCGGAGCTGCTGGTGGATGTGGAGTTCGCCGTCTTCGACGAGGTCCACTACATGGATGATCGGGAGCGGGGCACGGTCTGGGAGGAAGCCCTGATCTTCGCCCCGCCCAGCGTGCGCCTGGTCTGCCTCTCGGCCACCGTCGACAACCTCGCGGAACTCGGCGGCTGGCTGGACGACATCCGCGAACAACCCCTGGAGGTTGTCCGCTCCACCCGGCGCCCGGTACCCCTGGCCCACCGCATGTTCGCCAACGGCATGGGCCTGTTCCCCGTGGCAGGCCTGGAACAGGTCCAGAAGGCCGTGGGGCCACCCCCGAAGCGCGGCCGTGGCAGGCACGGCCGGGGCCAGCGACGGGGGCCAGGGCGCTCACCCGTGGCCGAGGGCCCGCCGGATCCCGTGCCGCTCTTGAACCTGCTGGAAGAGGACGCTCTCCTGCCGGCCCTGGTTTTCTCATTCAGCCGCAAGGACTGCGAGCGCCTGGCCCGGGCCGCCCGGGGCCGGCGCCTGCTTAATAAGGAAGAGGAGGCTCGCATGGAGGTCCTGCAGCGCGAGCTGCTGGAGAAGTTCCAGGTCGACGAGAGGGAACTCGACGGGGAGCTCCTGAGCCTGGCCCGCCAGGGTATCTCCTACCACCACGCGGGCCTCTTGCCGCTTCACAAGGAGCTCGTCGAGCGCCTCTTCACTTCCGGCCTGTTGAAGCTGCTCTTCACCACCGAGACCTTTGCCCTGGGCATCAACATGCCGGCGCGCACGGCGGTCTTCGCCTCCCTGCGCAAGTTCGACGGCGTTGACTTCGACTGGCTGCGCACCCGTGACTACCTGCAGATGGCCGGGCGGGCCGGACGTCAGGGCATCGATGACGAGGGCCTGGTGGTCAGCTTGTTGGGCGCGCGGGATGTGCGCGAGGCGCCCCTGCGCCGCCTGATCGAGGGTCAGCCGGAAAGGGTCGAGAGCCGTTTCCGCCTCTCCTACTCGACGATCCTGCACCTGGTGGAAGTGCTCGGCCGCGGACGCATCGGTGAGGCCTGGGAAAAATCATTCAACCGCTATCAACACGACGGCCGCCAGCGGAAGAAACGGGAACGCAATGAACGCCGGGAGCAGGGGGTGATCGACGCGCACCTGGCCTTTCTGGAGGAGCTGCGCTACCTGGACGGAGACGAGCTCCTGCCCCGGGGGCGCGTGGCCCGGTCCATCAACGGGTTCGAACTCCAGGTGACGGAGCTGCTCATGGGCGGCACCCTCGAACACCTGCCGCCCCGGGCCCTGGCCATGATCTTCGCCGCCCTGGTCCACGAGTCGCGCCCCACGGCACCTGCCGTGCGCCTCGGCCGCGACACCTATCGCGAAGTGCGCCTGGAAGTGGACCGCACCATCCGCCGGCTCTCCGGCCTCGAAGCACACCACGCTATCCCGCGCGCGGTCAAACCCGCGGACTGGGCCCTGACACCGGCGGTGCTGGCCTGGTTCGACGGAGTTCCCTTCGAGGAACTGGAGGAGCTCAGCCCCATTCCCCCCGGCGACCTGTGCCGGGGCCTGCGCATGGCCCTGCAGCTCATGCGCCAGGTGCGCCGGGCCATCGACCCTTCCTGGGATCTCTTCGAGCGCCTGGGTGAGGCCCGCTCCGCCCTCAACCGGGACGTGGTGGATGCCCGCCGCCAGCTCGAGCTGGGCTGAGGGGCGGGGGCCCAGGACCGCCCCACGGGGCCCGGGGCGCTGCCGGGGGAGCTTTCCCCGTTTTTTTGCAGATTATTGCGCACCGGACAGGCCACAAGACACATCTGAAAGGTACTGAAACGGCACCAGAGGCCCATTATCGGCCAAGGCACCGCCGCCGGGCCCGCCGGCGCCCTTGGCCCGCACCACGGCCCCGGTCCAACCAGACCATTGCGAACTCCACCAGATCCCCTAGGCTAGTTCCTATCAAACTCCGCTTTCCCGTGCCCGGGGTGGCTCCCGAGGTCCCTGACCCGGATCAGCCGCAGCCAGCCGGACAAGCAAATGGCCTGGGCTTCACCCCCCCCCGGCCTACCCAACAGACAACAAAACGGACGGCGAAACTTCCTGCTGAATCCTGGTAGCACCGGTACCGGTGTTTTCCCCACAATGGATTCAGCCGGTGGAAAACCTTCCAACCCCGATTACTTCATGCTTCTGACGCTGACCTTGACCCTGGCCCCCACGCTGGTCTCCGCCCCGTCCTGCCCGACACCGGAGGCACCCGCCGCTTCCGGCACCGGAGAAGTTGTGGAGCTCATCGCCGAAGACAAGGTCGTCCTCGCGGCCACCTTCTTTGCCCCGCGTGACGAGAAGGGTCGCTCCCCCGCCGCGGTCTTGATACACGGCGCCGGCGCGGACCGCAGCCAGTTGGAGAAGGTGGGAAGCTACCTTCAGAAGAAGGGCTTCGGCGTCATCGCCTTGGATCTGCGCGGCCACGGTGCGAGCACCGCGAGCTGCACCCCCTGGGACGATCAGGATCTCGGCACGCGCGAAAAGAGCTGGGCCTTCGCCATGCGCGACCTCAAGGCGGCCACGAACTTCCTGCGCCAGCGCTCGGACATCCACACCAGCAACCTGACCATGGTCGGCTTCGGGGCCGGCTGTAACCTCGCAGCTCAACAGGGCGTGCGCGACGAGAATGTGCGCGCCGTGGTGCTGGTGAATCCGGCCGGTAACGAGTTCGGCTTCAACCTGCTGGCGGACATGGAAGATATGGCCGGCCTGCCCACACTGCTCGTCGTTTCCAAAGACGAGCGCAAGGGCGCCGAGCGCATGCAGACCGCGGTGCACAGCACCGCCGGCGAGGCGTTCGTCGATATCTCCGTGCTGAAATCAAAGACCGAGCGCCTGCTCAGCGACCGCAGCTTGAACTCCAAGCTGTCCGGTTGGCTGAAGGACACGGTCATGCCCAAGCGCTCCCGCTGAGCCCCGGGTTCCGGGGGCTGTTCCCTTCCCCGGCTGCATCGCTGCCCTGCTGCATCGCTGCCCCGCTGCCCCGCTGCATCGCTGCCCCGGTGCACCCCTGCACCCCCGCACCCCCGCACCATTCGTGCGCACCTGATGAGTGCGCCACTCCTCGCATGGCCAATAGCCAGAAGGCCACGCCAGCGCGCGGCTCCTGCGCTCCGGGGCGCTCGTCGAAGATGGACGCGCGCTAGAGATCCGAGTCCGGCTGCTGTCCGCTAGCTTCCGGCAGGCCTTCCAGGCGGCCCAGGGCCACCAGCGCCCGGCGCGCCTCGCTGAGATCGGGATCCAGGGCCAAGGCTTCCTCCAGCCTGGAACGGGCCTCCCGCCGACGATCCTGGCCGACGAGCACCTTTCCGGCCAGGAGGCGCGCCCGGGGCGAGCTCGGATAGGTGGCTATGGCCTGCTCGAAGGTCGCCAGGGCGCCGGCAGCATCAGCTCCCGTGGCCCGCGCCTCGCCCAGGGCCAGCAGGGTGGCCAGCTGGCCACCGTCGATGGCCAGGGCCTGTTCAAGAGCCCCCACCGCCGCCTCGTGCTCGCCGCGCTGGGCCAGCAGCAGGCCCAGATTGTGATGACCGAGGGCGTAGTCGGGATCAGCCGCCAACGCGGCCCGGTAGGCTTCGATGGCCCCCTCCTCCAGCCCCATGAAGGACCGCGCCCGGGCCAGGCCCTCGTGGCCGAAGGGCGAGCCGGGATCCGCCGCTATGGCCCGGCGGAACAGCTCCCGAGCCTCCCGGTGGCGGTGATCCGCGAGGGCCTGCCGGCCCGCCTGGACGAGGACCTCCGGGTAGGCCTGGCGGCGGGACACCTCTGCCAGGAGAGGGGCCAGCTCAGCGGCCGAGACCTGGTCTGCGAAGGTGCGTCGCAGGTTGCCCTCCCCATCGTAGAGAGCCGCCGCCGGCGTCCGTCCCGAGGGGCACAGGGCGGCCAGCTGTGATCGGTCGAGAATGCGCCACCCCGGCGGACCAGCGGCGGGGCTCGTCGAGCAGTACCAGGAGACAGCGCTCCACACCTGGGCCAGGGCCGCAAGCGGCGGGGCGGGCGCGCCGAAGTGGATGAAAACGGCGTCGGCCGCGCCTCCCGGAGAAGCCTGTTCGAGATCGGAGTTGAACTCCGTCGGCAAGTGTTCGGGTACCTCGGAGGCGAAGACCCCGTCGGGCCAGCGGACCAGTTCATCCACGCCTGCGGCAGATTGCCCCCGCGTCAGGGTCAGAAGCCGCTTCACCGGCAGGTCCCTCCACTCCTCGGTGCCGCCGTCCGGCCAGCGCACCCTAACCCATTCGATGTGCTGCGCCGCCCCCAGGCCGAAGTGCAGCTCCCCCGGCCGCTGGCTCTGGAAGCCGTCCACCAGACGCGCGCTCTCCATCAGTTCCAGGCCACCGGCGCTAACGGTGACGATACTGCCCAGGGTCGGCCCCGGGGAGGCGAGACGCACCCGGGCAAAGGCCCGAGCGGGGGCCCGGTTTTCGAACAGACGCAGCCCCTTCAGGGTCCACAGGACGAGATCCTGATCCCCGTCGCCGTCCACATCAGCCGCCACCGCGCAGCGCCCATCGTGGTCAGCGTCCAGCCCCAGGAGGTAGGCGGCCTCCTCGAACTGCGCGAGCCGGGGGCCATTTGCCGGGGGAGCAGCGGCCCCCGGGGGGCTGCCCAGGTTGTGGAAGTAGCGGTCCCGCTGGTAGCCACTGAAGGAGCCCTCAAAGGGCAGGGCGCGGTTCACATCCCGGGTGCGCTCCCCGCGGGCCAGGAAGCCCGCGTCCGCCGCCACCTGCCGCCAGTAGAGGCTGTTCCAGTCGCCCAGGTCCCGCCGGGAATGCGACGTGAAGCCATTGGTGACCAGGAGATCCCGGTCGCCGTCGTTGTCCGGGTCCCAGAAGATGCAGCCCCAGGCCCAGCCCGCGACGGCGCAGCCGGCACCGGCGGTCACCTCGCTCCAGCGGCCGCTCTCCCGATCCTGGCGGTAGAGCATGTTGCCCGAGGCGATGGTCGCCAGGCGACCGCGCATCACTTCATCGAGCCCCGGGGCCAGGGGGGCGCTGCGCATACCCTCCGCCGCGGACATGTTGGAGATGTACATGTGCCACTCGCCGCTGCCCTCCGGGTCTCCCAGGGTGACGCCCATGGTGTAGGCGCTGACACCTGCCAGGACAGAGTCCGCGTCCGCCCGGAAGAAACCCTGCCCGTCGTTCTCCCACAGGATGTTGGGCCCGAAGTCATTGCCCTCGAAGAGGTCCGTGTCCCCATCTCCGTCGAAGTCGAAGGCCTCGGCCACATAGGTGTACTGGGTGCCACGGATACCCGCCTCCTCCGAGACCTCCTCGAAGACCAGCCCGCCACGGTTCATCAACAGGTAGTTGTCAGCGCCGTCGTGGGCCTCCACGGTGTTGTAGTCCGCGCCCCGGGAGTGCATGTCCCCGTAGACCCCGATGAAGAGATCCAGCAGTCGCTCACCCCCCGCACCACCTGCATCAAACGGCACGATGGTCTGAATCGCCACCCGCCTCACTCCGCGCCGCACCGGCAGGAGCACATCATCCAGGGCCCGCCAACCGCTGCCCTCCCGGGTGTAGATCCCCAGACGCGCTCCATGCGGGCCGTACTCCAGGATGCGCGAAGTAACCAGTTCCGCGGCGCCATCTCCATCCAGGTCGACGACCAGGGCAAAGCTGCCGCTGTCCGCCGGGGAGCCGCAGGGCAGTGCTCCGGGCAGGAAGCCGCCGCGGCCATCGTTCAGGAACAGATGGGCGCTCTGACCCCGGCTGGTCTGGAGCACATCCGGCAAACCGTCGCCATTCCAATCCATCACCGCCAGCCCCCCCAGGGCCAGGGTGACGTGGCGGTCGACGAACTTCTGCATGAGGCGCACCATCTCCGGATCCACATCCACCACCAGCCCCGCGGCCCGCGTGCGTTCCACGAAGGGTGCTTCCGGATTTGTCAGGTAGCGCCCACCGGTCGTCTCGAAGGCCTTGAGCCGCCAGCCGTCGGACTCCAACAGGAAGCGAGCGCGTCCCTCCAGGCGCCAGAGTCCCCGACCTCCGGGCTCCAGCCCAGCGCCGGGCGCGCCAGCCGAACTGAAGAGCGCCAGGTTGACACGGGCCACGGCGCTCTCTCCCCCGGGTGCCAGGTACAGGCGCGTCAGCTCAAACTCGCCGCGCTCCGGATTTCCGGCGGTACAGAGCAGCGCTCGCCAGGCGTCCAGGCGAGCCAGGAACTCGGTCGCCCCCAGGGGCGCCCCATCAGTAGCTTCGAGCACAAGTCCCCGCAGCAGACCATCCCGCAGCACCTGACCGGAGCCGGACTCCGGAAGCGTGCCCCGGAACCCGGCGCAGAAGGCGTCTTCCAGACGCTCTCCATCCCCGGTCACCAGGCCGGCGATCAGCGTGCGCTCCATGCTGGCGCGCATGGAGGCCGCCGTGCGTTCGACCGTCAGGATGTCCCGGGAATACTCGGCGGGCGGCCTCGGGGGAAAGGACGACTGACCGGCGCCGGCCTGCTCGGTGGGCCCACCGGCGGGCTCGGATGAGCCGCAGGCCGCGAGGAGCAGCAGGGTGAGTAGGGGGAGGCGTAGCATGCCGACATTTCGCCCCGGGCGCTCACAAAGCGTGGTCCCCGGACGGAATCGGCTAGAAATGTAACGAGCGCGCACCGACAATCGCACCCCATGGATGTGCTCTCGCTCAAGGTCAACGGAGACACCGTGCGCTTGGCCGCCGCGCCGGAGGCCACGCTGCTTGAGGTCCTGCGCGAGAACCTCGGCCTGACCGGCTGCAAGCAGGGTTGCGACAAGGGGGACTGCGGCGCTTGCACGGTGCTGGTGGACGGTCAGCCACAACTGGCCTGCCTGACGCTGGCGGCCCTGGCCGAGGGCCATGAGATCACGACCATCGAGGGTCTGGCTCCGGCCCAGCGTAGTTGCCAGGGCCCCTCTCCGGCGAGCGGGACCGAGCCGGGCGGGTTGCATCCGGTGCAGGAGGCCTTCGACGAGGCCGGAGCGCTGCAGTGCGGCTTCTGTCAGGGCGGGATGATCCTCTCGGCCACGGCCCTCTTGGAACGGGAAGCCGACCCCAGCCGCCAGACGATCAGGAACTCCCTGGCGGGGAACCTCTGCCGCTGCACGGGCTACACGCAGATCATCGAGGCCGTCGAGCGCGCCGCCGACACCGCCGCCGGTCGGGAGCACACGCCCCGCGCCTGGGAGGCAGCGGAGAATCCCACTCCCGAACAGGAGAGCAGCTGATGGCGTCCCGCGACCAGCACGGTTCCGATGCTCCCTGGGGTGGCGGGTTCCGGGTTCTGACCAAACCCCAGCGCAAAGTGGACGGAGCCGCCAAGGCCACCGGGGAAGCGCTCTTCACCGACGACCTGACGCTGCCGGGAATGCTCTGGGCCCGCACCCTGCGCAGCCCCCACGCCCACGCGCGCATCCGCTCCATCAACACGGACGCGGCCCGCGCCCTCTCCGGCGTCCACGCGGTGATCACCGGCGCGGATCTCCCCACCACCTACGGAGTGATCCCCTGGACCCAGGACGAGACGGCCCTGGCCACTGACCGGGTGCGCTTCATCGGCGACGAGGTGGCCGCCGTGGCCGCCGTGGACGAGCGCACGGCGCAGGCCGCCTGCGCCCTGATCGAGGTGGACTACGAGGTACTGCCGGCACGGCTCACCCCGGAAGAGGCCCTGGCCAACCCGGAACCGGCCATCCATGTCAACGAGCGCCGCCCGGGCAACATCTCCAAACACGTCAAGCTGGACTTCGGCGATGTGGATGCGGCGGCGGCTGAGGCGGCTGAGGTCATCGAGGGCGACTACTCATTCCACGGGACAACCCACGCGGCCCTCGAACCCCACTGCGCCCTGGCGCGCCCGGATGCGGATGGGCGCCTGACGCTGTGGAGCGCCACACAGATCACCCACTATGTGCACCGGGCCCTGGCCCGCGTCCTGGACCTGGCACCGGAGCGCATCCGCGTCATCCAACCCTGCCTGGGCGGGGCCTTCGGCGGCAAGAGCGATCCTTTCAGCCTGGAGTTCTGCGCCGCCAAGCTGGCCCTCGTCACCGGCCGCCCCGTGAAGTTGCTCTGGACACGCGAGGAGGTCTTCTACGCCCACCGCGGTCGCCACCCGATGCAGATGCACTACCGCACGAGCAGTGACGGCGAAGGGCGCCTGACCGGCGTCGATGCGCGCCTCCTGATCGACGGTGGCGCCTACTCGTCCTTCGGTTTGGTGACCACCTATTACTCGGGTCAGTTGCTCACCGGCCCCTACGACTTCCCCAGCTACCGCTTCGACGCCACGCGCGTCTTCACCAACAAGCCGCCCTGCGGTCCCAAGCGCGGTCACGGTTCCGTGCAACCGCGTTTCGCCTTCGAGGTGCAGCTCGACGAGTTGGCCGAGCGGCTGGACCTCGATCCCATCGAACTGCGCCGCCGCAACCTGCTGGGATCCGACACCATCACGGTCAACGGCCAGCGCATCACCTCCAACGGCTTTGCCCGCTGCCTGGATGAGGTGGAACGGGCCAGCGGCTGGCGGGAGCGCCGCGGAAAACTCCCGGACGGGCACGGCCTGGGCGTGGCCGGCTCGATGTACATCAGCGGCACCAACTACCCGGTCTACCCCAACGACATGCCCCAGGGCGCCGTGCAGCTCAAGCTCGACCGCAGTGGCCTGGTGACGCTCTTCACCGGCGCCAACGACATCGGCCAGGGTTCCTCCA
>DASCNH010000028.1:0-9711 GCA_036011365.1 Planctomycetota bacterium | reverse complement strand
GGACGCAGCGCACGTGTGGACGATTCGGATGCAGCCCTGTTCATCATCCTCGATGACCTGGCCCTCTCCTCCGGCGTACGCATCACGGACACGGAGCTGGGGGAGTTCATCATGGCCAGTTTCGGTAGCGGCGAACGTTTCAAGCAGGTGGCGGCCAACTTCCGCATCAGCGGGCGTGAGTTGCAGGGGCACCTGCGCCGCTATCTGCGTAGCACGCGCTACCAGAACATGATCCGCGTCGGTGCCGTGGCCACGCCTGGCGACATCGAGGCCCTCTGGAAGGAGCGCCACCAGGAATACGCCTTCCATTATGTAGCCAAGCCCACTGCCCAATTCCGCACCACGGCGGAATCGCAGGTGCCCGCAGCCGAGGAGCTGCAGGACTGGTTCCACGAACTGCCCCTGAACGATCAACGGGCCTACCACAGCGAAGAGAGCTTCCGACTCTCGGTGGTCTGGGTCCCCATGGATGGTTCCTTTGATTCAACTGCGCTGCTGGCTGCCCACCCCCGGCCGGAGGACGAGGATGCCGACGCCCAGGCCCAGGCCTACTACAACCTGGTCTCCTCTTCGCGCTTCCGCCGCGAGGCGCCCCTCGACGACGACGGTGAAATGGACCTGCGCACGCGCCTGTATTTGCCCTTCGACGAAGTTGCCGAGCAATGTGGCAAGGAGGCCCCGGTTTACTTCTCCATGGCGGATTGGCGTCGCAGTCTGGAGAGCGATGCGGGCGTCGTGCCCGGGGAGATCGACCTGGCAGCGGCGGCGGGGGAGCTGGGCCTGTCAGCACAGGCGGATGCGCCCCCGCGCACTTCGACTGCCTGGCGCACGGACAACGAGTGGGGCGGACGCTATGTTGCTGGCCGGTTGCCTGCCACCCGGGGGGGCGCCTTTCTCCCCGGCGTGATTGTCGAGGAAGGGGCCCTGGTAGTTGCCCGAGTGGACGAGCGCATTCCGGCCAGCGAGCCGCCCTTCGGGGAAATCCGCGAGCGCGTGGCCGAGAACTGGATCCAGAAACACACACAACACCTGGCCTTGGAGTCGCTGCAGACCATGTACGATCTTATGGATCAGGGTGCTGGCGATGGTGCGCGGGGTACACAGGGTCCCATCGTCTCCTACGAGACGCTGCTTTCCATGGCCGGTGATGCGGGTCTGGGTGTCCAGGATTCGACCTGGCTGGAGCGCTCTGAGCTGCCTGAGACTGAACAAGACAGCATCCATGACTTTGGCCGCTTCGTCCGCACCCAGCCCGACCTGTACACCCTTGAGGAGGGCGAGCTGGTGGCGCCGGTCGCGGATAGCAACGGGGCGCGCGTCTACCTGGTGCGCTCACAAGGTGCCCGGGATGCGGCCCTCTCCAAGATGGAGCCCAAGGAGATCGCAGGCCTGCGTGGCCTGGCCGGCCGTACTGCCGCGGAGAGTTTCGACGAGCGCACCTTCAACTCGCGCGCCTTCATGCAAGAGACCTACGGCGTCTGGATCGCCAGCTGGGACTACGAGGATGAAGCTGCGGATGAGGAGGGCTAGGCCCTAATCCATTTGGTTCGCGGATCATCTTACGCGCGATCAGCTCGGGCTTCGGCGCGTTGGTAATGTAGAAGTGGTAGCGGGCTTCGGCGATCAGGAGTGCTTGCCACTCCTTCACGCTGATCGTCTTCCTCAGAACGAGTATGCGGCAACTTGGTCGGCCTGTAAGCAAACGCCGCGTAGTCCTCCTTCTCGAGCACGAGGCTCTTGTAGCCACGTTCCTCGATTATTCTCTTCTTCACACGCGGCTTGCGCGCCCCTCGGCGACAGGGAGCCGACGTACGGCGCTTCCTGAGCAACGGACTCCATTTGCCCTCTTCGAAATCTAGGCTCCTGCGGGTTGCGGGATGAGATCCAGGGGCAGCTCCCCCTGGGGCCGGGCTACCACAATCATCTCGTCGTAGAGGTTCACATAGAGGGCAGGGTTCCCGATGGCCAGCAGGGGGGCGCGCAGGGGAGAGAGCAGCCAACCCAGGGGCGGCATGACGCGCTTGGAGCGTTCCAGGGCAAAGCTGAGGTCCACGTACTTCCCGGCCTGGCGCCCGTGGTTGTGGTGTACTCGAAAGCCCGTCTGCTCCAGAGCCTGGCGAACGGTGCCCGGGTGGAAGTGGAAGAGGTGTTCGGCGAACTTGTAGTGGTGCCAGCGGCGCCCGAGCACGGAGGCCATCAGGCTGCGCACGTTCTGAGTCTCCAAGATCAGTACACCGTCCGGGCGCAGCAGCGTGTGTATGCGGTGCAGGGCACCCAGGGGGTCGGGGATGTGCTCGAGCACATCCCAGAGCGTGATCAGATCAAAGGAGTCCGGCGCGAAGGGACTGCCCTTGAGGAAGCCGCCGTGCACCCGGGCGGCACCCAGGCGTTCCTGTGCCCGGGGGAGGATGGCCTGAGACGGCTCAAGGCCAAAAACATCCCAGCCGCGATTTGCCATAACCTCGAGGAAGAAGCCCGCAGCACAGCCCACATCCAGCACGCGACCGGGAGCAGGGGAGTGTTCTTCCACCAGGCGTGCGCGGCGCTTGCAGGTGCGCAACATGAGGTCTCCGTCGCCGAGGTAGTCCGTATAGCCGCGTTCGCGTGCGGCTGGCGAGCGCCAGTAGTTGCTGCCGTAGACCTCGCGGACCAGGTCAGTCTGGGAGAGCCTCGGGCTGGTGTAGGTCAGGGAGCAATCTCTGCAGGTGTAGATGCCGAAGGGGCCTTGGCGGAACTCAAGACGGCGCTCCCGTGAACCGCACAGGGAGCAGTCTGTCTCCCTGAGCAGGGCGCTATCGATGGCCAGTTCCTCCGGCGCCTTGTGAGTCGTCGAGCTCATCCGAAGAAGACTTCCTCGGAAGCCACGGCGGCGGCGGCCCGCTCGCCGCCCTGGGCTGCACCGCTCACGAGACCCCGGGCGACCTGCTGTCCCATGGCAATGGAGTGATCCATGTTGTTGTAGCGGAAGAGGCCCTGGCGGCCGGTGGTGTGCAGGTTAGTCACTTGCGCCAGGCCCGCGCGCACACATTCCAGGTGTCCGCGGTATTCCAGATCGTAGATTGGATAGGCCCGGGCCAGGCGCCGGAGGGCCAGGCCACGAGTGCTGCCGGCCTGCACCAGACCGGCCCGTACCAAGTCCATCTCCGCCAGGCGCGCGGCCTGGTCCAGTCCGAGACGCCAGGTGGCATCGCCGACGCGGCAGGTGATCTCGCAGCACAAGGCCGTCTTGGGTCCCGGTGAAGAGGCATCTGAGAAGTTTTTTATCTCGCTGATGCGGTGCGTGCGGAGATGGGCCTCCGGCAGGTAGATCCAGTGGTCCGGAGAGACGCGGGCCTGGTCCACCTCCAGGTAGATGAACAGGATGGCCACATAACGCAGCTGTCCGGCGGAGGAGAGTACCGGGGTCGGAGGCAAGGGGCGCAGGGCGCGGGCCAGAGCGGGCAGCGCCAGCGTGCTTACTACCTGTGCACCGGCGTCCAGCGCCAATGTGCGCCCGCCGTCCAAGCGGATGCGGGCGACGCGGTGGCCAGGGCCGCCGGAGTCCCGGCGCAGTTCGAGGGCGCGCACACAACTGTCCGTCAAGACGCAGCCGCCGCCGGCGACGACGGCCTCCCGCGCGGCTTGAGTGATGGCCCCAATCCCGCCCCGACGCGGATAGTAGAACTCCGTTGTCAGGCTGCGCGGTCTGCCGGCGGCCACGGGGCGCAGGGCTTGTTTGAGCACATCCCAGAGTCCGCGATGGCCAATGCGTTGGCGCGCCCAGTCGGCGCTGATGTGCGCGCCGGGTATGCCCCAGGCCTTCTCCGTGTAGGGACCGAAGAAGATGTCGTAGAGCGTGCGTCCAAAATGGGCGACAACCCAGCTCTCGAAATTGTCATGCTCTCTGTGCCGCAGGCGTTCCGAACCGCGGGCCATGGCCCAGTCGGAGAAGGCGCGCAGCAGCAGGCTGGGAGGCAGACTGGTCAGGACATTCTGAGGGTTAAGGGGGTAGTCAAAGAAGCGTCCGCGCAGCAGGATGCGAGACAGACGTTGGCGCAGCAGGAGATCGCCGCGCAGCCATGTCTGGAGTTGGGCATCAACGGTGGTGCTGTTTGTGTGGAAGCGATGTGGGCCCAGGTCCACGCAGTAGGGCTCCAGCTTGAAGCTGCGGGCCATGCCGCCCACAGCGCTCTCCTTCTCCAGCACCGTGACAGATTGGCCGGCCCTTACGAGGGCCTCCGCGCAGGAGAGCCCGGCCAGGCCGGCGCCGAGGACGAAGGTCTGCATGGTTCGCCAGAATAGGCCCCTCGGGCCCAACTGCGAAGATCGGTTCAGCTTTCCGCTGTGGCGAAGCTGACGCGGAAGAGGGTGCCACCGCCTGGGCGGGCCAGGACGCTGACGCGCGCGCCCAGGGCCTGGGCCTGGAGGTGGACCAGGTGCAGCCCGAGGCCCGTTCCACGGGCCGTGCGCGTGGCCTCGTCGCCGATACGGTAGAAGGGCTCGAAGATACGGCTACGCTCTGCGGCGGGAATGCCGGGGCCCCGATCGGCCACTTCCAGGGCCGCGCTGGCTCCTGCGCGGCAGGTGGAAACCCGGATGGACTCGCCCGCCTGACCGCCGGCTCCCTGCTCCACCGGCGCGTACTTGCGTGCGTTCTCCACCAGGTTGGCGATGATCGAACGCAGGGCCTCATCCGCGAGCATGACCGGCGGCAGATCTGGCTCCAGCGCAATAGCCAAGTCCCGGCGGCCGCCGGATTCGGCCGGGAAGAGCTCGTCGGCGAGCCGGGCCACATGTTCGTTGAGGGATCCCGCCAAGGTGTTCCGGGGGAGCTCCGTGGCCTGAGCGAGCCGCCGTTTCTCCAGGATGCGTTCCACCAGGAGCTCCAGACGGCTGGAGGCGGCCAGAATACGCTTGAAGTAGTCCTGTTGCCTTTCCGGCTCAGCGATCCAGCCATCGCGCAGCATCTCGCCATGCAAGCGGATGGCTGAGAGTGGCGTGCGCAGTTCATGGGTCACGGCTGCCACGAAGTTCTCCGTTTCACGCGCCCGGCGTAGCTCACGGTCAACGCTGCGCAGCAGGCTGACGAGGCCCACGGTGAGAGCCAGGGCCAGCAATGAGGAGAGGGCCAGGAAGCGCGACTCCTCGCTCCGCAGGCGGGAGCGAATGGGAGCCGTATCCACGGCCACGGAAAGCGGCAGGTGAACGCTGGCTCCACCGGGTCCCACCAGGCCCAAGGCGGCAGCCAGGTTGAGTGTTGCCACATGCCGGTGAGCATCGTCTTCTGGCGTTTCACCGATATCGAGTTGTAACTCCTGGCTGCGGTCCAAGACGGAGTGGGCGAGTTGGGTCGGCAGGTCCCGGAAAAGCCACGCGCCGTCGACCATGAAGCCCTGGATGACATTGCCTCCGCGGGTAATGGATCCGAAGCAGGCGGGCATGTTCCAGTTGCGACCCGCAGGCTCGACCAGAATACGCCGAGCGTAGAGGATACTCGGCCAAGCCTCCTGGGGCGGCCGCACGCGGGACTCAAAGCCGTACACCTGTACCTGCACCCTGCGATCCTGGATGGCGCGCAGGGCGGGCAGTTCGGAAAGGAGGCAGTTGATGTCGCGCTCCTCGCTGAGGTTGATGGCGGTGATCGGCAGGGGCAGGGTGCTCACCTGCAAGCTGGCCAAGAGCGCGGGGTTCTGAATCAGGTCGAGGGGCGAGGCCAAGGGGCCAATGTCGTGTACCAGGGTCTCCAGGTGCTGTTCCAGGGCCGGCCAGCTCGCCCGGTTCTGGCGGCCGGCACCGAAGGTCACCAGCTCTTCGAGGCGCTTGTCAGCCGCCGCATAACAGAACCAGGCGCTGACGCCTTCAATTGTGGGGCCCACCGCCAGCGGCGAGGGAACGAAGGCCACATCCGTGCCCAGGGTGCCTTCGGGGAAGTAGGACTCGCGGTATTGGTAGAAGGGGCGCGTGGCCTCCGAGCGCAGCAGCTCCTCGTAGTTGGAGCGCACCAGGCGCGCCAGGCGCCAGGCGGCCTCCTCGGCCTGGGCCGGGATGGCGGTCAGCTGAGCTGTGTGATCCCGGCGCAGGGTGCGATAGTGCAGCGTGCCGAGGACGACCGCTGGCAGGATCAAGAGAACCGTGTAGAGCGTCAGGGCCGTGCGGCCCGTGCGGCCCGTGCGCAGCCCTGCGCGGCGACTGGTGCTGTCCGACTTCACTGATCCCAGCGGTAGCCCTTGCCGCGCACGGTCTGCACAAAGACTGGCGTGGCCGGGTTGGGTTCGACCTTGCGCCGCAGGCCAACGATATGAATGTCAACCGTGCGTGTCTCGATGGTCGCGTTCAGGTAGTGCCATACATCGCGCAGAAGATCCTCGCGCGTGACTACTCGCTCCTTGTGCTTGATGAGGTAGGCCATGATGTCCGCCTCACGCGGCGTCATGGGAATCGTCTCACCATTGCGATGCACCTCGAGTCGTCCCAAATCGACACTGATGTCAGAAGTCAGCTGCACTATCTCCGGAGGCGGCTCGTTCGCCTGGCGACGGCGGAACTGGGCCTCGACGCGGGCGATGAGTTCGGCCGGGGAGAAGGGCTTGGCCATGTAATCATCCGCGCCCAGGGCGAAGCCCCGCAGGAGATCGGCCTCGTCTCCCAGGGCGGTCAGAATCAGGACCTGGGTGTTGTCGCCGGCTCGCCGCATCTGTTGCAGGATGTCCAGGCCGTTCATGCCGGGCAGCATCAGGTCGAGCAGAATCAGGTCGAAGTCGCCGGAGCGGATCAGCTCCAGGGCGGCGGAGCCGTCGGCCACGCTGGTGGCGCTGCAGCCGGCGTGTTCAAGGGCGTCACACAGGCCGGCGGCGATGGCCTCTTCATCTTCCACAACGAGCACACGGCGCCCCTGGGTCGACGGCGAGCCGGGGACTGCGGCCTGGGCGTCGGCGCCGGAGCCGGAGTGGGGTCTTGATTGTTCCATGGTCATGCCTGGTCCTGGGTTGGGGCGTTCTTGGAGCCGGACTCTACGCGCACCTGCCCCGGGGAGTGGGAGCCTCCTGGGTTGCCCAAGGTATCAACTCTGTAGGCATATCAGCGCCCAGTCCCGAGCAGGCCGGCATCCATGAGGATTTGCCCAGCCCAGGGGGCCAGGGAGACGATGTCCTGGGGTCGTGGATGCGAGGCGCCGAGTTGGCTGCGGGCCTCTTCCTCGCGCCCGGCGCCCAAAAGGGCGGCGGCCAGCTCCAGGTCGAGACGCGCCGCCGGGGGAGGGCCGGCGGCGGTCTGGGGCCCAGCGGCGGCGGACCGGCCGGACGAGGTGCGGGCCTGGCGCAGGCTGCGGACGGCCGTATCGAAATCCCCGGCCAGGGCCTGCTCCGTGGCCCACAGGCGGTAGGCATGGGAACGCAGGGCCTCCGCGAAAGCGGTGTCCTGCGCCTCCCGGGCGCGCTGGGAAGCGGCGTAGAAATCATCACCGCCCCCGGGCGGGGCACCGTCCGGTCCGGCCAGGGCCCCGCAGGCAGCGAGCAGGAAGAGGGCCTCGCGGGACTCGCCCGCGGCCAGGCGCCGCGTGCCCTGGGCCCGGGCCCAGCCTCGGAAGGGGCGGCCGTCGGCTATCAGGCGCTCCAGGGGGGCGCGGGCCTCCCGGGGGCGACCGGCGTCCAACTCCAGGGTGATCAGATTGCGCAGGAGGCCCGGGTGGTGGGCATCCACCATCTGGGCCCGCTTGTAGTAGTGGCGGGCACCCGCCGTGTCGCCGGCGCGGGCGTGGATGTTGCCGGCGCCCAGCAGGGCGTCGAAGGCGTGGGGGCGCCGTTCGAGGACAGCTTCCCAGGCGGAGAGGGCCGCGGAGGCGTGACCTGGACCTGCGGCGGTCTCCAGGTGGGCGGCAAGGGCCAGCGCCGGGGCGGAGTCCGGACAGGCCGCCAGGGATTCCTGGGGGGTGGCGGCCTGACCGTGGCGCAGGATAGCCAGGGCCCGGGGAGCCTGGAGGGAGAGCAGGAGGAGGATGCCCACGGGGAGCAAGTGTCTGGACCTGCCATGTATCCTCCGCTCGCCGGCGAGCAGCCAGCCGAAGAGGGCGAAGGCCAGGGGCGAGGTTCCCGGGCTGTAGTTGAGAGGAGCGTTGGAGAGGGCCAGGACCAGGACAGCAAGGGCTGCGCAACGAGCCGCGCTACGGTCGGGGGGCTCTTCCGGAACGGGCACAAGGGAACGGTACAGCACGGCGAAAAGGAACAGGATCCAGGCAACACCGCCCAGCAGGCCGCCCTCGGACAGGCCCTGAAGCCAGTCGTTGTGGAGGTGTTCGACGGCGGTCTCGAAGGGAGTCGTGCGGTCGTGTGTGGAGAGTTCGATCTCCGCCGGATCGCGGTGGGGAGGGAAGGCGGCCTGGAACTGGCCCGGTCCCGGGCCCAGAACCGGGGCCTCCGCCAGGAGCGCGGGCAGGCGCTGCCAGATCAGGCGTCGAACGGCCAGGCCTCCGGTGCTGTTTGGTGTCGTGGCCTTCTGTGCCTGCGTGTTCCCGGTGACCTCTGGCAGCATGGTGGCTTCAGGAGTTGCTATTTGCTCCTGGCCCAGGCGCAGCAGCGGGACGAGGGCCAGGGCCAATCCGGCACAGGCCAGAAGGACGGCTCGGGTGGGCTGGGAGCTGCGTCGGTGAGCGGCGGCCAGGAGAGCCGCGGCGGCCAGGGCCCAGGCGGCGCCGTGCACGGGAACCAGAAGCGCGAAGATGGCCGTGGAGAGAAAGGCGGCCAGGGCCAGGAGGGCTGTGGGGCGCGAGCCTCCGGTTCGGGCTCCCCAGAGAGCCAGGCCACAGGCCGCACCGGGAACGGCGGCCTCCGCCAGGTCTCCGGTGTTGCCGAGAACGCCGGCGAGGTTGCCCGCGGTGAACCACGAGAGGACGGCCGATGAGAGCCAGAGCAACGTCAAAAGTGGCAGGGCGCGGGCCAGGGTCCGGCCGCCGGCGGAGGAGAGGGAGGCGCCCGCCAAAAGGAAAAGCAGGTGTGTCGAGAGCGCGATCAGAGCCCGGTCCGCCTCCAGGGTGTCCGTCAGGTCGCCGAACTCGGCACGGGCAAAGGCCAGGGCGGCGGCGGTCAGGAAGAGGGGCAGGGCGACGATGGTGCGGGATCTCCCGCGCCAGGCGACAAAGAGGGACAGGGGCAGCGAAGCGAGTAGTGCCAGGGCAGTCCCCGTCAGCACATGCTGAGGCACATCTGCGAGAACTGCCCCGGGACCGGGCCAGGCCAGAATCAGGCTGGGGAGAATCAGCAGTGCCACGAGCAGGGCAGGCCGTTTGGCGCGGGTGGTGGTCACAGGGGTAACCATGTTCACAGTGTCGCCTCTAGCGCAGTCGTTTGCACCGCCATTCTGTCTGCCTGTGGACGGGCCTGAGGGATTCCCACAAACAGGAATGGGGGACCACTCACTTGCCGATCACTTGGACGGTTGGTGCAGCCAGGTGCAGCTCTTGTTCAGAAACCAGGAGCCTAGACGGTGGTCAACAATCGAGAACTGTTGGTCATGTGGTTGTGGGACATGGCCATCACGGGCTACGGCTCAGCAACGAGAGGTTGGGGGGATATGAAGGCCCCTTGGGACGCCTGGACGGTAATAAGGGACGGCGTGATGGCCAGGCATCTGCTTACCTTGTTGATTCTGGGGCTCGGGCCACGGCAGGCATCGGCGCAAAGCGCATGGGACGCGTCACCTGATGCCTACAACATCGTCTGGCAATCGCCCAGCGAGGAT
>DASCNH010000027.1:0-55984 GCA_036011365.1 Planctomycetota bacterium | reverse complement strand
AATGACCCCACGCACAGCCCTGGCACCGACCACACCCGCGAGTTCGTGCCGGTGATCGCCGCCGGCCCGGGTTTGGTCACGGATGTCGACCTCGGCACGCGCGATACGTTCGCGGACATCGGCGCCACCGTGGAAGAGTTCCTCGGCCTGGAGGCGGCCGGCCCGGGCGAGTCCTTCTATCCCGATCTGGTGCCTGAGGATCCCACCGCATGAGCGACGCCCGTGCCATCCTCACCACCAAGCGCGATGGCGGCGAGCTGTCCGAGGGGCAGATCCACGACTTCATCAAGGGTTATGTGGACGGGTCGATTCCCGACTACCAGGCCTCGGCGCTCCTGACCGGGATCTTCATTCATGGAATGGGCCCTGGCGAACTCGAGTGCTGGACACGGGCCATGTTGAACTCCGGCAGCACCTTTGACTTCTCGGACCTCGCGGCGCCCAAGGCCGACAAGCACTCGACCGGTGGTGTCGGCGACAAGGTGTCGATCCCCCTGGCCCCGGCGGTCGCCGCCTGTGGCGTGGCCGTTCCCATGATCAGCGGGCGCGGTCTGGCCCACACCGGAGGAACCCTCGACAAGTTGGAGGCCATCCCCGGCTTCCGCACCGATCTCGATGCCGGCGCCTTTCGTCGCTGCCTCGAGCGGACTGGCGCGGCCTTCGGAGCCCAGACCCCGGACATCGTGCCGGCGGACCGCAAGCTCTACGCATTGCGCGATGTGACCGGGCTGGTGGCTTCGGTGCCGCTGATAGCCAGCTCGATCCTCTCCAAGAAGCTGGCCGAAGGCATCGATGCCCTGGTGCTCGATGTCAAGTTCGGCAGCGGGGCGTTCTTGACCGACCCCGAGCACGGGGCCGAGCTCGGACGCACCATGATCAGCATCGCCAGCTCTCTGAATGTGCCCACGGTTGTTTGGCAGACGAGCATGGAGCGGCCACTCGGATGCGCTGTGGGCCATGTGACCGAGATCGCCGAGAGCCTGGCGTGCTTGCGTGGCGCAGGACCGGCGGACCTGCGTGAACTGGTCCTGCTCCTGGGCGGGGAGATGCTGCAGCTGGCTGGCCAGGTGGAGTCCAGAGAAACGGGAGCCCAGTGCATCGCAGCAGTGCTGGACGACGGCAGTGCCCTGGAGCTCTTTCGCCGCATCGTCAGCGAGCAGGGTGGAGACCCGGCCAGCCTGGACCGTGCGGCGGCCTTCGACCCGGGCCCCCACGAGGATGTATTGCTCGCGGAAACCGCAGGCGTGCTGGTCTTTCGAGATGTCCAGGCCGTGGGCCACGCCCTGTGCGCCCTCGGTGGCGGACGCGCGCGCCTGGAGGACGCGGTGGATCCGGAGGTCGCCCTTACCTTTGAAGCCCGGGCCGGTGACCTGCTCGCCCCCGGCGACCCTATTTGTCGCATCCACCACCGGGACGGCCGGGGCCTGGAGCGAGCCCGCACCTTGCTAAGGGAAGCCCTGCACACCGACCCGCAGGCCGGCCAGCCCGCGCCCCTGGTCCTGGGCCAGGTTACTCCTCCGGGCCCGAGGTAGAACGCCGCCGCCCCTTCCGGCTAGGCTGCCGCCGCTGATGCAATTCATCCACGCCCTCTTCGGCCTCCTGTTCTTCTGCCTGCTCTCCTGGCTCCTGTCCTCGGAGCGCAAGCGCTTCCCCTGGCGTGTCGTCATACTGGGCCTCGGCCTGC
The DNA here is from genome assembly GCA_036011365.1 of Planctomycetota bacterium. Taxonomy (GTDB): domain Bacteria; phylum Planctomycetota; class UBA1135; order UBA1135. Next base: position 54,300 of record DASCNH010000027.1, on the reverse strand, counting down.
AACTGGCCCTGGCCGCAGTCTTCCTGTGCACGGACCTGGGCCAGGCCGTCTTCACCCGCTTGGCGTCCTTCGTGCAGAAGCTCGTTTCCATGGCCGGGCCCGGAGCCAGCATGGTCTTTGGCCCCCTGGCGGACCCGGAGAAAATGGCAGCGGTCTTCGGAGAAGGGCACGGCTACATCTTCTCCTTCGCCGGCTCTGGGCTGGTGGTGATCATCTTCTTCTCGGCCCTGATGGCGATCCTCTATCACCTGGGGATCATGCAGGTGCTCGTCTGGCTGCTCGCCAAGGCGATGTCCTTGCTGATGGGTGTTTCCGGCGCCGAGTCCATGTCCATGGCCGCCAATGTCTTCGTCGGTCAGACCGAAGCGCCCTTGGTCGTGCGCCCCTACATCAGCGGCATGACGAACTCGGAGCTGAATGCCATGATGACCGGCGGGTTCGCCACCATCGCCGGCAGCGTGTTGGCCGTCTACATGGGCCTGCTCGGACCGGAGCTGGGCCCGCACCTCTTGACCGCTTCCGTAATGAGCGCGCCGGCGGCCTTCGTGATCGCCAAGATCATGCTGCCGGAAACCGAGGAGTCTCGCACGGGCGGCCGCGTGCAGTTGCGTATCGAGCGCACGGCCTCCAATGTGGTTGAGGCGGCTGCCAATGGCACCGGCGACGGACTCAAGCTGTGGCTGAATGTGATCGCCATGTTGATCGCCTTCATCGCCCTGGTGAACCTGGTCAACTGGCCTCTGGGAGCCCTGGGTGGTTGGCTGGAGATGGCCGAACCCCTGACCCTGGCATCCATCTTCGGCAAGCTGTTCGCGCCCATCGCCTGGTGCATGGGTATCGATGGCTGGCACGACTGCGAGCTCTTCGGCACCCTGCTCGGCACCAAGATCGCCGTCAATGAGTTCGTGGCCTTTGACATCATGATGAACATGCCCGCAGCCGGCTGGGGCGATTCGATCCTGCCGCTGGGAGCCGATGGCTACATCGTGGAGGCCGACAAGGTCGCCGGCGCCTTCGCCCACAAGCGGTCCGCGGCCATGGCCGCCTATGCCCTGTGCGGTTTTGCGAACTTTGCCTCAGTGGGCATTCAACTCGGTGGTATCTCTCCCCTGGCGCCGGAACGCCGGGGCGACCTCTCGCGCCTGGCCCTGCGCGCCATGCTGGGTGGCGCCTTCGCCTCATGGATGACCGCCACGGTCGCCGGAGCATTCCTTTGAACGAGCAAACAGTGAACACGCGACAAACCGGCGGCAGCCTTGAAAGCCTGGTGGCCACCCTGGAACAAAAAGGCGCGGCCCAGGCCCGCGTGGCCTTGATCTTGGGCTCCGGTCTGGGGGCCTTTGCCGAGGAGCTGGACGAGGCCCGGATCACGCCCTTCAGCGAGCTACCGGGCATGCCTCGCAGCGCCGTCCCGGGCCACGCCGGACGAATCGTGCTGGGAACCCTGCCCGGAATCGAGCCGCACGACGAGCCCGTGAAGGTGCTCGTCCAGCAGGGCCGTGTGCACCTCTATGAGGGTTGGACACCGGAGGAAACCACGCGCTCCGCGCGCGCCTTCGCGGCCCTCGGCATCGGTGTCCTGGTCCTCACCAACGCCGCCGGCGGGCTGCGGCGCGACTGGTCAGTGCCGACCTTGATGCGCATCGAAGACCACCTGAACCTGCAGGGGCAGACAGCCCTCGGCCCCCTTGACCAGGCCGGCGGTTCGCCCTACGCCGAGCAGCTCAGCGAGTGCCTGGACGAAGCCGCCCGGGATACCGGCGTCGTCCTGCACTCCGGCGTGTACGCCGCTCTCAGCGGGCCGACCTACGAAACCCCGGCGGAGATCCGCATGTTGACAACAATCGGGGCCGACGCCGTGGGCATGAGCACTGCCCAGGAAGCCTGCGCCGCCCACGCCGCCGGGATGCCGGTGGCCGCCATCTCCTGCATCACAAACGCGGCCGCCGGACACAGCGAGGGTCCACTCAACCACGCAGAGGTGGTGGAAGCCGGCCAGCAGATCGCCGCCGATTTCAGTCGCCTGCTAACCGCCGCCGTCCCGCGCCTGGCCGGGCGGGCCTAGGCCGGAGTCAGGCCTGGCCAGCCAGGCGGCCGCTGATCCAAGCCAGGAGAAAGTTGTGCCCGCCGATAGGGCCCTGGGCGTCGAGCAGCTCCCCGCAGATGTGGAGGCCCGGAACCAGGCGGCTCTCGAGGGTCGCTGATTGAAGCTCCGCCAGGGGCACGCCGCCGCCGGTGACCTCCGCGTGGGAGAAGCCCAACTGGCCGCTGATGGGCAGGGAGAAAGCGGTGAGGTTCTGAACCAGGCGGCGCCGACTCTCCCGGGAGAGCTCCGCCAGGCGATCGGTGGCTTGCAGGCCGGCGCGGGCCGTGAGTACGGTGGCCAGGCGCGCCGGCAGGTGTCCGCGCAGCAGGCCGTGCACGGTGCGCGAGCCGCCGTCGGCCAAGGCCTCCTGCCAAGCATCCTCTTCGCGACTCGTCCATGAGATGTGCAACTCGGCACCGGCGCGCGTGACCCAGTGGCTGGCATCGAGCAGCGCCGGGCCGCTGAAGCCCCGGTGGGTGAAGAGCAGCTCCCGTTCACCCCGGGCCAGGACCTTGCCGGGGCTGTCCTCGCTTCCGGGGGCGCGGGCGGTCCACCGAACGGGCACGGACAGGCCGGCCAGGGCGTGTAGATCCTCGGCGTCGGTCAGGAGCGGCACGAGCGCCGGGTAGAGAGGGGTCACCGTGTGGCCGAGGGCGCGCGCCAGGCCAAAGCCGGAGCCATCGGAGCCCGTCTTCGGCACGGACTGCCCGCCGGCCGCCAGGATCACGCGCGTGGCTGCGAGTTGTCGTCCGTCCGTGGCCGTCAGCAGGAAACCTGACTCGCCGCGCTCCACCGCGGCCACCTTCCAGTTGACCTCAAGCTGTGCCTTGGCCTTGATGGCTTCCTTGACCAAGGCGTCGCGCACATCGCGCGCCCGCTGGCTGCGGGGGAAGAGCTTGTCGTCTTCACGACGCAGGGGCAGGCGCAGGGCATCCTCAAAGAAGGCCTGGACCTCCCCCAGGGGCCAGGCGTTCAACAGGCGGCGCAGGAGCGGCAGCGAGCCCGACGTGTGGTATTCCGTCGGGTCCACGCTGGCCGGCATCACATTGCAGCGCCCCCCGCCGCTGATCAGGATCTTGCGCCCGGGCTCCTCCTCGCCTTCCAAGAAAACAACGGCTTGCTTGGAGCGCGCGGCGAAGAGCGCGGCCATGGAGCCCGCCGCGCCGGCGCCGACGACAATGGTCCGGTCGGTCACGGAAGGAAACGCTCGCCTTGGTGCGCGAGGCCCGGACCCGGAGCCGGGCACCGGCGGTTCCGGACGCAGAAGTGGAGGACGAGCTCAGTCAGGTGAGCGCCGGGGCAGCCACCCCCGGGACAGCCAGTCTTGGCATGGCCAGCGCTGGGGGGGGCGGCATGATGAGTGGGGGACATGGGGTAGCCAGCGGCGGTTGGCCACCGAGGTTTCCAGTATGAACGATCACAACGGGGATTGTGCCCCCGGGGAAGGGTCGCAGGGGATCCCTGGGGCCAGGCGCTTCGCAGTCGGTTACACTGCCGCGCCGGATCACTCTGGCCATCGGCTCCCAGGCCCCCCCTCTGCCCGCCGGCCCCCACCTCTGCCCCCCCACACCCTGTCCATGGATTTCAGAGCCATCGCCCGCCGCGCCGCCGGTCGCGCCCGCGCCGCCGCCGGCCTGGGCCCGGCGCAACCCCTTGTGGGGCGCCCCGGCGGGGTCCACGTGACCCTTGAGCCCTGTGACAATCCGGATCGCCCGGCGGACGGCCCGGCGCGGGAGGGCGAGCAGCGCGGGCGCCTGCCGGAGGATGGCGAGGGCGGCAGCTGCGAGGGTCCCGGGACGCCCCTGGTCACCGCCGCCTGTCTGGCCAAGGTGGCCGATGGCGACGTCTTCGAGCTCCCCGCTGGTTCCCTGGTGACGCCTCTCTGCCGCGAGGAAGCCCACCGCCGCCACATCCGCCTCTTGGGGGGCAAGGGCCTCGGTCGACTGCCCGCCGGTGGCCTTGCTCACCTGCGCGTGGCTGTGGGCAGTGACCACGGCGGCTTCTCCCTCAAGGAGCGTGTCAAGGAATGGCTGGCCGAACTCGGCCACCGGGCCCTGGACCAGGGCACCTTTGATGAGACAGCGGTCGACTACCCGGACTACGCGCGCAAGGTGGGCGAGGCCGTGGCCAGCGGGAGCTGTCACTTTGGAGTATGCATCGACGGAGCGGGGCTCGGCTCGACCATGGCCGCCAACCGCGTGCCGGGAGTGCTGGCGGCGAACTGCTGGGACGAACGCACGGCCAAGAACGCCCGCGAACACAACTACGCCAATGTGCTGGTGCTCGGGACCGGTGGCCTGGATGACGACGGCGCGCACGATGTGCTGGCGGCCTTCCTGGCCACACCCGAAGGAGCGCCCCGGCACGGAAGGCGTGTGGACAAGATCCTGGCCATGGATCGTTGAGCTCGGCTCGCGCTCCCCCAGAACAAGAACCAAAGCGAACAGAACCTCTCAAGCATGGACTTCACCAATAGCAACGCAGCCCTGGACGAACGCCAACTGGAAGATGTCCTGGCGGAAATCGGGCGCCAAATCATGGAGGGCGGTTTGCCCGTGTCCGGCGGCCTCGGCGGTTGGGGCTGCACCACCGTGCGCGTGGAGGTTTGCCCGGATCGCGTCCAACGGGTGATCGATGCCGGCGCCTGTCGCATCGGTGCCTGTGCCGCCGAGCCCGCCAGCTTGACGAACATGGCGGGCTACATCGATCACACCATCTTGAAGCCCGACACCACGGCTGAGGATGTGGACCGCATCTGCGACGAGGCCCTGAGCCACCGCTTTGCCTCGGTCTGCGTCAACGGGTCTTGGGTCAAACGCAGCGCCGAAATCCTGGCCGGCGGCCCCACCAAGGTCTGCTGCGTCGTGGGCTTCCCCCTGGGCGCCGGGGCCCCGGAGGTCAAGGCCTACGAGGCCCGCCGCGCCATCGAGGACGGCGCCTGTGAGATCGACATGGTCATCAACGTGGGCGCCCTGAAATCCGGCGACGACGCCTTCGTGCGCCGCGACATCGCCGGCGTGGCGGACACCTGTCACCGCCTGGGAGCCAAGCTGAAGGTCATCCTCGAAACCTGCCTCTTGAACGACGCCGAGAAGGTGCGCGCCTGCGAACTCTCCAAGGAGGCCGGCGCCGATTTCGTCAAGACCTCCACCGGCTTCTCCACCGGCGGGGCCACCTCCGCCGACGTGGCCCTCATGCGCCGCACCGTCGGCCCCACCATGGGTGTCAAGGCCTCCGGCGGCGTGCGCGACGAGGAAGACGCGCGCGAGATGATAGAGGCCGGAGCCACCCGCCTGGGAGCCTCGGCCTCCGTAGCCATCGTGCGCGGAGACGCGGCGGGCGGCGAGGGTTACTAGCCTGCGCGCAGACCGCCGGGACTCCTGGAAGTCCACCTGGAAACGGAAGAGCAGCATGTCGCCCCGTTCTTCCAAGCCACTGTCTGTGAAGTCACTCCTGGCGCAGTTCACCAGCATGCGGCTGTGGGAGGAGAGGTAGTCGCTAGGACCCAGGGTCAGGTCGTCAACCGCATCACCGGCACGGTCTTCCAGGTCGATACCGGAGGCGTGCGCCGAGAGTTCGAGGGCGCCCGGGCCACTGACATCGCCGAGGATGTGGTCTTCCCGGTGGAGGCCGCGGATGTTCGTCACCCGAGTATCGTTGCCGGAGGCAAAAAAGCGCGAGCCCAACGGGCGCTGATTCGGGCAGCTCGCCTGCCCGGGGGGGACACTCAGGGCGCAGAGGCACAGTCCCGGGGTCCGGCGCCGGGGTCCCGCCGGGCCTGGAAAGGCACTTTTCAGCGGACATGGGGGCCCGCACGGGCGGTAACATGGTGCGCCCCCCGACCTGGAGCTGGCCGGGGTCCAGCGTGGGCCTCCCCCGGGGGGCCGCACCCGATCCAGACCAACGATCCAACGACTAGATGGCTAACCAGTCCCTGGAGATTCGACTACACGGCCGCGGCGGCCAGGGAGGCGTGACCTGCGCCAAGATCCTGGCCACGGTCTATTCCCGCCTGGGAAAGAGCGTGCAGACCTTCGGCGACTACTCCGGCGAACGGTCCGGGGCCCCGGTGCGTGCCTATACGCGGGCTTCCGACGGGCCGATCACCAACCGCAACAAGGTCTACGAGCCGGATCATCTGCTGGTTTTGGATGACAACCTGCTGGGGGAGGCCACCGTAGCAGGGCTGGCGGAGGGCGGGGCCCTGGTGGTGAACACGGCCGGCGGCGAGACCGGCCTGGAGGGGGACTTTGGAGCTTGGCGCCTGGCTACCGTGGACGCCACGGCCATCGCCCGGCGCCACGGGATTGGCACGCGCTCGGTGGTCATCGTGAACACGACCATTGCCGGGGCTTTCTGCCGCGCACTCGGCATCGACCTGGCCATTTTGGAGGAGACCTACCAGGCCATGGGCTTCTCCAGCAACTTCGCCGCCGCCAAGGAGGCCTATGAAGTCGTCAGCGTGCGCGAGGAGTGGGCGAGCCGCGGGGCCGCTGCCGGGGGCACCGGCGCGAGTGCCCTGCCCGCCGTCGGCGAACTGGTGGAACATACACACAGCCCGCCGACGGGCCTCAAGACTGGAAGCTGGAGTTCCCAGCGGCCGGCCTACGTGGAGAACCTCGCCCCCTGTAGCGCCTGGTGCCCGGCGGGCAATGATGTGGTGGGCTTTGTGCGCGCCGCGGCGACCGACGGCGAAGAGGCCGCCGCGCGCATTCTGGGGCGCACCACGCCCCTCTCTGCCACCTGCGGGCGTGTCTGCCCAGCTCCCTGCATGGAGGGCTGCAACCGCACGGATTACGACGGGTCGGTGAATATCCGTGGCCTCGAGCGCGTCGTGGCGGATCGCTTTCCGGTGGCCAGCGCGAACCTGGCGCCGACCGGCGCTGCGCGCACCTTTGCCATCATCGGCGGTGGGCCGGCGGGGCTGGCGGCGGCCTACGAGCTGGCTCGGGCGGGCCAACGGGCAACGGTTTTTGAACACGAGGCCGAGCTCGGCGGTGTGCTGCGGACGGGCATCCCGACCTATCGGTTGCCGCGCGAAGTCCTTGACCAGGAGGTGAACGGCATCTTGGCTCTCGGTGTTGAGGTCCGCTGTGGCGAGCGTGTGGGTGCGGAGCAGTTGAGCGCCCTGGCGGGGGAGTACGACGGCGTGCTCCTGGCCACGGGCCTGCAGCGCCTGCGGGGCCTGGAGGTCCCCGGATCGGAGCTCGGGGGCATCGAACAAGGCATCGGGTTCCTGCACCGGGTCAACCTCGGATCGGACGGCGGCGAGGTGCGCCTCAGTGGGCATGTGGTTGTCCTCGGCGGTGGCAACACGGCCATGGACTGTGCGCGCAGCGCTCTGAGGTGTGGCGCACAGAAGGTCACCGTGGCCTACCGACGGACGCGGGATGCCATGCCGGCCATTGCGGAGGAGATTGTCGAGGCTGATCACGAGGGCGTTATTTTCCTGACCCAGCGCCAGCCCGTCGCCTTTCACGCCGGCGCCGAAGACCCGGCGCTGCTGGGCGCCCTGGAGCTGGCTGAGGTTGAAATGGGCGAGCCCGATGAAAGCGGCCGCCGCAGTCCAGTGGTCACCGAACGGACGGAACGGTTGGCCTGCGATCATGTGCTGTTGGCCCTGGGGCAATCCGCCGACCTCTCGTTCTTGCCCACAGGCTGGCAGTTGGAGGAAGACGGGCGTATTGACACGGGGACGGCGGAAGCTGGCCAGGCAACGGTGCGGGCCGCCGGTGATGTGACCACCTGGGAAGGCACGGTGACCCATGCCATTGGCTCCGGCCGGAGTGCGGCGGGGCTCCTCATGACAGCGGCCGGGTTGGAGGTGGAGGTCTTCGAGCGACCGGACCGTGCCCGGGCCGTGCCGGCCACCACCATCCGCTTCGATCACTTCACGCGCCAGAAACCTGCCCTTGATCGCGCCGCCGATGCCATCGAACGCGTGACGGATCTGCGCGAGGCCAACCTCGGCCTCGGGGATGTCGAGGAAGCCCTGCGCTGCTTCTCATGCGGCAGGTGCACCGAATGCGACACCTGTCTGGTCTACTGCCCCGAGGGCATCATCTCGCGGCACATGGAAAACGGCCTGCGGCGCGGCTATGCGGTGGACGAGTCCTACTGCAAGGGCTGCGGCATCTGCGTTGAAGAATGTCCCCGTGAATCCATGGAGATGATAGAGCTATGACGGTCCAACTGATCAGCGCCAACCACGCCTCGGCCCTGGCCGCCACGCTGGCCGGCCGCGCCAACAGAAACGCCCGGGGCTTCGGGGGTGGCGTCTATCCGATCACGCCCCAGACCGAGTGCATCGAGCTGCTCTGTCGGCAGCAGTTCGACAAGGGCTCAATCGTGCGCGTCGAGAGCGAGCATAGCGCCATGGCCGTTTGCATGGGTATGTCGATCGCCGGCGCGCGCACCTTCACCGCGTCGGCGTCCAACGGGTTGGCCTATATGGCCGAGAACGTCTACGCGGCTGCCTTTTCCCGCCTACCCATCGTGATGATGGCCGTGAACCGCACCCTTGGCCCGCCCTGGAACATCTGGGTTGACCACGGCGACACGCTGATGTTGCGCGACGCCGGATGGATTCAACTCTACTGCCGGGACAACCAGGAGGTCGCGGACTCGATCCTCTTTAGCTATCGCCTGGCCGAGGACGCGCGCGTGCTCTTGCCGGCCATGGTCTGTCAGGACGCCTTCGTGCTCTCGCACACCATGATGGAAACGGACCTCCCCGACCAGGAACAGGTGGATCGCTTCTTGCCGGAGCTCGACCTGCCGCACCGGATCAAGACCGAGCCGGTGATGGTGGGGGGGCTCGACTTCCCGCGAGAGACCGAGATTCACCGACGCCAACACCAGGAAGCCCTCGGGCGCGTGTTCGAGGTGTATGGCGAGTGCCAGGACGAGTTCGAGGAGGTATTCGGCCGGCGTCCGCCGGATCCGGTCGTGCCCTATCGCATGGACGATGCGGAAATCGCCTTTGTCTCCATGGGAACTACCGCATCCACCACGGACACGGTTGTCGACAAGCTGCGGGCAGCAGGGGTGCGCGCCGGATCCGTGCGCGTGCGCATGTACCGGCCCTTCCCGGAACAGATTCTGACCGAGCTGCTGGCGCGCTGCCAGCGCATCGGCGTGCTCGACCGTGACATCAGCCTGGGCCTGGGCGGAGTGCTGTGGTCGGAAGTGCGTGGCTGCGCGCCACAGGCCCTTGTTCAGGGCTACATGCTCGGCCTGGGTGGAGGCGATGTGCGCCCCCACCACATTGAAGCGCTTTTCCTTGAACTGGCGGAGCAAGACTCCGCCGCTGCCCCTCAACTTGTGGAGGTAGGCTGATGGCTGAACCGATTCTCAGTGGCCAGTACCAAACCGCCGCGGACCGAGCCGAGCCGATCCTGCGGGCTGGCAACACGAACTGCGGTGGCTGTGGCATGTCCGTGGCCTACAACATGTTCAGCCTGGCCGCGGCCAAGCATGATTTGCACTTTGTCATCCCCGCCTGCTGCGGGATCGTAACCCCTGGCCAGTTCCCCTATTCGGCCTACGGGGTCCCGGTCGTGGCTTCGACCTTTGCCGCCGCGGCGGCCACAGCCACGGGTCTGGCGGCCACGGCAGAGATGAATGGCGAGGGCACGCGCGTTGTCTGCTGGGCCGGGGACGGCGGCACCTACGACATCGGGATGGCCACCGTGTCCGCCGCCGCCGAGCGCAATGAGGACATCCTCTATGTGTGCTACGACAACGAAATCTACGGCAACACCGGCGGACAGCGCTCATCGGCAACGCCCCTGGGCGCGACCACCACAACGACACCGGCCGGCAAGGACATCGGCAAGAAGGACATCCTGGCCATCATGGCCGCCCATCGGGTGCCCTACGCGGCTTCGATCTCTCTCGGGCACCCGGATGATGCCGTGAGCAAGTTCAAGAAAGCCCTCGACATGCGCGGCTTCCGCTTCTTGCACATCCTGGCACCCTGTCCCACGGGTTGGAAATCAGAACCGGCCGAGGGCATCTCCCTCATCCGCCTGGCTGTGCGCGCTGGGCTGTTCCAAGTCTATGAGGTGTGGGACGGCAAGCGCTTCGAGATCAGCCTCGAACCGGAATTCTCACGCGAGGCGCTCCAGGCGTATATGAAAATGCAGGGACGCTTCAAGGAGGAGCGCGTGGACTTGGACACCGTTGAACAAGCTGTTCGCAGCAGTTGGGACAACCTGCGCCAACGGGCGAACGGGGAAGCCGGAGAACAGTCAAATGCCAACAACTCCCTTTAACCAGCCACCTTGTCCAGATCGAAACGGCCGCTGTGCCTGCCTGCGGTTTGGTCGTGAGCTGACCCCGCAGGAATACCAGGTGTGCCCCTACCGCTGCCGTGAGTTGACGGCGACTGGCACCGGCGTGAAACGGCACCAGTGTGACTTCACGCCGGAGCGAGATGCGATCACATTTGGGTTCCCGGGGAACTCCAGCCGCCAGCGTTACGCCTGAGGCAGGCGCCGCGTGCCCCCGGGTGCAAGGCCGGGTATGGCGCGGGCCGCTCTGAGGCCGGGTGGGCCTCAGGCGAGACCGGTGGCGATCAGTTGGCGGGCGATGAGCAGATCATCCTCGGGAGCAAGCTCCCTGGGGCTTTGGATCTGGATTTCGGCCACGCCATCCATGTCCCGGGCCACTTCGGTAACCCGCAAGAGGTCTAGCACACGGTCTTCGAGGCGGCGTCCGGCGGGGCTCTGCAGGACCACATCAGCAGTGCCCGCGGCTACCAAACCCTCATCGATGCTGAGCTCCGCCGCCGGGCCACGCAGGCGCACACGGGCGGCGTAGCCCGCCCGGTGGAACGTGGAGCGGCCCGCCAGGCCCCAAAGGGGTGTTTCATCGTGGGCCTTCACCCGAAACTCAATCACCTCAAGGCCCGTATGTGACAGGTCCCTCCGGGGTAGGAGTAGGAGAGCGGGCCTGACCGTCCGCATGGACCGCAGGCGTTCACTCCACCAGGCGTGGTCGAGTAGAAGTGGATGCAGAGACCGGCGGGGAGACGGGGCCATAGCGGGCGGGAGCCGGAGAAAATGCAACTCCGAACATCATTCTTGGAAGGAAACCCCAATTATCTGTATGCCACAGCTTGGGCAAGGCCGCGAGCCCTGACCAGGCCTGGGCCCAGGCTCTGCTGGCCGGGGAGCGCGATGGCCGAGGCTGAGCAGGGAGGCCGCCCCATCGCCGGATGAACCGGCGAGAGGATTAGGGAGGCCGCTATCCTCGGCGCAACCCCATGGGGGATTCCTATCCCCGATGTAATACGGTGGTAAGTCCATTCCCTCCAAAGGGTTGAGCGGAGGAGAGTGACTGGCGGGAGCGTGCCTTCCTGCCCTATCATGCGTTGCTCCATTCCAGGGGCCACCACGCCCCGAGAAGACCCGCACCCGCCCCTGGTTGTCCAGGACGCCGATGCCGGGACCCACGACCCAGGAGACACCATGTCCAGGCGATCCACCTTTAATACAGCCGCCCTCGGCGCGCTGGCCGTGTTCACAACCCTCACGCCTCTGGCTCCGGCCGCTTCACCCGCCTTCTCTGCCGGTGAAGGCCAGGACCCCGCAGCAGAGGCCGCGGAGCAGTACCTGATTCACGCCGGGCGCGTCATCGTGCGCCCGGGCGAGGTGCTGGAGAACGTGAAGGTCCTGGTGCGCGACGGTTCCATCGTCGCCGTGGGCGACACCGTGGAAGCGCCCGAAGGTGTCGTGGAAATGCGCGGCGCCGTCGTGTGTGCCGGTTTCATCGATCCCTGGTCAGCCCTCGGTGTGGACGCCGGGTCCCTGCACGACCAGCGCACGGAACCCGCCACACTCACTGCCGATGCAATTGATGTGCACGCCCAACGCCACTTGCGCCAGGAGGCCCTGCGGGCCGGTGTCGTGGCCGCCCGTGTGCAGGCCGGGGGAGCGGCGCGAGTGGGCGGCGTCGGCGCGCTTGTGCGCCTGGACCCGGAACTTTCCGCGACGGATGCCCTGGTGCTTCCGGACGCCGTCCTGGCCATGAGCGTGGGCCTCTCCCGCGGTGGCGGCGCCATGGACGTCTTTGACCGCCAGGGTGAGGTGGACCGCGTGCAAGGTGCCCTGGATTCGGGGCTGGCCTATCGGCGCAACGACGTTGAGTACCGCTACAAGTTGGAGGAGTGGCAGGAGGCCATGGAGGAGAAGGAAGCTGAGCTTGAGAAGGACTTCAAGAAGGCCAAGAAGGACCGTGCCAAGGACCTCGCCAAGGCGGAAGAAGACGATAAGGAGCTCAAGGAGAAGAAGTACAAGGAAGACAAGAAGCCACGCAAGCCATCTTTTGATGGCAACAAGGCCGCACTGGCTCGGGCCGCCCACGGCGAGATTCCGCTGGTGGTGCAGGTGCACCGGGCGGCGGAGTTGCGCAGCCTCCTGGGAAGCACCGAGGGCTTCGATCGGTTGCGCCTCATCCTTGCCGGAGCCACCGAAGCCGAAGCTGTCAAGGAAACCCTGGCGGAGCGCGGCGTGCCCGTGTTGGTCGCCCCGTCATTGGCGGGGGCGGGCGCCCGGGACGAGTGGGATGGCGCCGACCTGGGCCTGGCCGGGCGCCTGTCTGAGGCGGGCGTGGAGGTGCTGCTGGGAAGCGGCGGCGAAGATCCGAAGCTAACCCGGGACCTGCCCATGTTGGCCGCCTCCGCAGTGGGCCACGGCCTCGAACTCGAGACGGCCCTTGCTGCGCTCACCATCGGCGCAGCGCGCCACCTGGATGTGGCCGACCAACTCGGCACCGTCGAGGTCGGCAAGAGCGCGGACATTCTAATCCTCGACGGCACCCCTCTGCTCGGCACGACTTCCGTGCAGTACGTGCTTTCCGCCGGCCGCCTGGTCGTCACCCCGGAGAACTAATCCATGTTGACCCTGAGCCTAGTCCTCGCCCTGTCCGTGCCGGCAACCGGCGTCGTTTCTACCACCAACACAGGGAGTGAAACCTTCGCCATCCGTGCGGAACACCTGCACCTGGCTGATGGAACCGTCCTCGACAAAGGCCTCGTTCTGGTGGACGGGAAACGCATCGCCGCCGTGGGCGGTGGCGTGAGCGTGCCCGAGGGGGCGGCGCTCATCGAGCATGCCGGACACCTGACAGCCGGCCTGATCGCCCTGACCGAGTACGCCGGGGCCGGCGGTGAACTGCGCGACTCCACGCGCACTGCGCTTTCCGGCGGACGCCTGGTGCACGCCTTCATGCCGGGCCACAGCCAGCTCAAGGCCCTCTTGAGAGAGGGCATTACGAGCTTCGTGCTGGCGCCCAGTCCTGGAGCGCTGTCTGCGGGCTGTACCGCAGTGGTGAAGTCGGCGGGCGAGACCGTGGTGTCCGAGCGCGCCCAACTGCATATCGGGCTGTCTGCCGCTTCCCTGTTGCCCAATCGCAAGCCCACCAGTTATTCCGGGGCCCTGCGTGAACTCGATCAGCTGTTCGCAAGCGACAAAGGGGACTTTGCCGCCGCAGCCCGCGGCGAGCTGCCAGTTCTGCTGGAAGCCAGCGCCCGCCACGAGGTCCAGCGCGCCGTGGCATTTGCCACGCAGCACAAGCTGCGAGGCGCCATTTCCGGCGCCGCACTGGCCGGTGAGCTGGCGGAGGAAATCGCCGCCGCCGGTCTCTCGGTCATCAGCCGTCCCCGCGCCCCGGGGGCCAGTCAGCGCTCAATCGACGCGCTGCTCTCCCTGTCCGAGGCGGGCGTTCCCTTCGGCTTCGGTCTGGCATCTCCAGCTCGCCACGCCAACAGCCTGCGCATGAGTGCGGCCCAGTGTGTTCGTCGTGGTCTCAGCCCGGCCGTCGCCCTGCGGTCCATGACCGCAGACGCAGCTCGCATCGCCGGTGTTGAGGGCCGCATCGGCTCCCTGGCCGCCGGCCGTGACGCGGACCTCGTCCTCTGGAGCGGGCCGCCCACGGACCTCACCAGTTCAGTCAAGGCAGTTCTTATTGATGGCCAACTCGTTCACGGAGAACTCTAGATGATCCCCTCACTACTCCTGGGCCTGGCGGCCTCCGCAAGTCTGGCTCAGCCCCTGACCGATTCAGAAGCCGAGCGTGCGCATTGGACCATCCATGCCGAGAAGGTCTACGCCGCCCCCGGCGAGTTGCTAGAAAACGCCACGGTGAATGTCGAGGATGGCAAGATCACGCGCCTGGGCTCCGGCGGTCGTGGTGACCTTGAGGTCTACGCCATCACCGCTGGGCTGGTGGACGCCAGTGTGCGTATCGACGAGGGCCGGCGTTCCGTGGAAGAGTCCTCAGAGATTCAGTCGGCCCTGTCTGTGGCCGAAACGCTGGACCCCTTTTCACACCTCTGGCAGCGCCAGTTACGCAGCGGAGTTACCACCGCCATGGTTTCTCCGCCGGACCGCAATGTCGTCGGGGGCCTCTCTGTTGTGCTCAAGACCGGTGGGCCCGCGAGCATTGCCGCACGCACCGTGGCCGCCGATGTGGCCCTCTGCGGCGCCATTGGCTCTAGCCCCTCGCGCGGCAATCACGCGGTCTGGGGGCGTCCTACGGATTTCTTCTCCCGGCGCCCGACAACGCGCATGGGTGTCGAATGGGAGTGGCGCCGCGCGTTCTATGACGCCGCCCTCGGTCGCCGCAACGGCCAGGCACCAGATGCCGATGCCCGCGGCCTATTGGAAGTGCTGGACGGCAAGCGCCCGCTCTTCGTCCAAGCCTGGGCCACCCAGGACATACGCACGGCAGCTTTCTTCGTGGAGGAGATGGCCCGCGAGGGCTTCGGCCAGATTCGCCTGGTGGTCGATGCGGCCGCCGAGGCCTGGAAGGAACCGGCCTTTCTGGTGCGCACCGGCGCCGGCGTCGTGCTGCCGCCCTTCCCCCACAGCGGGCGTGGCGGGCCCGACCAGGCCTTTACTGCCTGGAACTCGGCGACCATTCTCCACGGGGCGGGCATTCCCCTGGCCCTTTCCAGCCACGGTGCCGAGGCGCCTGCTGACCGCTTGGAGCGCCAGGCTGGTTACGCCATGCGCGGTGGCCTGCCCTTCGACGCGGCCCTGGCCGCGGTAACCTTGACCCCCGCCCGCATGTTGGGCGTTGACGAACGCGTCGGGAGCATCGCCGTCGGCAAGGACGCCGACCTGGTGCTCTGGAACGGCGAACCTTTTGAAACCACCTCGCGAGTTATCGGCGTCCTCCTCGAAGGGCGCCTTGTCGTTGACCCACGCGCAGAGAACTAGAGCCCACAGCTGATCAGACCATGAAGACCCAAGGACAAACGCAAACCATGCGCAGCACGATTCAATCCGCCCTGACCCTGACCCTGTTGGCAGCACCCCTTCTGGCGGGCGACGGCCGGCTGGCCATTCGCGCCGGCAAGATCATCACCCAGGCCGGCGAAAACATTGAGAATGGCACGATTGTCATCGAAAATGGACGCATCACAGCCGTGGGCGCCGAGGTGGAGGTGCCCTGGGATGTGGAGGTGCTGGACGCGACGCACCTGACCGCCTTCCCCGGCTTTGTGGAAGCTCACGGAAACCGTGGTATGGACCGCCCCAACGAGAACATCGATGTGGCGCCCTTCCTGAACATCCGTGACTCGATTGACCCGGTGAACTTCTACTTCGAGGACTCCCTGCGCTGGGGTGTGACGACGATCAATGTGCAGCAAGGCAACAGTTGCGTGATCGGCGGCAAGGGCATGGTTGTCAAGCCCTTCGGCATGACCGTGGAGGAAATGCTGGTGCGCCCGGCCTCGGGCCTCAAGCTCTCGGCCAGCCCGAAGAGCGGCAAGTCCCGAGCGACCCAGGCCCAGGCCCTGCGCAAGACCTTCAGCGAGTTGGAGAGCTATCTGGGCGGCCTGGTTCAGAAAAAGAAGGACGGCGATGACTCCGCCCGTCGCGAGGCCCTCTATCAGGGACGTGACCTGGAGAGCGAGGAGGCCCGCGAGGGCCGCGCCCAGGCCGGGAGCGCCACCTGGACAGTGGCTGACCTGGAGCTGATCCCGCGCGGGGAGATCGACGAGAAGCAGGCGCCGCTGCTGGATCTGGTAGAGGGCCGCATTCCGGCCTGGTTCTACTGCGGCGCGCCGATGGATGTGCGCGTTGCCCTGGAGGTGGCCCGGGACAACGGCTTCCTGGCCCAGACAACCCTGGTGCTATCGAGCTCCTGTTGGAAGGCCGTCGATGAGATCGCCGAAGCTGGCGTGCCCGTCGTGCTGTCCTCGGCGTTGACCCACATCGAGCGCCACCCGGTTACCGGTGACGAGATCGAGACATTCGTCCCCAAGATCTTCAAGGAAAAGGGCGTGCGCTACGCCTTGGCCAGTTCAAACCAGTCGACCCAGTCGCTCTGGTTCCAAGCGGCCACTTGTGTGGCACAGGGCATGAGCCGAACGGATGCCCTGGCAGCGGTCACCACCGTGCCCGCTGATATCCTGGGCCTCGGTAAGCGCGTCGGTTCCATTGAAAAAGGCAAGGACGGCAATGTGCTGCTGCTCTCCGGCGATCCGCTCAGCGTGACATCTTTCGTGGAGTATGTCGTGCTTGAGGGCAGTACCGTCTACGACCGTTCGCAGGATGTTCGCGCGCGCCATCTCATGGAGGGCGAAACACCCGAGGGCACGGCCCCCGCCGGGGCGCAGGAACCGAAGGTCCATGAACACGACGACGAAGTCGTCGAAGAGGAAGAGCCTGTGGACGCCGGCGAGGAAGGAGAGGAGAAGTGAGCTACGCACCGCTAATCTGCGCGGCGCTGCTCTGCGCGCCGACGCCTTCTTCCCCCGCACCGCCTTCCGTAGCGAGTGGCGACACGGTTGCCGTTCAGGCTGGCACAATTCACCTGGTTGAGGACGGAGTCGTAATCACCGGTGGCGGAACCGTGCTCATGGTCGATGGGCGCATCACAGCCGTCGGCGCTGACGTAGCCGTACCCCGTGGGGCGCGCACGGTGGACTACGGTCCCGACGCGGTTCTCGTGCCCGGCTTTGTCGCGGCTGACTCCTCCCTGGGAAGCACGCGCGCCGCTCGCCGCGCGGCGGACCCCAGCCTCGTCGCAGTGGACAACTTCGACCCATTTGCCAGCTTCGCCAGCACCGTGGCCACTGGTGTCACGGCGGCCTACATCGCACCGGGACGCGGGCGGCTCATCGCCGGCCAGGGCGGCGTGGTAAAGCTGGCGGGGAAGGACCGCAGGCAGCGCATCCTATCCGCCAGCGCGGCCATCCACGGAGCGATCAGCGCTGAGGCGCGCAGTACTCCGGGCTACTGGGATCCGCCCATCCCCGCCACCGTGGATCAGGGCATGGGTGTTGAAATGCGCCAGTTGCCGCGCACCACCATGGGAGCCGTGGTCGCCCTGGGCGAACTGTTCTCCCTGTCTCGGGGCGAGGAAAACGCCGACCTCGTTGAACAATGGGGTGCCGAGGCCGGTCCTGGCCTGGCGCAGTTGATGGAGGCCGGTGTGCCCTTCCGCATGGCGGGCCGCACATTGGGCGAGATCCGTGCGCTGGCGGAGTTCTTTTCCGAGACGGGGGAGGCCCTCATATTGGACGAGGCCGTGGCCGCAGGAGAACTCGCAGATGAACTGGCCGCCGCCGGGGCTTCTGTCATTGTGGACGTGCCGCTGGTCACTAACCGCGGTGGAGTCGATCTCGGCACATCACCGGACACGCTCTGGCCTAGCGCCGACACGGCATCACGCCTGGCAGCGGCTGGCGTGCCCATTGCCCTGGCGACACCAAGCAACGCTTCACCTAGGGCGCTGCGCCTGGCCGCGTGTGTGGCCCGGCGCGGTGGACTCTCCGCTGATGCAGCCCTGCGTGCCATAACGCTGTCATCCGCCGAAATCCTGGGTGTTGCGGACCGCGTTGGCAGCCTGGCGCCGGGCAAAGACGGAGACCTGGTTGTGATGAACGGCCCGGCCACGGAACTCACCAGCAGCGTGCTGGAGGTCTGGGTCGCAGGCGAGGTGGCCTGGAAGGCTCACGAGACATCGGCTGTTGTGTTGGAAGTGGATGAACTCCATGTGGGCGACGGTGAGGTGCTCAGGCCGGGGCAGCTGCTGATGGAGTCCGGCAAGATCATCGAAATCGGGCAGCGCGTGTCCCACCCCCTCGGAGCCTCTGTGGTGCGTGGCGTCGCGGCCATGCCCGGGATGGTGGATGCGGTCGGGCGCCTGGGCTTGGAGCGTTCGGGTAAGTCCGTGCCGACGCCAACCGAGCTGGCCCGCATCGTGGAGCCTGGTGACGAGGTTGACCGGCGTGTGGCCCGCGCTGGCGTGACGACCATAGCGTTGACACCCCGGGGACAGAGCTCAAGCGGCACCCCAATAATGGCCTACAAGCCTGGAGGAACCGATGTGGATTCCATGGTCCTGGCGGATCCGTCGGCACTCAGTTTCACCTGGGACGCGCGCAACCGCATGACATCCGGCGATGCCGTACGCAAGGCGCTTGAGAAGGCGCGCACCTATGTGGAGCGTTGGGCGAAGTACGAAGAGGAAATGTCCCAGTGGTCTCCGCCGACTCCCGAGCCGGAGGAAGAGGCCGAAGATGAAGAAGGTGAAGAAGAAGAGGAGGAGGAGGAAGAGGAGGAGATCGAAGACGAGGTTTGGCCCCTGACCGGAATGTGGAAGGGGGGCCTGGCTGATGATGAGAGCGCGGGCGAATCCCTACGTCTGCGCCTTTGGGGAGACGGCGAGGAGCTTCAGGGCACGCTGCGATCCAGCGCCCTGGCCGATGAACTGATCGAGCTGCGCGGGACCCGTGACGAGGAAGACCTCGAGCTAGCGGGGGCTGGACTCGGTGGGCCTGTTGCCATTGAGGCCGAGATCAAGAAGGGCCGCTTGGAGCTGGAGCTCAAGGCCGAGGAGTTGGAGCTGGAGTTTGTCCTCGACCAGATCAGTACGGACAGTCCCGTGGTGCTGCGCCCTGAGCGGCGCGAGGAAGATGAGCCGACGACCCCCAAGGGCATGCCCAAAAACCCCGGCATCGACCGTGCCCTGGAGCCCCTGCGCCAGGCCATGCGCGGAGAGCGGGCAGTTCTCGTTTCCGTGAGCCGGGAGGACGAGATCCTGGAGTGCGTGTCGACTTTCGAGGCCTACGACATTCGGCCGGTGCTGACCGGTGCCAGCGATGCGCTCAAGGTCGCAGACCGTATCAGCGGTCGTGTGGCGGGTGTGTTACTTGGGACGCGCGTGGTCGAGTCGCGCGCGGACACGGGCACCGAGCTGGTCAACCGCTATGCGGAGCTACAGGCAGCCGGAATCCCCGTGGCCTTTGCGAGCTATGCGGAAGTGGGTGCCCTGGAGCTGCCTGGAATGGCCATCTACGCCGTATCCCAGGGCATGAGTCCGACGGGCGCCCTGCGGGCCTTGACCAGCGATGCTGCTGCCATGCTCTCCATCGATGACCGCGTGGGGCGCCTGGCACCGGGCCTCGACGGAGATGTTCTGCTGCTAGATGGACCCCCTTTGGCCGGGGCAACCAGCGTGCAGCGCGTTTGGGTTAGCGGGCGGGAGGTGCGCTAGTAATCGTGGCCTGGCTCCGCGCGCACTTGCAGCCAGCCTGGCGGGGCTTCTTGCCCGTGGTCTGTGCCCTGGCGGGCCTGGCTGTTGCCGCCGGGGCGCGCGCCTTGCCGGAAGGCGCGATTGCGCTGCGCTGTGCCAAGGCCCTGTGTGTGCCCTATGACGGCCCGCAGGTTATTGACCATGCGCTGGTGATCATCGAAGACGGGCGCATCAAGGCTGTCGGGCCTGCGGCCACCACTCCGGTGCCAGCCGGTGCGCGGGTGATCGATGTGGGTGACAACTGGCTGATGCCAGGGATGGTGGGCTTGCACAGCCACGTGGCTGGACCCTCCTTCTTCGCGGGCAACGATCTCAACGACGGCGTCTTCTTGACCAACCCGGGTCTGCGAGCCAGTTCGGTTGTGCTGCCCAACAACCCGGCCCTGCGCAAGGCTGTGGGGGGGGGCGTCACAACGGTGCTTTTTATTCCCGGCTCCGGTACGAACATGGGCGGGCAAGGCGTGCTCGTGAAGACCGGCCGTGAAACCTACGAGCAGATGGAGGTGCGTAACCCCGGCTCGCTCAAGCTGGCCCAGGCCGGCAATCCGGAGCGCTTTCTGGGTGGCGTGCGCCGCACCTACATGAACTGGAACACGCGCAACACATTCAAGCGCGGGATTGCCTATGCCAAGCGCTGGGAGGCATATCGAGCCGGGAAGGGAGCGCAGCCTGACCGTGACCCCCAATGGGAAATCTTCCGGAGTCTCTACGAGGGCGAAGCCCAGGTTTCGACACACACTCAAATCTACCAGGTCGTGCTCATGACGATCACCATGGTGCGCGAGGAGTTGGGCTTGGATGTCTTCATTGACCACGGCACCTTTGACGGCTTCCGGGCCGCCGCCCGCGCTTGGGACAAGGGTGTGGCCGCCATCCTTGGCCCGCGAGGGATCCTGGCGCCCTATCCCGGCTGGATTGATACGGACGGCAAGATCCAGGGTGTTGCCGCCGGTTATCAGGACGCTGGCCACCGGGACATCGGCTTCAACACGGACGCACCCATTGTGCCCCAGGAGGAGCTGTCCGTGCAGGCCGCCGTGGGCGCGCGTTTTGGCATGCGCACTGAGCAACTGGAGTGCGTGCGTGGCCTGACTGTCATCCCGGCTCACACGGCTGGCATCGCGGACCAAGTTGGCAGCCTGGAGGTGGGCAAGGCTGCGGACATCCTCATCATCACCGGTGATCCCGTTGATCCGCGCACGACCATTGAAGCCGTCTACATCGATGGCGAGCTCGTTTACGACACAGCCACGGAGCCGCGGCGCTGGTAGGCGACGAGCCAGACCCAATGAAAGCCAAACAAGCACTGAGCGCGCTCCTGGCGGCACTCCTCTGCGGTGCGGCAGCGCGGGCCAATGATCCGGGGGCCCTCGGAGGGGGCGGGCTGGCCCTGCGGGCCGCGAAGATCCTGATCTCCGCCTACGACGGCCCAGCTGTCCTGAACCGCGGGCTCGTGCTAGTTAAGGATGGCCTGATCGAGGCTGTCGGCCCTGAGCGGGAGACGCCCATTCCCGCCGGCTATGCGGTCATCGACCTCGGGCGCCAATGGCTGGCTCCGGGCATGATTGATCTCCACAGCCACGTCGGCGGAACCTGGGACATCAATGACACGGTCTTCCTGACCAACCCCGGCCTGCGAGCCCAAACGGCCGTGATCCCCGGCAACACCAAACTGGAAACGGCGGTGGCCGGAGGGGTGACCACGGTCCTCTTCATCCCGGGCTCCGGCAGCAATATGGGCGGCCAGGGAATCTTGCTGCGCACGGGTGAGGAGGCCTATGAGGCGGCCGAACTACGCACCCCCGGTTCGCTCAAGGTGGCCCAAGCGGGGAACCCAGAGGGCTACATCTTTGGTGTGGGTCGTTCCTTTATGAACTGGAATCTGCGCAACACCTTCAAGCGCGGCATCGCCTATGCCAAACGCTGGGAGGCCGCCGAGGCTGGCAAAACCGGTCAGCCGGACCGCAATCCCCAGTGGGAGATCTTCCGCCACCTGCGCAAGAACGAGGCCCAGGTTTCGACGCACACTCAGGTCTATCAGGTTGTGCTGTCGACCATTCGCATCATCGCCAAGGAGCTTCAGATTCCGGTCTACATCGACCACGGTACCTTTGACGGATACCGAGCAGCGGGCCTTGCCGAAGAGGCCGGTGTCCCAGCGATTCTCGGACCCCGCGCCATCGATGCCCCGGCCGGCTACTGGTTTAGGATGTGGTCAGGCTCCCAGACGGAGCGCGTGCAAGGCGTAGCTGCCGGCTACCAGGAGCGCGGCCACCGCATGGTCGGCTTTAACACGGACGCACCTGTCGTCCCCCAGGAGGAGCTCTCCGTGCAAGCGGCCGTCGGTGTGCGCTACGGCTTCGACAACTCGCACATGGACGCCGTGCGTGGAGTGACGAGTGTGCCAGCGCGGGCCGCAGGGATTGAACAACGCATGGGCAGTATCGAGGTCGGCAAGGAAGCCAACCTCCTGATCCTGAGCGGCGACCCGATCGATCCGCGCACGGGGGTTGATGCGGTCTACTCTCGCGGGCGCAAGGTCTACGACACCGTCATTGACCGGAGGCGCTGGTAATGAGGGCGGGAGGCAAGGCCTGGCATTTGGCGCTCGGTAGCGCGCTAGTCCTTGTCGCCCAGAGTGCGGCCGCATGGGGCGAGGAGTACTGCGGCCCCGGTGAACTTGGCGGGCCAGGGCTGGCCCTGCGTGCTACCAAGGTGCTGACAGTTGCCGCGCACGGCCGGACCGGGGCCGGGGTCATCGATCATGGCCTGGTACTGGTGCGCGACGGGCGCATCGAGGCCGTGGGGCCGGCCCAGGGGACTTCCATACCCGCTGGCTATCAGGTCAGGGACTTCGGTGAACACTGGCTCATGCCCGGCCTGGTGGAACTCCACAGCCACGTGGCCGGAACGGGATACAACGACTCCGTCTACCAGACGAACCCCGGCCTGAGGGCTTCGGCCACCGTCATCCCCGAGCGACGAGGGCTCAAGCGCGCCACGGCCGGAGGCGTGACCACGCTGCTCTTTATTCCCGGATCTGCCACGAACATGGGTGGCCAGGGAGTACTGCTGAAGCCGGGGCTCAGCACATATGCGGGCATGCTGGTGCGCGCTCCGGGTTCCCTGAAGATTGCCCAGGGGGATAACCCCAAGCGCTGGGGCTATGGGATGCAGCGCACACTGATGGCCTGGAACCTGCGCCAAGAGTTGCGCGCGGGCTTGGCCTATGCGCGGCGCTGGGAGGCCCACCAGCGGGGCGAGGCCGAGCGGCCCGCCCGTGTAATGCGCTACGATGTGTTTCGCGATCTACTCAGCGGCCACACCCAGGTGTCGACGCACACGCAGTACTACAGGCTGGTGCTAACGACGATTGAGATGCTGCGTGAGGAGTTCGGCCTTGACGTGTACATCGACCACGGCTCGTTTGATTCCTACAAGACCGCTGAGCTGGCCGAGGAAAAGGGCGTGGCAGCCATTCTCGGTCCGCGCGAGATTCTCTGGCCGCGCCCGTCGAGCTACCGCACCGGCGGGCGTGTCGAAGGCAGCGCCTGGGGTTTCCAGCGCGGAGGGCACCAGGCGATCGGGTTCAACACCGATGCGCCGGTCGTTCCCCAGGAGGAATTGTCGGTGCAGTCGGCCATGGGCGTGCGCTACGGGTTTGATAACGCCACTGCTGGCGCTGTGCGTGGGTTGACCATTGTTCCCGCGCAAACGGCGGGGATTGATGACAGCGTCGGGAGCCTGGAACCCGGCAAGGATGCTGATGTCCTGGTCCTGACCGGCGATCCGTCCGACCCGCGCACCTCCATCGAGCTGGTACTGGTGGAGGGACGCGTCGTATACGATGCCGAGGGAGGTGGGCGCCTGTGGTAGGTAGGGCACAGGTGCTTCTGTTGCTGTTGCTCTTCACGGGCTGTGCGGCAACTCCCCCTGAGCAGACGACAGTGTCAGCCAGCCACCTGCGTGGCCCGGTCTCGGGGCCGGCCCAGGCGCTACTGGTCCAAAAGGTGCTGACCATGAACGGTGACGACACAATCTTCGTGCCGGGCATGATCCTGACCAGGGCCGGGAAGATCGAATACGTGGGACCTCCCGTGGAGGTCCCCGCCGGTTATGAGTTGATCGAGCGCCCCGATGCCTGGGCCCACCCGGGCATGGTGGACCTTCACACTCACGTCCACGCCGGAGGCTGGGGAGACATCAACGACACGGTGCGCGCTGTCAATCCGGAACTGCGCTCCTCCCCCGTTCTGGTGCCAGGCAACCGCCTGCTGGCAGCGGCCTGTGCCAGTGGCGTCACAACCCTCTTCGGAATCCCCGGCAGCGGCTCGAATATGGGCGGCTTTGGGGTGCTCTACAAATCGAAGCAGCGCGCCAGCTATGAATCCGCTGTGATGGCGGGTACGGCAGGTATGAAGGTCGCCCAGGACTCCAACCCCCAGCGGAGATCCGGGGACTTCGGGCTGACGCGGGCGGGCATGGGGTGGGTGCTGGAGGATGTCAATGACCGTGCCGTGGCCGCCCTTGAGGGCGAGCGCTTTGACCTGCCCTTGGAAGACCTGAAGCGCATTCACTCGGGCGAGTTGCCCGTTTTGATACACACCGCTGGCAGCGATGGCGTTGTCAACACGGCCCGCATGTGGCGCGTTACATACGACACACGCAGCATCCTCTCGCACGGTTCCTGGGACGGCTATCGGGCTGCGCCCGCTTTGGCCGAGATCGGCATACCTGTGAACCACGGCCCGCGCACGACCGATGTCTACACCAGCCGCAACGGGCGCTGGAATGCTTCGAGCGCCGCCTTTGTTGACGCGGGTGTGCCGCTGTTCTCCCTGAACACCGACTCTCCTGTGGTTCCCCAGGAGGAGCTCTTTGTCCAAGGCGCCATGAGCGCCCGCTGGGGGGCGGATGGCTATGCCATGCTACGCGCCCTTACCATTCACCCCGCCCAGGCCTTCGGAATCGAAGCCAGGGTGGGCAGCCTCGAGCCGGGCAAGGACGCAGATGTTGTCCTGCGCTCCGGCGATCCCCTAGACCCCCGCTCGTCCGTTGATCTTGTCATGATTGACGGCAGCATCGAATACGAACGCGAACGCGACGGACAGTGGTTCTAATTCATCAGCCATGATTATCCTGCACACATATTTAAGCGTGGCCGCAACGGCCTTCGTCCTGCCTCCGACGGTTCCGCCGGCGGCCTCCACCGGCGACTTGCTGGCAATTCGTGCCAACACCGTCGAGTCAATTTCAGACGGCACGCTGACACATGCGGTCATCCTCGTCGAAAGCGGCAAGTTCGCCACCGTCGGCGAGGACCTGACAGTCGAGCGCGGGATTCCGACACTGGACCTCCCTGATGACTGGGTGGTGGTTCCCGGGCTGGTCAATGCCTACAGCCGCCAGGGCATGGACAGCACCGGAGGCAGTGGGTCAGACCCGCAGGTGTTGGCCTCGGGCGAACTGTACGCCGGAGCCAGTGTCTACGAGGATCTGCTCGAAGCCGGCATTACCACCCTGGGTCTGTATCCGGCGGGCAATGGCATCCCCGGTCAGGCGGTGGCCGTGCGGCCGGCTGGGGACACCACTGAGGAGATGACCCTGGATGATTCGGTCTACCTGAAGATCATCCTGCGCTCTAATACCAGCTCGAAGAAGATGCTGCGCAAGGGCTTCGAAGAAGCCGATGCGTATGAGGAAAAGGAGGCCAAGGCTCGCGAGAAATGGGAGAAGGACCAGGAGAAGAAGAAGAAAAAGAAGGATGACGAAGACGAGGATGATGACGAGAAGAAGAAGGAAGATGAAGACTCCGGCGTCTACACGCCTCCGACTCCCGACGCAGACGTGCAGCCATTCCTCGACCTGCGCAATGGAAACCTCTCCGCACTGATCAGCATCAGCAAAGCCGGCGACTACTTGCACCTCCTGGACGCCCTGGGCGATGAGGAGTTCGACTGGGATCTGCGTATCCCGCTCAGCTCTGAAGCGGACATCTTCCATGTGGCCGACAAAATCGGCGAGCGCGGCTGCCGTGTTGTCCTGGAACCGCGCCTGACCCGACAGCCGTCCACCATGCGCGACCGCAGCCTGCCCGCGGAGCTCTTCGCGGCCGGAGTGCCGCTGGCCTTCATTCCCCGCTCGGACAGCCTGGGCAACCAGAAGGTGTGGATGCGCGATGTGGGCGAAGTGGTCGCCGCTGGCCTCGATCGTCAGGCAGCCCTGCGTGCCATGACCTTGGAGCCGGCTGGGATCCTGGGTCTGGAAGAGCGGCTGGGGAGCATCTCCAGCGGCAAGGACGCCAATCTACTAATCTACTCCGGCGACCCATTCGAGCCGACTAGCCGCCTGGTTGCGGTCATGTTCGAAGGGCGCTTCGTCACTGGCGAGAAGGACCTGCGATGATTTTCAAGACAAGCACCCACCGGCGACGGCTCTCAATGGCAGCGCTGTTCTTGACCATTGGCGTGGCCTCCCAGGCCAGTGCACGGGTTAGCTGGGAGGATGAAGAAAAGGTAGACAAGCCCGAGTGGTTTGCGGTCACCGGAGGCGATGTGTACACGGGCACGGGTGCCTACCTGCGTGGGGCCACGGTGCTCGCCAAGGATGGCAAGATCGAATCTATTGGCCATGACCTGTTTATCCCCGAGGACGCACATCGTCTGGATGCTGCGGGCATGCGGGTTTACCCGGGACTTGTGGCGACATCATCCTCTGGATTGCTCGGCGGCACCGGCGATCTCGTGGACACGCTTGACCCGTTCAGCTCCATGATGGTCCTGGGTCTGGCCGCAGGTATCACCACAACAGGCCAGTCAAATCAGGTAGCCAAGCTGAAGCGCGGCGAGTTGGAGGGGGCTGTTCTCACTGAAAAGGCTTTTGCGACGCTCACCTGGTCAGGGGCCGGCGGAAAACGCTCCCTGAAGGAGAAGTTCAAGGCCACGGCGAGTTACCTGCGCGCCTATCGCGAGTGGGAGGAGCTGGTCAAGAAGGATAAGGAGCTCAAGGAGCCCTCCAAGCGCGGAGCAGACAGCACCGTTCTGGCAGTACTGAAGGGCAAGAGCCGGGCTAAGTTCAGCGCAAATGGACGGGACGATCTGCTGGGGATCGCCCGTTTGGCACAGCAATATGGCTTCCGGCCGGTGATCGCCGGTTGCGCTGAAGGGTGGACCGTGGCTGAGGAGCTGGGGCGTGCAGGGGCCATGGCCATTGTCACGCCGCGTTATCGGCGTTCGAAGGAGGAGTCACTCGTGCGTGATGGTGGTTCTAGCATCGAGAACGCTGCGATTCTTCACCGCGCCGGTGTGCCTGTGGCTGTCATCCCCGCGTCCAAGTCCGTCAACCTGGGCGGTATTGCGGGGCGGGACATCATGCACCTGATCATCGAGGCGGGTTTCGCCGTGCGTGGTGGGCTGCCGGAGAAGAACGCGATCGAGGCCATCACCATCACACCCGCCCGCATGTTGGGCGTAGGCCACCGTGTCGGTAGCCTGGAGGTTGGCAAGGATTGCGATCTGATCGTAACGGATGGGGACCTCCTGCATTACGAGACGTTTGTTCAGTACGCAGTAGTAGATGGCAAGCTGGCCTATGACAAGCAGGAGGAGCTGTGGTTTGCCCACATTCGACCGCGGCCGGAAGCAGAGGTGTCGGAGGCCGAGCCCGTTGACGCAGGTGAACGGGCGGAGGACATCGAGCCAGAGCCAGAGCCCGATGACGAGGACGAGGACGAAGACGAGGACGAGCCAGACGACGAAGGCGAAGAGGGGGACGACGACTAGTCGCCGGGGGGCAGGCCGAGAGCCTTGGCGAAGGAGCGCAGCAGGCCGCTGTGCTCCTTCTTCCATTGGGGATCCCCAACCCATTCAACGGAGAAGATGCTGCGCTCGCGCTGGAAGAGCCAGAGTGAGTGTCCGGTGGTTGTTACACCTTCCCCTCGGGACCAATCCACCTTCCAGGCGCTGCGCCCCGCGACCAGTGCGGGTGTATATGAGAAGCTCACCACGCTTTCATCCTTGTCCAGTCCATCCAGCAACTGCTGCATATGCGAGCGGACCGTTATGTGCGGCGCAACAACCTGGCGCGAGAGTGTGATTGATGCTCGTTCGCGTTCCGCGTCACTCTCTGGCTCCAGGCGTAGGCCCGCTCCGTCGAGGTCAGAACCGGTGCCCGGGGCTTGAATGAAGCCGGTCGGATAGCTGGTCATGTAGAGACCACTTGTGGCGTCGCGCCAAACGGCTATCGGCGGGCTGTTAGTGTCGTCTTTCTGTCCTCCGGCGGACCCCGGCCGAGGCTGCGCCGGGGGAGCGAAGCGGCTGCCGTGGATAAAACCCAGTGCCTCTGGCCAGGCCTTACGCATGGCGGATTTTGTGGCTGTCAGCCAGAACACGTGGGCCGAGCCACCGGGGTTTGGAAGGTGGATGAAGCGAGAGAGCAGCACACCATCCTCTGAGGAGGCCTCGATGAAGGAACCGCTGCGGCCAACCGATCCCTTGGCTGCTTCCGGCAGGGGCTGGTTTGGCCCGGCTCTGTGAAAGCGCTCGTCCCCACCGATGAGTCCGGCGACCAAGGAGAACAACTCGCTCGGGGGCTGTTCTCCCCGTTCAGGATTGGGCCAGAATGCCCTCAGTGCGGGTTGGCGCCCCTTGCCGCGGCGCAGCACCAGGGATTGGCTTGTGGAGATGTTGTCGATACGCCAGCCCTTGGGCGTTGTGGCCTCGAGGGCCAACTGTGGGGCGCTGATTGGAATCTGGGCCGGGACCACGGGGGCCATGATCAGGAGCAGAGCGGCGCCGCGCATCATTTGCCAAACCACTTCTTCCAGGCCCCCTCGACACCGTCAACATCCAAGCCGTAGACACGCCTGAAGATCACATCCCACATTGAATCAGATGTGCGCGTCGTGCCGCTGCCGAAGCCGCGCCAATCCCTTACGGCGGCCAGCAGCGCGCCAAACTTGGCCTTCCAGGGGCCCTCCGCAAGGAAGAAGATGATCGTGCCGGATTGCAGGTAGCGCTGTCCGGCGATACTGCCCTTCTTGTTATCCCCCGAGGAGTGCAGCAAGCTCTTCACTTCGAACAGTTCTCGAAAATGCGTGTAGCGATCTGAGCCGATCATCCCCGGCGCCAAGCTCTCTACGTTCTCGCTGTGCTTGTACTTGTCCTCGAAGTAGACCGCGAGGCCTTCCTGGAACCAGGACCCGCCTCCGTGGATATTGAGCCGATTGCCCACCAGCTGGTGCGCGGCCTCGTGCCAAACCGTGGGGTTTGAAATCGCCGAACCTGTGAAATAGGTGGCGTAGTAGTCCATGTAGGCGTGGCCGGCAGATGCACTGGCCGCGGCGTAGTCCCAGCCCGTTGGCCCCATGGACCAGCGTGCGTACTGATCGTGGTCCTTGAGTAGGAAGACGGGGAGCAGCGGAGCATTCTCCGGCTCCTGGAAGGGGAACGTCTCGGCGAAGGAAGAGTAGATCTCCTCCATGTCACGGGCGATGAACTTGCGCGCCCCCTTGGCGCCTCCCGGGGCCAGGGAGAACAGGATGTAATGCCTTGAGCGCAGCAGGAGTACCTGGTCCCGGTGCTCCTCGATGAAATCACGCTCCAGTCGCGCCGCCACCTGCCATTCGGACCAGCTCGGGTCAGCCCGCTGCTCCTGCGGCGTGGGCAGTTCCAGCACCAGCCGCGCGATGTCCCGGTGGCGCAGGCGCCGGGGCCGCTTCTCGCCGCTGACCAGGAACTCGAGTCGGTCGCCTGAATCAGAGATCAGGCGGCCGTCGAGGGCCTCGCCATCGACCATTTCCAGGTGGTCGGCGCGGGCCGCCGGGGCGGCCTGGATGGCGATGAAGGCCAGGGCGAGCAGCGCCCGAATGCATGAAAAAGGCCGCATGGTGAGGGTTTCCACGGTACATCATTGGCTGGCGGCGCGGACCTGGCAAGGGCGCGGCCCCGCCGCCCGGGCAAGGATTGAGTAGGCTGCCCGGGCAGAGGGGGGCGACAGGACCTAAGTGTTTTCTTAGACTGTTCTTACCGCGATCCCTGGGCAATGAGCCCCGGTTGTCAGCGGCGTCACAAGAGCCGGTCTGCCACCTCCCCATCGATATGGTCCTCCGAATGATGATGCGGATCCTGGATCCTGGATCCCGGAATGGCCGCAACCTGACTCAGGAAGAGGCTCGCCACGCCTTTGAGGCGATCCTCGCTGGCGGCGAAGACGAAATAGCCATAGCCGCGTTTCTGGTGGCCGTCAAGTGCAAGGGCATGAGCACCGAGGAGCTCACCGGCTTCGCCATGGCAGCCCGGGACCAGGCCACCTTCCCGTGCGTCGACACTCCGGGCCTTGTCTGTGTGTCTCCGCCCCACGACGGCTACGAGAGTCTGCCACCCTTGGAAGTGGCCGCTGGCCTGGTGGCTGCCGCCGCCGGATCCCGGGTCCTGATTCTCGCCGGGCGAGGAGTCCCGCCACGCCGGGGATTGACCGCCGCCAATGTGCTCGAGGCCCTCGGCGCCCACATGACTTGGGATCCCCACGAAGCCGAGTCCTGGGTTTCGGATCTGGGCTTCGCGGTCTGCGCCGTCGGCGGCATGCTTCCGGCCCTCGTGAACCTCCGCCAGGTGCGCGGCAGCGTCTTCGTGCGCACGCCACTCTCCACCGTCGAGAAGCTCATGGCTCCGCCGGGCTCCTCAGTACTGCTCGGCGCCCAGGAGGGCCCGGTCCTGGGAGCCGCCGTGGAAGTTATCCAAGCCATTGGTCACCCCCGCGGCATAGCGCTGCAGGGCCCCGAAGGCAGCGTCATTCCGCGCGTGCGCCGCCGCACCCGGGGCATCGAGCTCAACGGTTCGCACCTGGCCCCGATCACGGTGGAGCCCGACGACTTCGGGCTCGGTGGCGACAGTGACCCGGAGCTGCCCATGTTCGGCCCGCCGGAGGTTGGTGAAGGCACTTCCGATAATCCGGCCCTGGTGCAGGCCTGTGGAGCGATCACCCACGCCGTCCTTTCCGGTGAGACCGGCCAGGCCCGCAATGCGACGCTGCTCACCGCTGCCTTGATCCTCAAGGTCTCCGGGCGCTGCATGACCTTGGCAGAGGGTGTGGATGCGGCGGTGCGGGCCACGGACTCCGGCGCCGGCCTGGCACTCCTCGACAAGTTGCGCCAGGCGGGGGAGTAGGTGGTGGACTTCTCCTGGCGTTTCGATGGCTGGTTCAAGCGGCTACCGACTTCTCCCACGGATGTGGGAGAAGTCTGCGCCCTGGTCATCAGGCCCCGGGAAGGTGAGCGCGGAACGCCCGACTCCATCGAGTTGACCACGGAGGGTGGCATCAGTGGCGACCGCTGGATCAACGATGAGCATTCGCGCCCCACCAACCAGGTCAGCATGATAAATGTGCACTTGCTGCGCACCATCGTGGAGGGTGAAGAGGAGCGCATGGCCCTCTCCGGCGACAATCTGCAGGTGGACCTCAACCTCACCGCCGAGAATCTTCCGCCGGGTACCTTGCTCAACATCGGAACTGCTGTCCTGGTGATTACAGACGACCCACATCGGCCCTGCAAGCGGTTCATCGAGCGCTTTGGCTTGACGAACACCAAGCGCGTGTCCCGCGCCGATCGTATCGGGCGCCGCGGTCGCGGCGTGCTGTGCCAGATCCTCCAGGGCGGAACAATCACCAAGGGCGATGTCATCTTCGTCAAACGCACAAACGCAGTCGCTCTGATGTAGCGCCGCCATTCTCAAGAAGCAAACCACAATCATGAACGAAAGCCAAACCCCCGTTCCTTCACAGGAATCCTGCACCCTAGCGCTGGTCGTCCACCTCTTGGCGATCCTCACCAGCTTCCTGGGTCCCCTGGTTGTCTACCTTATTAAGAAGGACGATGACGAGTTCGTGCGTTTCCACTCCCTGCAGGCAGTGTACTTCTCATTGCTCGGGTTTGTGTTCGCCGTCATCACCTGCGGCTTGGGCGCAATTGTCCTGATAGTCTTCCACATCATCGCCATGATTCGCTCCATGAACGGCGAGTGGTACCGCTATCCGTTGGCGGGGAACTGGGCGGCGCGCTAGCCGCATACAAGACCAGGCATCGCCCCGGAGCGCGCCGTCAGCGCCCCTATTCTGTCGGCGCGAGGGGTATGCGGATGTCGTAGCTGCGGGCCGTATCGCCGGCAGCACCGGTCAAGAGGCGCGTGGCAAAGTCCGGTTGAGGTATGCCGCAATAGACTTCCTGCTCCTCCAGGTACACGGTCACCTCGCGCTCCAGGTCCACGAGCTCGCTTGAAAGGAGCACCGAGAGCCCCTTTGGCGACGCCTTGCGCAGGTCGACGTAGACCGCATTCTCCTGTCGATCCAGCTCGGCAATGACGAGAGCCTCGGCCACCGGTGTCTCCCAAAACAGCCAGTAGAACTGTCGCTTCCAAGGCAGGACGGGCTCCCAGACGATCTTGTCAGGATGGGCCTGACGGGCATAGCCTTCGATCTTGCGCAGGTGCGCCAGCGTTCCGCCGGGGGGCAGGTCGTGGCCGCGTCCGTCTACTTCCCAGTACTCCTGATTCTCAAAACCACCCCAACGGCGCCGTGAACGATCCAACTGCAGGGCCGCAAAACGGTTTGGTTTCGGTCCGACCTTGGGGTCATCTGCGCTCTGGTAGATCACCATCGGCACATTGCGCAGGCAGGGGATTACCCCACGGGCCAGGGAGAGGACCTGGCCGCTGGGGCCATACACGGGCGAAGGCGCGCCGGCAGAAGGAGCCAGCGCGGCCACGCGGTCCGCGTGGTGCGCCCCCAGTGTCCAGGAACCAAAGCCGCCCATGGAATGCCCGCCGAGGTAGACGCGGTTCGGATCCACATCCCAGGTGCGCAGGGCCGCGTCGATGAGCGCCAGTACGAACTCCTCGGTGCCCGAAGTCGTCCAGCCCAACTCTGTTTTCTCCAGCACCTCTGGAAACACGCCAACCCAATCCAGCTCCTCCATGGCGTCCGCATAGGAAGAAAGGGATGTGTGGGCGTCGCCCGACCCCAGGCCGCCTCCGTGCATGCCGATGAACAGCGCCTTGGGGCTCACAGTGTTCCCCGCCACCAGGTACAGGCCCAGCTGGCTGTCAGGCCAGAACCAATGGTCCCCGGAGCCGCGCTCCAGCTGCTTGCCTTTTTTTCGCAGCTTGTCGTAGAGCTTCTCCCAACGCTTGGCCGCCGAGCGGCCTGGCATGGGCAGTCCTTGGAGGTCCGCCAGTGCTTCCCGCTGGCCCCG
Organism: Planctomycetota bacterium; assembly: GCA_036011365.1. GTDB lineage: Bacteria > Planctomycetota > UBA1135 > UBA1135. The sequence goes on along the minus strand of DASCNH010000027.1, from coordinate 21,412 downwards.
CCAGCCTTCTTCGGTGCGCCCATCCAGCGAGAAAAAGCGTTCAACCAACTGTTCCTGCTCCGCCCGGGAGGGCGTGTCGGAATAAATGGCCGGGCCGCCGGCGCCCGCCAGGGCGCCCAGCAGCACTCCAAAGGTGGCTGCAACCGACAGAATCATGGCCCCATTGTTCCCGCCCACCGCAGGCCTGACAACGCAGCACTTGCCAGGAGCCCTTGCCCGGCGCCACCATGGCCGTCAGCCAATGACCGAGAACGACACAAACAGCCCCTCCCGGGAGCGCCAAGAGGGCAGCGGCCTGCTGCTCGGGGCTGCCGCGTGTGCCGCCCTGCCCACCGTTTGCGGCCTGATTCTCTTCGCCGTTCTGCGGGAATCGCGTTCCTCTGAGCTGGTCACGCCCGGGTTTTGGATCCTGGGAATAGGCGCTCTGCTCTCCGTTGTCGGCGCCACCTGCCTGGCTACCCATGCCCGGCAAGGGCGCGTCGGAGCTGCGTCCGGCTCAGGGCGTGGCCGCGCCTCACTGATCGCCCTGTGGCTCGTGGCCAACTACCCCCTGGCGGCCTTCCTCACCTACGAGTCAATCGGTCTGCTCAGCGCAGTGGTGATCAACATCGAGAACCAAAGCGGCGGCGGCCTGGATTTCTTCCGCCTCTCCGGGGCAGGGATCCACATGGAAGAGGCGCCATTCCCAGCCGACGCCCGCATTACCGTGGAGTTGCACCCGAGGCGCGATGGCCAGTTAACCTACGCCCTGCGCCTGCCGGACGGCGCTCTCCGGGAGGGCACGGCCGTCGGCTATGTCACCCCCGGCTTCGGCTTTCAAACAACCCTTGCTATTGCTCCCGATGGAGCTGTGACCGGCGGCAACTAACCCACATCGAGCACTAGCCTTCACTACAGAACGCGCAAGCGCCTGACTGCGTCGGCCTCTGTCCCACAGGCCCAAAGCCGTGCCTGGACACGGCCTGCACGCTCGGGGAAACAAATGGCGGCTAGTAGTTTTTCGCGAACAGCACGCGCTGGGCGCTGGGCTTGCCAGAGTGAATGCAGACACCCGTTTCAAGCTCCGGTCCTTCCCCGGGCAGGGGCACGCAGCGGATTGTCGCCTTGGTGGCTTGCTTGATGGCCAGCTCGGTTTCCGTTGTCCCGTCCCAGTGGGCGTAGACGAACTTCGAAGTACCGTTGGTGTACATCGCCTGGAAGTCATCCCAGGAATCGACCGAGAAGGTGTCGGCCTCGCGCCGGGCCAGGGCGCGTTCGTATAGATCTACCTGTAACTCGTCGAGGACCTTGCCAATGGCCACGCCGATGCCATCCATGGGGATTTTCTCCTTCATGGGGCGCCCCCGCTCGTCGAGCTCGGCCACACGGCGCTTGGCCATGACCACGCCATCGGCGATGTCGCGCGGACCGATCTCCAGGCGCAGGGGCACGCCCTTGCGTTCCCAGTGGTAATACTTAGCACCGGGCTTGAGGCCCTCGCGGTCATCGATTTCGACCGTTAGCCCGTCCGCACGCAGCTCGCCGGCGACTCTATTGGCCGCTTCCATTACTGCGGAACGCTCTTCCTCCTTGCGGAAGATGGGCACAATGGCCACATGGATCGGCGCCAGGCGAGGTGGCAGCACCAGCCCGTTGTCATCGGAGTGGCTCATGATGAGCGCTCCGACCAGGCGTGTCGACACACCCCAGGATGTCTGCCAGACATACTCGCGTTCCCCGGCGTCGTTCTGGAACATGACATTGAAGGCCTTGCCGAAGTTCTGACCAAGGTCGTGGCTGGTGCCCGACTGCAGGGCCTTGCCATCCTGCATCCAAGCCTCGATGGTGTGCGTTTCCAGGGCTCCGGCGAAACGCTCGTTGGCGGTCTTGATGCCGCGTACCACGGGCATGGCCATGACTTCCCGCGCGAAGTCCGCATACACATCGAGCATGCGCCCGACCTCCTCCCGGGCCTCTTCATGGGTGCTATGGGCCGTGTGACCCTCCTGCCACAGGAACTCGCCGGTGCGCAGGAAGAGGCGTGTGCGCAGCTCCCAACGCATGACATTGGCCCACTGGTTGATGAGCAGTGGCAGGTCGCGGTGTGAGTCGATCCAGCGCGAGAAGAAGTGGCCGACGATCGTCTCTGAGGTGGGCCGGATGCAGTACTTCTCTTCGAGCTCCTTGCCTCCGGCATGGGTGACGACGGCCAACTCCGGCGCGAATCCCTCCACGTGTTCGGCCTCTTTCTCCAGGAAGCTCATGGGGATCAGCATCGGGAAGCAGGCGTTCTGGTGGCCGGTGTCTTTGAAGCGCCGGTCGAGGTCAGCCTGCATCTTCTCCCAGATAGCGAAGCCGTGGGGGCGGATGACCATGCAGCCCTTGACGACGCCCGCCGCCTCGGCGAGCTCCGCCTGGGCGATGACATCCTGGTACCACTGGGCGTAGTTATCGGCGCGGGGGGTGATGGGGGTGTTTGCCATGGTCGGTTCAGGGGAGTCGGGCGCTGGATCGGGCCGCAGAGAGTATGCCAAGCGGGGGCCAGCGCCAAGACGGGGGCCGTCCGGAAGGCCCCCGGAGGGTAAGTCGAAGCGTCAAGCGGAGGGCCAGTCGGAGGGCGAATCGTGGGATGAATCGGGAGCGAATCTACCGCACCAGGCCTGTTCCGGGTGCATGATGCCTGCCCAGCCTCAAGTCCGGGGCACCTCGCCCACCGGAGCGGGAGTCCCCATGACAGCACCGAATCAGGATCAGGCCAGCCTCCTCGAATGCAGTGGCGAGCAGGTTGACGCCTGGCTTGCGGCCGAGGAGGATTCCTCATTCATCGACGTGCGCAGGGACGAGGAGTGGGCCCTGGCCCGCATTCCAGGTTCAGAGCTGCTCTCTCCGGAGCGCTGTCTGCCTCTGCCCAAGGAACGCCGAATCGTGTTCACCTGCCACACGGGAGTGCGGAGCCCGCACGCGGCCAGATTCCTGCGCCAACAGGGCTTTGCGGAAGCCCAATCCATGGCCGGAGGCATCGAGGCTTGGAGCCTGCGCATCGACTCCCGGATTCCACGCTACTAGCCGCTGACCGTCACAGACCCCCTGCCCGAACACGGCAAGCGGGGCGAAGTCCCACGGCGGCTGCGGCAGAGCCCCTAGGGGGGTCAATCCCCGGGGCTTCCCTGGACAGATCCAGCCGATCTTGGTACATAAGCGTGTGTCGGTGGCGAGACGCCTCTCCCACCGGCCGGCGTTTCCTCAAACGCCCCGCTCCGAACCCCTTCGGAGCAAACCGGGACCCTCACGGGTCCCCACAGCCGGGTGACACCACCCCTCATTACACCCGGCCGTCGGCTGGCCTCCGGGCCAGGTCGACCACTTGGAGCCATCTCCGGCCCCCCGGAGGTGGCTCCTCCTTTTTCAGGGGACCTTCGCACTTCAGCCAGACGCTCTCCCCTACACCTGATTCCGGCGGCCACACCTGAGGCTGGACGCAAGAAGCAGCCGCATCAGTTGCGGGTCGAATCCACAACCAATGCGGCCGTTGCGTGCAGCGCAGCGTGCTACAAGCCGCTGTCGAGCAAGACGGCGGAGCGCACCGAGCTCAGGTACAGGCCGCCGGTGTTGGGCACCAGGCCAGCCTGGAAGTGCCAGGTGGTGGCGGTCAATGCAGGCATATCCGGCACATTGAGTTGGAAGGTCTGCACACCGGAGCCTGGCAGCACGCCAAGGATCTGGCGCGGCATGTCGAAAGGGGAGCGCAGGAGTAGCGGTCCGTGTGCCGGCGAGATATAGCGCAGGCGGCTGCGCTCGGAGGCTACCAGGAGAACGAGATCACCCGGCTGTCCTTGGACTGTGACATCGACCATTGTCTGCTCCAGGAGCAGGGACGCGATGTCCAGATGTCGAGCGTCACCAGCAAGGTCCTCCCTCGTCGAATTGGCCAGACGAACCTCGACTCCGTCACTGCCGTCGTAACCCCCGTAATAGCCACCGTAGCCCGCATATCCTCCACTTCCGGGCAGGTAGACGCTGTCTAGAAGGTGCAGGTCGCTCGCAGCAGAGGCATCGATGCCATCTCCGCCATTGCCGCCATTGCCCGGCTGTCCCGCCCAACCGGCATCTCCTCCATGGCCTCCATGGCCACCGGCAAATGTACAACCGGATGCGTAGAGGAAGGAGTTTGATACCCGCGCCCCATCGCCACCCCTTCCACCATCGCTGCTTGTCACATCGAATACGCTTGAACCGCTCCCGCCTGTGATCTCTGAGTCAAAGATACTGACAGAGACATCCGTCCCGACGAGGCCGGTTCCCCCGCTCATGGAGTACTGAACAGACCAATCCCATACAGTTTCCGTACCCCCGCCAGCCACGGTGCACGAGGTGAAAACGATGTCAGCACAGTATTCCGCACGTACACCGGTCAAGCCACTGTGCGCGTTGCCACCATAGACATCCTGATCGGCGTCCGCGCCTCTGAACTCGCAATCCCTGATACGAACAGCGCCATCATTTCCATAGAGAATCAGGCCTTCACCGTCTGTGCCGGTTGCACGGATACCCTCCAGGGTGACCTCTTGACCTGCAGCAAGCGACTGAACTCGTACCGTCCCCTGAATATCAATCGTTCCGCCAGTGTCGCCACGCACCAGGGTCAAGGCCAAGCCGTGAATCTGAAATGTATTGTAGTTTCCAGGCCAGACACGGATCACATCGCCATCTGCGGCGACGGCGATGGCCGGATTGATCTGGTTGAAATCAGCGTTTGGTCCGCGGACATTAAAAACCTCCGCAGAGGCATTGGCGAGCGGCAGAAGAGCAAGGGCTAGGATGTAGATTCTATTCACGGGTGATTCCATGTATTGAGTGGTGACCGTAGATAGCATAACAGGCGGAATATCTACGAGGGGCTATTTCACCTAGAGTGGAAACAGGGCCCAGCCGGTTGGGAAAAACGGGGAATTCCACGGTCCAGCGCGGGCGGGGACTCAGCTGGCAGTTTCCGGCCAGCCCGGGCAGGTATCAGTCATGCAGATCGTCGATTCTCGCCCCGTCCCGGTAGAGGCCGGTCTGTTGCCGGTCCACTTGGCCCGCCTCATCCCATACCCGCCAGGGCCCGGACCGGGCACCGTTTCTCAGCTCGCCCTCGGAGAGCAGTACGCCCTCGCGGTTCCACTGGCGCCAGATCCCTGTCGGTTGGCCAGCGTCGTAGTTGCCCTCGCGTTTCTTGATGCCTGACTCGAACCACTGGGTCCAGGCGCCGGAGCGTTGCCCGGCGACCATTGCGCCCTGCGACTCCAATATGCCGGCTGCGAACCAGGACGACCAGAGGCCGACTTTCTCTCCCAGCGACCACAGCCCCTCTTCCAGGAGCTGCCCCCGCGTATCGGTGACTCTGAAGGCACCGTGCTCCTGGCCGTTGACGAACTCCTGGACCTCCGAAGAGCCGTCTTCCCGGTGTCGCGTCCACACTCCAGTTTTCTCACCCGCGTCGAAGACGCCGACCAACAGCAGCTGACCAGCCTCTCCGTAGAAGTGCCAGATGCCAACCTGCTTGTCATCCAGCCAGCCTCCCTCGGCCGAGCGCCCACCATCTCCGTGATAGCTGGTCGAGTGGCCGTGCTTGCGCTCGCCCTGACGCTCAACTTCCAAGCGCGAGCCGTCCCCGCCGTACTCCGTCCAGGTTCCCGTGGCGCGCCCCGCCTGCATCTGCCCCTTCTCAAGCAGCGCTCCACCCTCTCCGAAGCGCCGCCATTCTCCCTCCATGACACCATCCACATGATTGGCCTGCACCCGATCTCCGTTCTCCTCCCAGATCGTCCAGAGCCCTTCTTTCTTGTCCAACACGAACTCACCTTTAGAGGCGGGTGAGCCATCCTCGCGCCAAGACCTGAAGGGCCCGTGCATCATGCCGTCGCCCTGGATCACACCGTAACCGAGTTGACCGTTGGGATGCCACCAGCGCCAGGGCCCATGCTTGCGACCCTCAAACCACTCACCCTCGCTCTCCAAGACGCCATCTTCCCGCCATGTGCGCCAGGTGCCCTCGCGCCGCCCGCCTCTGTACTCGCCCTCGCCTTGCTTCTGCCCGTTTACGTGAAACTTGGTGAACGCTCCCTCCTCCTGGCCATCCGCGAACATGGTCTCCGAACGTTCGCCCCCGGCCTGCCACTCCTCCCAGAGGCCTGCTCGCTTGCCGCTCTCGTAGACGCCCCTTGTTTGGAGCCTTCCATCCGCGTGCCAGGTCGTCGCCGCCCCCTCGCGTTCCCCACGCAGGTACTCGGCCTGCTCTGAGAGTTTCCCATTCTCGTGCCAGCGGCGCAGAGTGCGCTGCAAGCGCCCTTCACCATCGAGTACACCTTCCGAAGCCATCTGACCGTTCTCGTGGTATGTGATGGCCACGCCCACCGGGTGCCCGCTGGAATACACGAGCTGTTCAGCCACCTGTCCGCTGGGATACCACTGGGCCTGGCTCCCATTCAGTTCGCCGGCCAGCCAGTGATTCACTATCCAGCCACCCCGGGGCAGGTGGTATTTCCAGACGCCCTCCTTGAGATCCGCCTTGTAGCGGCCGGCTGATGCCAGCCGTCCATCCTCTGCCCAATCGCTGTGCAAGCCCTCCTTGACGCCTCGATAGCTGATGCCCTCGCCGGAGAGACTCCCATCGGGAAACCAAGTGCGCCAGGAACCGTGCAGCTGCCCGCGCTTGAACGACCCGGCGAAGGCTATCTGCCCATTGGCGTGCCAACGGAACCACTCACCTTCGTAACCCGCGGTGCCCAGGGCCCCCTCATAGACTGCGCTCCCGGATTCAACCTGCCGAGTCGGTTCGGGTGTGCAGGCGCACAGGACCAGGAGGGCTACCGGGGAGCGCCACATGTTCACAGGATAACCTCTTGCTCCTGCCCAGCATCGCCCCGCAAGCAGCTGTTTCAATCCTCGGGGAGGCCCGCCGCCCGGCGGCCAGCCACATACACGCCGCTGGCCGCCGGGTCCAGCTCACCCTCCGGTGTCCACTCCCGCCAGAGTCCATCGCGCTTGCCATTCAGGAAGCTTCCTTCGGCGATCAGACGACCGTCCGGAGCCCAGCCCCGCCAGGGGCCGCTGCGCTCCCCATCCAGGTAGTCCCCGGCCATGGCCCTTGTTCCGTCCGGGTGCCGGGCGATCCACGGCCCCGCGCGGAGGTCGTCAAGCATCTCACCTTCCTCGGCCGTGGAGCCATCTTCCCGGCGCAACACCCAGGGGCCGCTGCGCAACCCGTCCACCAAGGTCCCCTCCTCGCGGATGGTCCCTTGGGGATCCACCGCTGCCCAGCGCCCGTGGCGCTTGCCAGCGGCGTGGGTCGTGTACTCACGCCAGCCGTTCGCTCCATGGGCTATCCACAGGCCATGACGCTCCCCATTGACGAAGGGGCCTTCGAGGATCAGTCGCCCCGCTGGATCCCAGTACTTCCAGGTGCCGCTCTGCTGATCCGCCTGCCAGCTGCCTGCGGCCGCCAAGCTTCCATCGGGGTGCTGCCGCTCACCGGCTCCTTCGCGTACATTCCCCCTCCGCATGGCCGTCATGTGGCCGCCATCCTCTGTCCATGTGCTCCAGATCCCTTCCCGCGCGCCGGCGAGGAACTGCCCCTCCTCCAGCTTGCGCCCATCCGGAGCGAAGCTCTGCCAGAGCCCCTCCTGAACGCCTGCCCGCCATTGATCCACAATGCGGCTGCCGTCCTCCGTCCAAATGGTCCAAGTCCCCACCCGCCGGTCAGCTTCGAAGCGCCCCTCCTCCTTTGGCTGGCCGTCGTCAAAACTGCTTCGAAACTGGCCGTGCAGCTTGCCGCCTTCCTTCTCCGCGGCGCCGCCGAGCACGCCGTTCTCATGCCACCAGCGCCAGAGTCCAGTGGCTACGCCTGAATCCCAGTGTTCTTCCGTGTGGGGCGTGCCATCAGGCCGCCAGCTGCGCCAGGCGCCCTGGCGCATATCCCGGCGCCAGAGGCCAGCCCGCGCCCGCTTGCCATTCGCATAGAAGGTCTCTGAAACACCCTCCCGCTCACCTTCAACCCAGCCCACAGTTTTCCACCCACCATCCTCCTGCCACTCCTTCCAGACACCCTCTTTCTCCCCAGCGACGAACACGCCCCTATGGTGCTCACGCCTGTCCGGGAACCAACTGGCCGCTTCGCCTTCCAGGAGCCCCCGGGTGTAGTTCATCTTCGACTGTAGTTCGCCGGTGGCGAACCAGCGCCTGTGCTCGCCAGAGCGTTGCCCAGCCACGAACAGGCCCTCGGAGGCCAGCTGCCCGTTTCCGTGCCAGGTGCGCGCCAGGCCCGAATTCAAGTCCTCCACGAATGTCTCTTCCTGGGCCTTCTGTCCGCTGGGCAGGAAGCGTAGCCGGGGCCCATGGCGCAGGCCCCGGCGGTAGTGGACCTCGATGCGGTTGCCGTCAGCGTGCTCCATGCGCCAAAGCCCCTCGCGCTCGCCGCGCAGGTAGGTTCCGTCTTCGGCCCTGCGCCCATCCGGTGCCGAGCGCGTCCAGCGCCCGTGCAGGTGGCCGTCCACATGGGTGGCGACGATCTCCGGCTGGCCATCAGGGAACCAGGTACGCCAGGTGCCATCCAGCTCGCCCTGCCGAAACGTACCCGCGAAGGCTGGCATCCCCGACGGATGCCAGCGCTTCCAGGCCCCCTTAAGGAAGCCTCCCCGGAGCTGCCCGTCGAAGGCGGGCTGCCCATCGAGATGGGCCAGGGAAACGGCCTCGCCGCCACAGGTCGGAAGGGCAGCGAGCAGGAGTATGGGGAGGTGCCGCATCGCTTGCACAGCATACGCTTCTGGCGACAACGGCATAATCGTAGCTTGGCCTAGGCGCTTGGGCGTCGCGCTATGTCGGCGCTCAACGGCCGTCGTCGAGCCAGGCGTGTTCCATACCGTGAACCTCCAGCATCCCGGTCCCGGGCTCCACCAGGATCACGCGCTTCCGATCCCTGTAGGATAGCTCCACCGCACCGCCGTTCACCGCGAACCCCTGGTCGTCGTATTCGATCCTGAGCTCGTCACCGAAGTTCACATGGCTGATGGCCACGCCTTCGAAGACCGCATCCGTTGAGTAGCGTCGCTCGTAGTCTCCGCTGCCCAAGGGGTGGCGGATGACATGGCCTGCGCGGTCCCTGACCGCGTAGCCGTCACCGTCCTCGCGGACGGTGACAAAGTAGGTGGCACGGTTGTAGGCCGCTCTGTTTTGGGTGCCCCGCAAATCCTCCAGCAGCAGCGTGCAGGCGTTGTCCAGCGTCACCTCGGCCCGGTCGAAGAAGGCCGGGATGGCGAAGCTGGCGACGATCGACATCAACACGAGCCAAATCATCAGCTCGAGTATGGTGAAACCCTTCTTGGGGCCCTTGCCGGGTGCCTTCTTGATGCTCAATGGTGCTCTCCTGGGGGAGATCGCCGCCGTCCCTCCAGACGGGGGGCCGAGGCCCCGGGGCGTGAGGCTAAGGATAGCGCATTTAGGAGGAAGGGGGCGTAAAAACTCATATATGGGCGTGCGTCGCGGCCTTCAGGGGCGGCGAGGGGCGTGGCTCGATGCTGTCGCGGGAGGAGGGAGGGGGCCAGGGAATGGGCGGCCGGAAGCTCGCCGGGGCCCCCTGTGGAGACCCCCTGCAGGCCAGAGAAACATAGGCTCAGGGCCCCCAGGGCCGCTACTGCTGTCAGCAGTCGGCCGGCATCATTGGTGTGGTCGGGCGCCGGGAAGGAAAGTGGGGAGGCTGGCATGGCTGGGGATTGTGCTGGAGTCCGCAGGAAACGGGCGGGGAGGGGGCGAAAGGCCGGGAGAGATCTGCTTCTGTTTTCGACTCCCGGGAGCGCCCCTCTTGAGTTGTGGCCCGTTCCCCTATCCCCTCGAGCCCGGCGGGGTAGTAGCCTGGGGCCCAGCGGCGTCGGCCGACCGACCCGCCCACCATGCTCACCTCACTCCAGGCCACGGAACAGCGCCCCCCGGAGTCTGCCCCGGACCTCCTGGAACAGGGTTCGGCATTGCTGACTGAGTGGATTCCCACGCGCCCGCTCCAGGCCCTGGCGCTCCTGGTCCTGGCCCTTTTGCTGGCGAAGGTCGTTGACTGGCTGGTGACGCGCACCCTGATCCTCTGGTCGCGCAAGACGCACACGGATCTGGATGACAAGGTGGTGGCCCTGCTCCACGGCCCCATTCTACGCTCCACAATTATCCTTGGCCTTTGGGCTGCCGCCGGACGATTGGAGCTCGGCGAGGGCAGCCTACGGGCAATCCACCGCCTGTTGGCGTCCGCGGGCCTCATCGTCTGGACGCTCTTCGGCCTGAGCCTCTGCACGCTGCTCGTACGCAGCGCCGCCGGCAACCCGGCGCGCTTCAAGGCCGTCGAACAGAGCACCTACCCGCTCTTCGACAACCTCGGCAAGCTGGCCCTGATCGGAGCCGCTGCCTATGGGCTGATCGTGGTTTGGAATGTGGACGCCACGGGCTGGCTGGCCAGCGCGGGCATCGCCGGTGTTGCCATCGGCTTCGCTGCCAAGGACACCCTCGCCAACCTCTTCGCGGGAGTCTTCATCATCGCCGATGCGCCCTATCAGGTAGGCGACTACATCGTCTTCGAGAACGGAGCGCGCGGTGAAGTGATCCACATTGGCCTGCGTTCGACACGGGTAGTGACGCGCGACGACGTGGAGATCACCGTACCCAACTCTGTCATTGGCGCCGGGAAGATCACGAACCAAACCCGCGGCCCATCCTCCAAGCTACGCATCCGCCTCAAGGTTGGCGTGGCCTATGGGTCAGACCTACCCGAAGTGCGCAGCGCCCTGTTGGCTGCCGCCGCCGGGGAGGATCTGGTATGCAAGACTCCTGAGCCGCGCGTGCGCTTCCGCGCCTTCGGCGAATCCTCCCTGGACTTCGAGTTGCTGTGCTGGATCAAGGAGCCGGCGGATCGTGGACGGGCAACGGACACCCTCAACACCGCCGTTTACGAGGGGTTCGCCACGGCGGGCATCCAGATTCCCTTCCCCCAGCGCGACGTACACATGATCGGAAGCCCCGCCGCTTCCGAGCAGTAGGGCTGCGGGGCTGGGCCGGCCTGAGGCCATCCCAGCCGCATCCCCGCAGCATTGATGGACGCCCGGAGCTGCGGTACAAGCCAGCGCCCTCGAACCCAGACCCAGTCACTGCCGGAGACCACCTCATCCATGACCGAGACAGCCACATTTGCCGCCGGTTGCTTTTGGGGCGTGGATGCCACCTTCAGGGCGGTGGCAGGCGTGCTAGAAACCGCCGTGGGCTACACCGGCGGGGAGGCGGGTCAGGCCAGCTACGCTGAGGTCTGCGCCGGGAGCACGGGGCACGCGGAAGCAGTGCGCGTCGAGTTCGACCCTGAAGCGGTGAGCTATGAGCAGCTCCTCGAGTGTTTCTGGGAATGCCATGATCCGACAACGCTGAATCGCCAGGGGCCCGATGTGGGCACCCAATACCGATCAGCGATCTTCTTCCATGACGAGTCTCAGGCTGAGGTTGCCGGAGCTACGTTGGAGGCCTTGGCGGCCTCGGGACGCTATAGGCGGCCGGTTGTTACTGAGATCGTCCCGGCCGGCGAGTGGTTCCGGGCCGAGGAGTACCACCAGCGCTACTTTGAGAAGAACGGCGGGGGCAGTTGCGGAATCCGCTGAGCTGGCTGGTGGCGCGACGCATTACTGGGAACGACCTTGCCCTAGGGCGTGATGCGCACGGTGTGACTCTCTGTGCCAGGGTCGTGGACCAGGGCGAGCACCTGACGGCTATCGTCGAAACTGTATGACCAGGCGCCATCCGGATCGCTGAAGGTCAGCTGGAATGAGCCCCCGTAGAGGCGCTCCGCTGGTACGAAGATCTCGGTGGGGCCGCTGGCCGCGGGATTGTTGGTGAACTCCATCTCGAATATGCGTGTAGCCGCATTGAATCCTTGAGAGACGATGTGGCCGGCCACAGCCTGGGGGTAGGTGCGGACCAGTGGCTGCAGGCGTTCGTTCTCGCTGCCGTCGGCGTTGAGGATGGCGAAGCCGCTACCCCGGTCATAGGCCCACCAGGTCCAGCCGGAAGAGTAGATGTCCAGGGCGTCCAGCACGTCGCTGACATAATCATCCCATCCCGGTGAAGAGGAGAGCACTCCCCACTCGCCGAGCACCATGGGGACTTCGTGGCGGTTCGCCTCGACGGCTTTCATGGAAATGGCCAGCATCACCACCCAGCGGTTGCCGTGGTAGGCCAGCCCTTCGTGCACAAAGGGGTCGTAGTAATGGGGCAGGTAGAGGGCGTTGTCATCACCGAAGGCCGGCATGTTTGAGAGAAGGCCGGAGGCGGTCGGGAAGGCCACTGGCTCAAAGCCGATGTTGGCTTCCGGGCGAACCTGGCGGATGGCTTGGGCTATGCCGTGGTAGAAGGGCTTCAGGTATTGCGCCTCGAAGGTTGTGAGGTCCTCGTCGCCGTGGAATGGCTCGTTCATCAGGTCATAGCTGATTACGGCGGGGTGGTCGCCGAGATGCAGGGCTACCAGTTGCCAGGCGCGCTGGTACTTCTGCTGGAGCCAGAGGTCATGCCACAGGTTGCTGAATGAAGTGCGCACGGCCGGGTGGAGGTAGTTCAGCCACCAGGGTGTCGTGGGCTCGAATGGGATGTCTTCGTCCAGGGTGGCCCACAGAGGTGCGCCATCGCCGGTAAACTTGGGGCCGTAGAGATCCTGATGCATGTCGAGGATCACCTTCAGGCCGTTCTCCTGGGCCCAGTCAAGACGCTTGCGCAGGCGGTCCAGGTAGCCGATGTCATAGAGTCCCTCCTGGCTTTCCAGCACACTCCAAAACCACAGCAGGCGGATGGCATTGAAACCCCACTCACCCATGCGCGCATAGTCCGCGCGCTTGTGCCAGGCCATGCCTCGTGGATCACTCTTGGCGGCATTGCTGATGTTGAGACCGTGCAAGACCAGTTCTCGTCCCTGATCGTCGACGAGGTAACGAATAGGCAGCAACTCACCCGTCGCGGGTTGGGCGGGCGCCACGCATAGTGGCAGGATCAGGATCAGGTTCAGCATGGGCAGCCTCCAGTTTCTTGTGTTCCCCATGATAATCGCGATGGCGCTTCCGTGGGGAAAACCAAATGCACAAGGGGCGGGCCGGACAGTCGCTGCCGTCCGGCCCGCCCCGTTCGTTGTTGAGCCGCTCTCAGGGCTGGAAGGTTACCTTCAGAGCGTCCGAAAGGTCCGAGTTGCCGCCGTCCCTGAACCAGATCTGGAAGTTCCAGGTCTGCCCTGGAAGGATCTGGTAGGGCGGGGACGGGGGAGCAGTGAAGTCCACCTGACGGTCGAAGTGGCCGCTGTTCCCGGAGTTGAGGGGCGGGTTGAGGCGTGTAACACCACCAACGCACAGAGTGCCTTGGCCCAGGGGAGCGTTTAGTTCGCTGGCTCCATAGAAGAACAGACCGAACGACTGTGTCGGAGCCGTTTCCGCATGCAGCGTGAAGTTGTTGGCTGCCACGCTATCACTGCCCTGGGCGCTGATGGCCACGGCGTTGGGGCCGGCCGTGCAGTAGTTAGTGCCGATGCCGCCGCCACAGTCGATCAGGGAGACATCAAAGGCGTCCACGCCGGCCTCCACGATGCTCTGCGGGTTCGAGTCATTGGTCGTGAAGCGGATCATCATGTCCGCCGTCTGGCTGACGCTGGCCGCCGCGAGGTCCGCCGAGGAGATAGCGTGGGTGGACCAGTTGAGGCCGAGGTTCGTGTCGTGGCGGGCCACCTCTGTCCAAGGCCCGGCGGATCCGGTGCTGCTGGCCTCTACCAACAGCATGTCCGCACCATCGTCGTTGGTGAGCCGCAGGAAGTAGGCGTAGGAGATCATGCCACTGCCACCGGACATGTCGAAGGACGGCGACGTCAGTTCGACGGCGCCGTCATCCACATCTGTGTTGCCGGTCTGGTTCTGCGTCAGGTAGCAACTGCCGCTACCGTCGTAGTCCGCATCGATATCGTAGTCCCAGCCGGAGTCGTCCACGGGGACGCCGCGCTGCCAGTCGCCGCTGCTGGCGCCCAGGTTGACGGCCACCCAGCCGGTGTTGGTCTCGAAATCATCGGCGAAAACAACGGTCGGCGTGCCCACGTCGGCGCTATGCACCGTTCCGGGAGCCCCGGCGGGATGGAAGACCTGGCCACAGGCCGCATCCGTATAGGTGAAGTAGAACTCCGGCGAGTCACCACAACTGGCCGCGGGCAGGCTGGCGTTCCAGGTATTGCCACCGCCGGAAGTCATGGGGATGGCCGTGTAGGTATTGCCGCCATAGCGGTAGTAGAGCTCCACCAGGCCACCCACGGGGGTCGTGGCCACGTCGATTGTGACCGGAGTGGCCACGCCGGGGTCGAGCAGTGTCGGCGGGTCTGCAGTAATGCCACCACTGAAGTTCGGCAGGCAGGTCTGGGCGCGGTTGAGCATGACCGCCGCCGCCGTCGGGTGGAAGTAAGTGGTGATGTTGCCGGTTCCGCCGCTGCACAGGTGGCAGTAGCTCATGATCGTGCCGGAGCTGGTGCAGACCTGGGAGCTCTGGCACTGGCCGAAGTAGCCGGAGGGCGCACACTCGTCCAGGGGCGGGCAGTAATCGTGGGTGTGGGGTGAACCGAAGTTATGGCCCAGCTCGTGAGCCACGACCATGAAGTCCCAGTTGTTGGGCTGCTGCTGAATGGGGAAGGCCGAGCCGCCGTTGATGTTGCCGCTGACCGAGAAGTTGTACTGGCTGTTGCACAGCACATCTAGCCAGGCCACGCCACAGCCCAGGTTCGCACCGCTCATCATGTGGCCAAGGGTGGCGCCGCCGGGAATGTTGCCGACCCAAGCTGCCTGGAACTCGTAGAGCACATCGATGCAGCCGCCACCACCGTCCTGGGCGGACCAGGGGTCGCTGGAAGTTGTGTAGAACTGCAAATAGGGGAAGGTCAGTACCGTGCTGGCCTGGCTCTCGTAGCGATCGCTGACATAGGTGAGCAGCGTCGTGACATAGGTGGTCATGGCGCTCAGATTCCCGAAGACCTGGAAGAGTTGGTAGTCGGTCTCCATGGCGATGGTGCACTCCATCTGATTACAGGAGCCGGCCGCGTAGGTTGAGCCGCCGCCGGTCTGGCCTATGTCGCCGACACCGAAGCCGCCGCTGGGCGTGGGCTGGGCGTTACAGAACTCGGGCAGGACAGCACCCCGCGCATTGAGGGCGGCCTCGGTGGTCAGCAGCACGCGTGAGCCCTGCCAGTCATTGCCGTCGCGGTCGGGAACCAGGTGTATCAGGTCATTCGCCGTGCGGATCCAGCCGCTGCAGCCGTGGTTGGAGAACGAGAGCATCACCTCGGATGTGTCGGCGGCTCCACGGATGGTGCCGCGCCACAGGGTGAGATCGAGGCCATCCAGCAGGCGCGGTTGGGCGACACCGTTCACCTGGAAACCGAAGCGTCGCTTGGCGATGTCCAGGGCGGTCAGGTCGAGGTCCACCAGGCTGCCGTCCGGCAGCAGGGCGTCGACCATGAGCAAGTCGCCGGTGCGGGGCAGGGCCGCGATCTCGTTCAGCTTGGGCTGCATGAGCAGGCCCAGGTGAGCATCATCGGAGCCGAGGGGGCTCATGGGGAAGGGCGCCACCGGTGTCTGGGCGGAGGCTCCGACGGAGAAGAGGGAAAGGCCTAGGAGGGTGCCGCCGAGGGCGGAAATGAGTCTGCGGGACATGTGCTATTCCTGAGAGGAAGGGGGGGAGGGTGGTTAGAAGCCCGGCCGGCGTGGCAGGTCTGCCGGGAGGCCTGGGCGCTAGCCCAAGTCTACACCGTTGGACGAAATACGTGGTCCGAGGTTCCCTCTGGGATCCTTGGGCGCCGTTTCCTGGCCCTGGCGGGCCGTCATGGTCGGCTGTTGTGGCGCCCCTGGCTGGAAGAGGGGGTCGTCCACCGCGGTTGCTGCTCAGCCCGCGACCTGCTCCAGGGAGGCCAGCGCCCGCGGGGGTCCGGCAGCGCCCCGGGCGGCCTGCGCGCCGGAGGCGGGCAGGCAGGGCAACAGGGGCGCCAAGATGATTCTGCCAGCCACGTCTCTCATGTCCTCTCGCCGGCTTCCGTCAGTTACCCAGCGTGGCGGTGGTGTCGATGATCTCCATGTCGAAACGCTTGGTGGCCGTGACCGGTTCCGGGTAGCTGTTGCCAAAGAAGATCATGCGACCGCCGTCTGGAATGGCGGAGACAGCATCCTCGACGCGGTAGAAGGGCCCAAACATGCTGCTGCCGTCCCACAAGCCTCCGAGGAGGGTCACCCAGTCGAAGTAGTCACGGTCGACCCAGACCGTTCCATAAGAGTATTCGTGCAAGAACACTCCCCCGGCGCCATAGGTAATGTCGTCGCCGCCGTCGCCCCAGTCCCGGTGGATGCGCGCCTGATCCTTGAGCATGGAGGAGACCGCGCTGGCGGTCAGGTTGGGGAACTCGGACCAGAAGCAGGCGGCCACTCCCGCCAGGTTGGGCGTGGCGCAACTCGTGCCTCCAAAGGCCCCGTTGGGTTTGGACGGTGAGGCATAGGCCACGGTCCAGTTGCCCGTGGGCCCGATGATGTCGGGCAACATCATGCCCGAGTTGCTGCGTCCGCGGCTGCTGTAGCCCTGGATGTGACCGGTTGTGCCGTTGGGTTCCGGCCAGTTGTCGTACTTGGAGGCGCCACAGGAGAGAACACGCGAATCAGTTGTGTTGCTGGGAGAAATCGAGGCCGTGTGTGTGGCGGGCGGCGAGGGGCGGGGAGAGGAGTGGCGGGGGCGAGATGATCTCTGTCAGAAGCGTCTTGGAGTGGGGCTGGCCACCATGTCTTCTTGAGCCACGCAGCCGTCACGCGTGAACTGAGTCGGCCGCTTCCCTCCTAGCCGACACTAGATGGCCGATTCTGGTGGGGCGGGGTCAGTAGGTGAAGGATGCCTGTTCGGCGGAGACCGCGGCGGGGTCGTCCGGGGGCAGGTTATAACCCGGCCAATCGATAGTGCCAGCGCGTGTCTGTGCCTCGGCCGCGCCCTCTGCCAGTTGGATCAATACCAGATTGGCTCCCACCGTGCCGGAGCCGGACTTGCGCTGGGCCAGGAGCGATTCGGGCAGGTGGGTCCAGCGCATACCTTGGGCCCACTGCTTGAAGAAGAGCGTGCGCGAGAACTGCAGCTGGCCGCTGTTGGCGTCGTAGGCCGTCGGTGTCACCCATGTCTGCCACTCAAGCATGTGATGCCATGAATCGAAGGACAAGTGCAGGGAGCGCAGGGCCAGGGCGGCCGCCGGAAATGACCCCTGGCCCTGGCCTGTGATCGAGTCCGCCACCGTGGTTGGGAAGATCTCCGTGCGCTTGTCCCAGGTCAGCGCCGTGCTGACGCGCTTGGTCGAAGTCGCCAGAGCCGTGGAGTCATCCGTATAGATGAAGAGCACCTCCAGAAAGACATCCATGTCCACGGTTTGATCAAGGGGCGGGCACTCCAGGGAATCGCAACCGGCGTTGAGGCGCACGCCGGCGGCACAGGAAAGTGTGCCGTCGCTGGCGATGCGTGTTGGCCCGACGGCTAGATCCAGTGACTTCAACTTGTCCGCCGAGCCCAGGGCCAGCATGTCGAAGCCATTCAGAACCGCCAGGGAACTCTCAGGGTGTGCGCCAGTGGGCAGGTCCACCCGACTCCAGGCGAAGAGCGTGGCACCTTCGGCGCCGGTCAGGCGCAGGGGCACCTCTACACTGGCGAAGCGCAGGTGGCTGGCGCTGATTTGTGTGAAGTTGCTGGTGAATGCCGCACTGTCCGGGCCCAGGCCGGAGGCAGCGGTGTGTCGCAATGTTGCCTGGCAACTGGTGCCGTCGGCGCTCTGGTGGACAATGCCGTCCCCCAGGCGAGCCGCACGGTGGTTGTAGTCCCAGGTGTGATTGAAACCGTTCCAGAGGAAGGCGGCGTCGTTGGCGGGGTCACTTGCGTCGTCGAACTGGGGTGCGGCGCTGGTCGAGGCCAGGCGGGCGCACAGGATGAGCGCCAGGCCAGTGATGATAGTCTTCATGCGTGTGCTCCGGCGGCTTCCGGTAGGGGGGCGGGTGAGTCCGGCTGCGGGTCATTCAAGCACAGGCAGAAGTCACAGGCCGTGCCGCCCGTGGCGATGGTCTGCGTGCGTTGGATGTGAATGGGGGGCGTGAGCGAGGGGAAGAAGAGGCTGTCGCCTTCGCAGAAGGCCGCAGCCAGTTCGGCCTGGCCCGCGCTCGCACAGGCTTCCACCAGGGAGCAGCGCTGCACCGTGAAGCGCACCTGGTGGGGGTCGCTCTGTTCAATGGTGGCTTCGGCATTGGGAAACGAGTCGACCCACTCGCGCACCTGGAGCCGACGGCCGTTTTCGTCCAGGGTGGAGAAGCGCTCCGCATCCGGCCGGCCCAGGCGCGTGTTCAGATCTGCCACGCTGCCGGCCACACAGACCCGCGTGGCCAACTGCAAGCCCGCCTCGGCGCCTAGCGCAGCCCGCAGCTCCCGGTGGAGCAAGAGGGCCCAACGCGCCAGCGTGCGTCCATTGCGCTCCCGACGGTCTCGGGGCTCCGCCGCATCCCGAAAGGGTTCGCCACGCAGGCGCCTCCCCAGGCAACCGGCGAGCACCGACAATGTACGGGCCGTGCCGAGTTCAGAGTGCAGGATTGAGAAGGGCGAGGGCATGGGGGCGAGGCGTTGGGCGGCCGGGTGCTGTGGGGCCCTGGGTAGGCGGCCAGGGCAAGCAGCCTCCGGCGGCCTTGGTTCCCCAGTATAGGCTTCCGCGGGAGTTGTGGCCCCGCCGCCAGTCGGGCGGGCCGCGGGAAGGCTGCTGCCGTCCATTGCCAGGGTGAAGTCCGCTGATACCCGTGTGCCCAGGCCAGCGTTCTTACTCCCGCCGCTCCGGTGCAGCGCGGGATGAACTCCCGTGGGGGATGCGGCCTACTTGCCCTCGGCAGGTTGTAGGGGGAAGTGTTCGGACGGCGTGCGTGAGGCCCTGAGCAACTCCTCGAAATGAAGCACGAGCTCCGGCTTCTCGTCCGCTAGGTTGTGAGCCTCCTGCGGGTCCGAGTCCAGGTTGAAGAGCATCAGTGCAGCTCCGGGCTTGCGCCGCACCGCCTTCCAGGGCCCCTCGATGGCCGCCTGCCAACGCCGGGCGTGCTCCCAGTAGAGCGAATCGTGTTGGCTCTGGTTCTCGTCATCGCCCAGCAGCGTAGGCAGGTACGAGATGCCGTCGCCGCCCGTCGGCGTCTCGGTCCCGGCCACCTCGCAAAGTGTGGGCAACACATCCCAGAACGCGCTGACATGGTCGCTGGTCGTTCCCGGGCTGATCCTCCCGGGCCAGCGCGCGAGCATGGGTACACGCACGCCGCCCTCGAAGAGCGAACCCTTGAGGCCGCGCAGCCCACCGGCGCTCTCGAAGAATTCGTAGTCGACGCCACCGGCGTAGGTGGGTCCATTGTCGCTGGTGAAGATGACCAGCGTGTCATCCCCGAGTGACAGCTCATCGAGCAGGTCCAGCAACTTGCCGATGTCCCGGTCCATGCGCGTGATCATGGCCGCGTAGGCGGCGCGCGGCGTGCGGTGGGGGACGTACCCCTTGCCCCCGGTGTAGGGCGTTTCCGCGAAGGCCCCGGCGTATTCCGCCAGGGAGTCCGCGGGAACCTGCAGGGCCACATGGGGCGTGGCATAGGGCAGGTACAGGAAGAAGGGTCGGTCCGCGTTCTCGCGCACGAAGTCGAGAGCAGCAGTCGTCATGCGATCCTGTGAGTAGTCCCGGCTCGTATAGCGCGCGTAGCTGGCCGGGTCTTCGGGGTCGAGGCCCTTGGGCAGCTTCTCGTGGGGGTAGGTGAAGTCGTTGTCCAGGAGCTCCTGCTCGTGATTGCGCCACAGAAAGACCGGGTAGTAGCTATGGGCGATGCGCTGGCAGTTGTAGCCGTAGAAAAAGTCGAAGCCCTGGGTCAGCGGGTCGCCGCTGGACCCCATCCACCCCAGGCCCCACTTGCCGATCGCCGCCGTGGCATAGCCCACATTTTTGAGGAGTTCCGCGACGGTCACATCCTCCGCAGGGATAGGGCGCTGGCCCTCCAACTCCGGGTCGTGCCATACGTCTCCCCGCGAGCCCACCTCGTCGTTGCCCCTGATGGAGGCGTGGCCCTGGTGCTTGCCCGTCAACAGCGTGCAGCGCGAAGGCGCGCAGACGGCGCTGCCCGAGTAGTGGCGAGTGAAGCGCAGGCCCTCCGCGGCCAGCCGGTCCAGGCGCGGTGTGCGGATCTTGTCCTGACCATAGCAGCCGAGCTCGCCATAGCCGAGGTCGTCCGCCATGATGTAGATGATGTTCGGCTGCCGCCGAGGTACCGTAGTGCAGGCGCCGAGCGCGAGCAGGGTCAGGGCGGTGAGAAGACGCATGCGTCCAGGATAGGGAGTCGGGCCCGGAAGCGTAAACAGTCCATTTGGCCAGCGCGCAAGACAGCCGACAGCGACGGCCTCCCGCCCGCCGGTGAACGGTTTGCACACTCTGGGGCAAGGCCTGGGGGTGCGTACAGGCTAGGATGGTCACCCGGCACCCCCCCCTCCAACCCAGCCCACACCAGCCAAATGCGCTTCACTTCCACGATCGCCACGATCGCCACCCTCGTCCCTATCGCATCCCTCGCTCACCTGGCAGGTTGTTCAGCAGAGGTCAGGCAGGCGGAGCCCCAGCAGGACGGCGGTCTCCAGGCCAAGGCCGTGGCCTCCGCGAGCAGCGGCCCGGCTGAACCCGGTATTGCCGAGAAGAGCTCCGCCTCGGCCAGCACCAAGCAGCTGGCCGTTAGCGGCTGGACCAACACCACGGGCAGCCCGACCCTGGCCGCCCTGCGCGGCAAGCCGGTGGTGGTGGAGTTCTGGGCCACCTGGTGCCCGCCCTGTGTCAAGTCCACCCCGCATCTAGTGAAGACCGCCGAGCGCTACGCCGACCAGGGCCTGGTTGTCCTGGGCATCCACTCCAGCCGCGGAGCCAAGGAGAACGAAAAGATCGCCGCCTTCATCGAGCGCTTCAAGATGCCCTACGCCGTGGGCCTCGACACCGCCGGCGCAACCGGCAAGGCCTGGGGCGTCAGGGGAATCCCCGCGGCCTTTGTGTTCGACCGCGCCGGAGCCGAGATTTGGTCCGGCCACCCGGCGAACGAGGAGTTCGACGCCGCCGTGGCGCGGGCGGTGGGCTCGGGGGGACTGGATGCGGTTACCGACGAGTAGGGGTGCGAAGGCCGGATGATTGGCCGGGCCCGGACCTCGCTGGCGGGCCTCCTGATTGAGGCGGCGTGTGTGGGGGTAGGTGTTGGCTGGCCCATGGTGGAGTTGCCCGATTGGGCGTGTCCTGCCGGGGGGGCTTCACTGGCCAACACCCGGTCAACCATCCCAAGCCCCCACCCACCCGGGGAGACTCACAAATAACACCCAG